>DATKSN010000217.1:0-47312 GCA_035531595.1 Pirellulales bacterium | reverse complement strand
CGATCACCCGCATGCGATCGGCCGGCAAGCTGCCCGACGGCGAGCGGGTGGGCCGCGAGTACCTGTACCGCGCCGACGTCATCGACGCCTGGCTGGCCGCGGGCACGCCGGACAATGCGACGTGGCGCGCGATGGGGGGGGGAGGGCCGACGATGAGAATGCCGAAAGACACGCCCACCGGCGCCCCGCCGCTCGATGCCGTGCCCACGACGTGGCACGTGCCGCCCGAGCTGCTCGCGATGCGAGGCATCCGCCGCGAGCCCCTGCTCGCCTACATCGTGCTCTGGCAGGTCGTCGGCTGCCGCCCGCGGAAACTGACGGTGGACTATCTGCGCCTGCAGCGCGCCATGGCCGCGAGCGAGCGCGCCGTGCGACGCTGGATCGAGACGTTGGCTGCGCGCGGGCTGATCGTCGTCGAGGCGCGCGAGCCCAGGCAAGCGACGATCGCCGTACGCGACTGGCGAGCCGCGCACGACCCGGCGGCGACGCGAGCCGACGCGCAGCTACGCCTACCGATCGGCGACGACAGCGACGACGATGCCGACATCGCGCCGATACCGATCTGGCACCACCGACGACCCGCAGGGAGGCGCCCCGATGGCCCCACGCCCGCAGGCTGACGACCGCGCCCGGCCGGTCGCCGTCGCCGACATCGTCGATGGAGTGCTGCGCGAGGCGGACGACGCGCGACTCGTCGAGACGTGGCTCTGGCTGCTACGAGTGTGCGGCTGGGAGCCGCGCCCGCTGCATGGCGGCACGTTGGTCGAGTCGATGGCCGCGCCGCGATCCGATGGCGGCCTGGACGTCGACCGGTCCACCGCCTACCGCCGGCTGTGCGGGCTGCGGGATGCCAGACTGTGCGTCGCCCTCGACGGCGCAACGCTGCTGGTCGAGTTGCCGGGGGCGGTGGCGGATCGTGTCGCATCCGTGCGACTCGATCCGCCGGCCGACGCGGGGGGGGTAGGGGGGGGTGCCGACTGCGCAGCAGTCGGCGCCCATGGAGATGGTATGGGGATGGGTGATGGCAATGCGCTTGCGCTCCATGGATCCATGGCCATGGATCCATTTGAGAGCGCAAGCGCATTGCCATCACCCATCCCCATGGAGGCGGACGGCGCGCAAAAAATTGCGCGCCGTCCGCCGGAGGCGACGGCGGCCGGCATCGCCAGCGTGGGCGAGCCTGCTCAAGTGATCGCTCAGCGTCTGGCCGCCGCCGAGCTGGCCGACCCGTCCACCGCGCGACGCGCCCTGGCGGCCCACGTCCAAGCCGAGTTGGCCGCCGCAGGCGACACCGGGACGGCCGCGTCATGGGTCGCGACCATCGTCGACGCGGTCATTGCGATGGGACCGCCGGGGAAAAAATCGCTGAACGAGTCGCTCGACATCCTGCGCGAAAAGCACGCGGCGGGCGAGATCACCAAGACGCCGGGGGCGTTCCTGACGGGCTGCCTACGTTTCCGCGGTGTACACCTGCCGGCAGCGAAGGCGCGCGGACCGCCGAAGTAGCCGTGTGACACGCCGGGCCCGGCGCGCCATCGAGATCCGATCCCCGATCGGCGTCGCCGGCCCGGTGCTTTTGTTTTTACATCGCTTTTCATCATAACCGCAACCCGCGTCGTTCCCATGTCAACCACCCTCAACGAAGCCTTTGACCGCTTCATTTCGCGCGTCACCAAGCCGGCGACGATCGGGGAGTTGACGGCCGCCTTCATGGGCAGCGTGCCGATCCCGCCGGAATACCGCGACGCGGCGCTCGAGGCCGTGGTCAAGCAAGATCTGCGGAGGGCGATTCACCGCGCGGTATCGCCGGATGGAACCCCGTTTTTGATTTCCTTGCCCGACGTCGACCGAGAGACGGGCGACGCCTGCCGGCGGTACAAGCAACTCGCGCTGTTCAACCTGGCCGATTACCTCAAGGCCTGGCGGCAGTACGACCAGGCCGAGGAAACCGCCCGCGACAAGAAACGGGCGATCGAACGGCACCACGATGCGCGCGGCATCAGTGATCGGCCGCTACGGCAACTCGCCCTGATGCAGGGCGCCGACGAGGGCGCCGCGGGGGCCGCTTGAATTACGGCGGCTTGAATTATGCCGCCGATCGTTTACGTTGAATCGAATGAATCCTTCGCCGTCGCGGTGGGGGCCGCGGAGTAGAGCCCGCGCCCCGCCGCGCGGCGTGCTCTATGGAGGAAACCCGCATGGCCGTTTTTCGTGTCACCACGGTTCGTTATCTCGACGCCGACGGCAAACGCGTCCGTCGCAAGGCCGACTGGGACAAGCTCCCCGGCCAGGTCGCGACCCGCTTCTACGATTCCCACGGCAAGCTCACGCGCGCCGAGCCCAAGGACGACCCTGAGGGACCGCCGCGCAAGACCAAGGCCATCCGCGTTTCCAAGAAGTGGTACGGCGATTTCACCGGCGCCGACGGCTTCAAGAATCGGATCGCGCTGTTCACCGACCAGGCCGCCAGCGAGCGAGAGCTGCAAGACCGCCAGACGCACGCGGACAAGGAGCGCAAGGGCCTTGCCGCGCCGCGCGAACAGGAACAACACGCGCGCCGCCCGCTCAGCGAGCACCTCGCCGATTATTGCGAGCACTTGGCCCGCGACGGCAAAACGCCCGAACACGTCGCGGCCGTCAAGAGCGACGGCGGCTGGATTCTGCGCGAAGGGAAGTTCACCGCGGCGGCCGATGTGACCCATGCCAAGGTGCTCGCCTGCATTGACACGTTGCGCCGTCGCGGCCGCGTCGTCGCCAACCGTAAGCCAAAGGGCGCCGGCGCCAAAACCTGCCAGGGCTATTTGCGGCGGTTCAGCGCCTTTTGCAGCTGGCTGGTGAAGGAGCGCCGCGCGCCGTACAACCCGTTGGCCCGGATCGGCTACGCCGCGAAGGATGACGAACCACGTCATCCTCGCCGGCCCTTGGACGCGGACGAATTCGCAAGGCTGGTCGCGGCGGCGGAGGCGAGCCGCCGGACGGTGGAATCCATCGACGGGCGCGATCGGGCGATGCTTTACGTGCTGGCGGCTTGGACCGGCTTTCGCCGCGGGGAGCTGGGTTCGCTGACGATCCGCTCGTTCAACCTCGACGCCGAGGCGCCGACCGTGCGCGTGAAAGGCAAGCACACCAAGAACCGCGACGCGGCGGAAATCCCGTTGCATCCTTCCATTGTGGCATGGGTCCGCGCGTGGCTTGCCGACAAGGGCGCCGTCGCCGGCGACACACTGCTTTTGCCGGTGGGGCGCTGCCATGCGGCCGCGAGCATCGGACGCGGACGCGGACGGGCAAAGAACGCGTCGCCGAGGCGATGGGGACGGAAGACATCGGAAATGATGAGGGTCGATCTTGAGCTGGCGCGCGCCGCTTGGGTCGCGGAGGCGGCGACGGAAGGGCAACGCAAAGAGCGAGAGTCGTCCGACTTCCTCGCCTACCTGGGTGAGGATGGCTTGTACGCCGACTTCCACAGCAACCGGATGCGGTTCGTGACGGAGCTGGCCCGGAGCGGTGTGCTGCCGACTCAAACCAAAGAGCTCGCGCGGCACGCCGACATGCGAACCACGCTGAACAGCTACACGCGGCTGGGACTGGCCGACAAGCGATCCGGCATTGATGCTTTGCCGGACGCCCCGCGCCGCTCAGGCGAGCCGCCGGAGGCCCAAGAAGGCCGTTTGACGGGGACCGACGGCGCGTCGACGTCAGGCGCTTCGGCCGACCAGCGGGAACGGGCCGCCGCGCGGGTTGCAGTCAGGGTTGCAGTACCTAATGTCCTGGATGTCGGACAAGTCGATGAGGCCGGCGATGCGAATTGGGTTGCAGTAAAAACGCGCCGTTTCGGACCAAAAACGGCCCAAAAAGGCCCCAACGACACCGGCGGCGAGGCGCCCGATTGTCCTAACCGGCGAGACGCCGGCGCGCGGGATGCTGGAAGTCACGCGGCGCAAGTTGAACCGGAATGCGACCTTGTGTCCGCTCTCGAAACGACAACAGCGGACAATGGGTCCGCTGACGAAGGGTGGCTAATGGGACTCGAACCCACGACCCCCAGATCCACAATCTGGTGCTCTAACCGACTGAGCTATAGCCACCGTGCGAAGCTCTAAATTACCGCTTACCGCGGTGCCGGGCAAGCCCGGCCGTGGCAAGCGCCGTGATTCGACTGCTATGATGGCACGCTCTTGTCATCCATTACGCAGGGTGGGCGCCGCCCACCCGTCATTGATCTAGGGAGCGCGCGTGTCGAACGACCCCGAACCGCCAAGCAAGCCACGCTTGCCCCGCAATGTCTGGCTTCTGGGTTGGGCCAGCTTCCTGAACGACGTGGCAAGCGAGATGATCGCTCCCTTGCTGCCTTCGTTCCTGATCGACGTGTTGGGAGGAAACAAATTCCACCTGGGCGTCATCGAGGGGGTGGCCGATTCGCTTTCGAGCGTGCTGAAACTCTGGGCGGGAGGTTGGTCCGACCGCACCGGCAACCGCAAAGGATTGGTCGTTCGCGGCTATGCGTTGGCGGCGCTCGTTCGCCCCTGGCTGGCGTTGGCAACGCGTCCCTGGCATGTGTTTGTCGTCCGCGCGCTCGACCGCCTAGGCAAAGGATTGCGAACCGCGCCGCGCGACGCGATGATCGTCGACTCGACCGATTCCAGCCTCCGCGGCCGCGCGTTCGGCTTTCACCGCGCCATGGATCACTTGGGCGCCGCCGTCGGTCCGCTCTTGGCATGGGCCTTTCTCTGGTGCTGGCCCGACGACCTGCGAACGCTGTTCCTGCTTACGCTGCTGCCGGGTCTGGCCGTCGTGGCCCTGGTCGTCGTCGGGCTCAAGGAGCCAAAGCGCCAAACGCCGGCCGGGCGGCCGTTCAGTCTCGGTTTGCGCCACTACTCACGCGGTTTTCACGTCTACCTCGTATCGCTGTTGATCTTCACACTGGGTAATTCGAGCGACCTGTTCCTGCTGGTGCGCGCCGAGGATCTGGGCGTCGACAAGTCGCTTTTACCCATCCTCTGGCTGGTGTTCCATATCGCCAAGAGCGCGGGCAATATCGTGGGGGGGCGTGCGGTCGATCGGTTCGGGCCCAAGCCGCTCTTGTTCGCCGGATGGCTGCTGTATGCGGTGGTCTACCTCGGCTTCGCGCTGGCCACGACGGCATGGGAAATCTGGGCGCTGTTCCTGCTCTATTCGGTGTTCTACGCGCTGAGCGAGCCGAGCGAAAAGACGCTTGTCGCGCGGCTCGTCGGCCAACAACGCACCGGCCTGGCCTACGGTTGGTTCAATCTTCTCATGGGCGTCGCCGCCCTGCCGGCCAGCCTGTTGTTCGGCGCGCTCTATGAGGAATTCGGCGTCGTGCCGGCCTTCGGCAGCGGCTCCGTACTGGCGTTGGCCGCCATGGTGGTGCTGGCGGCGGTCAGGGAGGACGACCGTCGTCTCGAGGCGACATCGCGTTGATTTTCTACCACGTTCCGCGGCGGTCCCTTATCGTTTGGCCTGATCGGGCTTTCCTTTGCAAACCCTTGGCATTGAACGTCTTGGGGTTTTCCAGGCTTGCATGGCCACGCTTTTGGCACATGCCTTGCTTTCTATCGCTTGCACCACTCGACCATCATGTCCGAGGCGGATGTCATGGTGAACCATCCACAGGAATCGACGATGACCACGCTGAACCTGACCGAATCGAACACAAGCTACTCGACCCGCCGTGTCCGTCCCCACCGCCGTTCGTTCGTGGTTTCGCCGCGAGGCCGTTCGCTGCCGGCGTTGGACGCCGGCCGCAATGTGATCATTCCATCCGGCAACGAATCGTTTCTCTACCAGGCGGCCAAGCGGGCGTTCGACCTGGCGGGAGCGGTCGTGCTGTTGGCGCTGCTTTCGCCGATCATCGTGGTTACCTGGGCCGTATTGATGGTCACGACCAAAGGACAGCCGATTTTCGCGCAGGAGCGAGTCGGTCTCTGCGGCCGCCGCTTTCGGATGTTCAAGTTCCGCTCGATGGTCGTCGACGCCAGCCGGCTGCAACACCAGGTCGCCAACGAGGCTTCGGGGCCGGTGTTCAAGAACCGCCGCGATCCGCGAATCACCCGCGTCGGCCGTTTCTTGCGTTCGACCTCGATCGACGAGATGCCCCAGTTGTTCAACGTGCTCTTGGGCCAGATGGCCTTGGTGGGCCCCCGTCCGCCGGTGCCCGCCGAGGTGGCCAAGTACCAGACGTGGCAACTGCAACGATTGGCCGTAAAGCCAGGCCTGACGTGCCTGTGGCAAGTGAGCGGCCGCTGTGAGATCGGCTTCGAAGATTGGGTGCGAATGGACATCTGGTATCTGCGCAACCAGAACCTTCTGACCGACCTGAAACTTCTCTGCAAGACGCCGATGAGCGTGCTCAGCCGCCGCGGGGCCTATTGATGAGCTAGAGTTGAGCAACGGCTCGATTCAAGGCGAGAGGATACGAAGACGGTGCCGAGTCTGTAGGGAACGCCCTCCGCGGCGTTCCGTGTCCTGCCAGAAGACGACGCACCAGCTTCACGGAACGCCACGGAGGGCGTTCCCTACAGAGCCCAAAGCGACGAACCTAGCCTTTGGGTAGGCCGTTGAACACGAGGGTCGCCCATGACAGCCACGATACTTCCGGCCGCCGGCGAGGCGGCCGGCGGTCAGTCGCCGATCGCGCGCCAAGCCGCGCTTCCGGCCATGGTGCGAGTGTTGCACGTCGTCAACGGCGAGCATTACGCGGGGGCCGAACGTGTGCAGGATCTGCTGGCGTTGCGGCTGCCGGCCGAAGGGTTTGAAGTCGGGTTCGCCTGCGTCAAGCCCGACCGCTTCCCGCTCCTGCGTCAATCGAGACAATCGCCGCTCTACGCACTGCCAATGCGCGGCAGGGTCGATCCAGCGCCCGCCCGCCGCCTCGCTCGGATCATACGCAACGAGCGCTTTCGGCTGGTCCATACGCACACGCCGCGGGCGGCGTTTGTCGGCCGGTTGGCCGCCGCGCTGGCCGGCGTGCCCGTCGTCCATCACCTGCACAGCCCGACCTCCAGCGACACCACGCACCGGCTGCGCAACCTGCTCAACGCCGCGACCGAGCGGTTGAGCCTTGTGGGAGTGGCCGGCGCGATCGCGGTTTCGCGGAGTTTAGAGCAGTATGGCCTCCGGTTGGGAATTCCACGCGACCGGCTCGCCGTGGTTTGCAACGGCGTTCCCTCGCGAGGAAAGCTCCCGCCAAGGACAACGCCCGTGGGCGAGTGGACGTTGGGCGCCGTCGCCCTGTTCCGTCCGCGTAAGGGGCTGGAAGTTCTGTTGGCGGCACTGGCCCAGTTGCGAACCGCCGGCTTGGCGGTGCGGCTGCGGGCGGTTGGCTCGTTCGAAACGCCGCATTACGAAAAACAGATCAAGCAACTCGCCCAACAGCTCGGCGTGAGCGGCGCGATCGACTGGCGCGGGTTCCGCTCGGAGGTCAACCACGAACTCGATCGGATGGACCTGTTCGTACTTCCCAGTTTGTTCGGCGAGGGGTTGCCGATGGTGATGCTCGAGGCGATGGCCGCGGGCGTGCCTGTGATTGCAACGCGCGTCGAAGGCGTACCCGAAGCGATCCGCGACGGTTTCGACGGGCTGATCGTCGCGCCGGGCGACGCGCGCGGGTTGGCCGCGAGCATCGGTCGAGTGATCGCGGGCGACGTCGATTGGCAAGCGTTCCGTGCCAATGGGTTTGAACGTCAAGCGGAACATTTCTCCGATCGCGGAATGGCCGCCGGCGTGGCCCAGGTTTACCGGCGCGTGCTACGGGGCACGGACTTTGAGCGAAACCCAAACGCACACTGACCCGGATTATTCATGCTCCGGACACGAACCCGCGGCGCAAGCAAGGGCACGAAAGCGACAAATCCCCGCCGTTTCGGCGGCGGAATGCCTGTTCTGTATCCGCATCGCCCCCGAGCCGCGGCGCTACGCGAAAAAAAACGACTCCGAAACCCCTCCCAAGCGATCCAAAAGCGCGTGGGGCAGGGCGAAGGGTGCGGAGGCAATTGGATGCCGCTTTCGCGGCTCGCTCAGACGTCATGGGGTTATCGGAGATGGTTTTTTTCGCTTCGCTGCCGTTTTCTTTCGCACGCCCGTTGCTGCGCAACGTGCGTGCTTTTTCCGTAAAAATGATCCTTCCTGTTTCGTGGGCCGCCACGGACCCCCGCGGCTTGCGCTGCGGGTTAGTGTCGCAGCAGGCCGCTCGTAATACGATCGCGGATGTATGGAGCCCTAACACATGTCCTTCGCCGAACCCATTTTGACCGATCAGGCCACGGACACGGTCGCCGTTGCCGACCCCGTCGAAAAACCGATCGCGGCGATCGATCGACCGCTCGTTCCCGCCACGCCTCGCCGGCGCGTGCGATTGTTCGGCATCGAGATCGACGTGTTGCGCATGCGCGAAGCTGTGGCACAAGTCCGCGATTGGGTTACGAGCCGCGACGGAATCTGCCGCTACATCGTCACGCCCAACGTCGATCATGCGGTGCTGTTTCAGGAGCATGAAGGGCTGCGGCGGGCTTATGCCGAGGCCGGCCTGGTGCTGGCCGACGGCGCGCCTTTGGTGTTGGCTTCGCGCTGGCTGGGAAAACCGTTGCCCGAACGGGTCGCCGGCAGCGACCTCGTGCCCGCCTTGTTCGACGCGACCCGCGCCAATTCGCCCCTGCGCGTGTTCCTGTTGGGCGGTGCTGCGGGAGTCGCCGAGCGAGCGGCGGCGAACATCGCCGCGCGCTGGCCGGCGGTCACGGTGGTCGGCACGGTCAGCCCGCCCATGGGCTTCGAGAGTGACGCCACCCAGAACGCCGCCGTCCTGGCCAGAATTGCCAAAGCGTCCGCCGACGTGGTGCTGATCGGGCTTGGCGCGCCAAAGCAAGAGCTCTGGGTCCGGCGGCATCGGCGGGCGATCGCCGCCCCGGTTGCGCTTTGCATCGGCGCCACGATCGACTTTCTGGCCGGCGAGCGATCGCGCGCTCCTCGCTGGATGCGCCGCGCCGGACTGGAATGGCTGTATCGCATTGGCACCGAGCCGCGCCGGCTCGGCCGGCGCTACACACGCGACGCCAGCATCTTTCCGCGGCTGCTCTGGAAGGAGTGGCGGAATAAGGGAACGTAATCGTAGGGTGGGACAAGCTCGCCTTTGGCGAGCACCGGCCCACCATGGGTCGGCACTGGTGGGCCGGCACCCGCTCCGCGGTCTTGTCCCACCGAACTACCCTTCTTCGCTCACCCACGACAGCGCCAGCTTCAACCGTCCCGAGGCCACGGGCACCGCGACTTGTTCCCTGGTCAAATCGTCCTGCGTGTACCGGTTCACGAAATCCGGGATGGCACGCAGACACCCCTCGGCCAGTTCCAGTTCCCAGGCCAGCGGCCGGCGCATCGACAGCCCCCGCTCCTTGTGAAAGATTCCCGGGTAGGCGTCGGGCCTAGGCACTTGCCAACCGTGCTTCTTCGCCGCGTCCAGTTCGGTCACGGGGATGGTCCACTCTTCCCCAAAGATGACGGTCGTCGCCACGCTTTGACGGGCCGATTCCTTGTCGTTACCCTCCGTCGTCCAAATCCCCCGTAACGCCTTCAGGTCTTCGTACAGCGCCAGACCCGTAGTCAAGCCCGACTGTCCCATGACCACGGCGTACCACGGCCCGCTTTGAAACTTGTCGCACTCGACCTTGATCGCCGCTTCGTCGCCTACTTTTTTCCAGGGACCTTGGCGGAAGAACAATGCGGCGGCCTCGTAGAAGCCGCCGACCTGCGCCGGGGTAACGCCGGGCATGTCGAGCAGGCCCGGCACCGGCTTTCCGCAGAGGCGGGCGCACATTTCGTTGAGGATCACATCTATCGGCCCCAGATCCTCGGCAACGACAAGTCCGGTGCCGATCTCGTCCAGGTGCGGCCTCAGCGCCTCCCAGCGGTCGCCGGCCCGAACCTGCAACTCCGTGGGCCGGTGGGGTGCTCCCGCCGCCGGGTGCCGCATCGCCTGCGCCAACGTGTCCCACAGCAGCGCCGCCGAGGGTGCTTCTTCGGACATCTGATGGGCAAGGACCAGATCGTTGCTGCGACTCGCCACCAGAACGGCCCACGGTCGCGACATTTCGCCTGCGATCCTGATCCAGGTCGGCATCTGGCGGAAGTCCGCCTGCCACACGTCGAACTCTTGCGCCAGGTTCTTGTTCAGCCATTTCTTGATGTCGCCGAGCGGTCCCTTCGGTTGTGGGGCCGCCTGCTTCTTCTGACCGAGGGTTGCCCGTAGCCAGGCGACGGCCCCGGGTGTGGACTTCCAGGCGGCGAGGAAGCCGCTCAGGTAATTGAGCGCTTCGTTCTCGTCGCCGGGGCTGTAATAGCCGGGTTGACCCGCTGGAGGGTATTTTTCGCCACTCAGGAAGGCCGGGACGTGCTTGTTGGTCTTCTTGGCCTGGGTGAGCAACTGGCGAGCTCGGGGCGAGTCGCCGTGCCGCCGGAAGTCGAGGAGGGCCTTACTGTACTCCCACGTCGCGGAGTTTTCGTCGTATTGTTCGAGAAGTCGGGCCAGGTCTTCGTCGCGGTCGAGGAAGAGCAGGAAGCCCGCCAGGGTGTAACGAACGCCCTGGTTGTCGCCAGGGTTCAGCCGCAGCATGTCTTGCAAGTGCCGCGCCGCCTCCTCACGACGGCCTGCGCTCCAGAGGGCATGGGCCAGTCCGCACCTGGCGCGCATGTAGGGCCTGGTTTCGAGGACGCCCCAAAACTGGCCGACATCACGTTGAAAGGCTTCCGTGCCCAGCGCGCGTTCGCCGGCGGCCACGCCTTGTTCGTAAAGGCGTCGAGCCTCGTTGCGGCTGGGAGCGTGTTCAGCCAGCAGAACGTAGGCATCGGCGCAGTCGGGGCAAATGGCCAGTGCGTCTTTTGCAAGCTGGCCCCGGCGGTGCTCCAAAGGCTCCTCGAATGCCCGGTACATGAGCGCCTGGGCTTGGCCGAGCGGCGTGTCCTGGCGCGCATCGCCTTGCAGCCCGGCGACAAGCTCGTGCATCATGCCTTCCATCGCCCGGCGGTCGGGGAGATCACGGGGCGGCTGCGCCGGTTGCCGCCGGTTCTTGTTTGGCTTACACTTTTTCTTGGCCATCGGATAGTTCAGCCTCGCTCTGCGGCCGGTCAACGCGCTCGATCCAGTCGGGACTCCTCGGCAGGGGCTACGAGGCGAGCAACGCTTTATCTTCAGCGGAGCCACGCAGCCAGCGAAAGAGGCTTCCCCAGCGCCATTCCTCTGCTCGGCGCGCCAGGTTGGCCCGCAATGCGTTTCGCTCCACGTAACGCGCGACCGAATACAAGTGCTCATCTTCTTCGATCAGGAACGACTTGAATCTTCCCTGATATACGTGGCCCGAACCGGTCGAATACCGATGAGCGTGCCACCGTTGCGTGTGCGTCAGGGTTAACCATCCGACGAAGTCGGATAATTCGCCGTCCTCCCGCGGCCCAACGACCATCCCTTCTTCAGCGGCTCGATGCGGTCGTCCCATGTGGCCGTACCCTAGCCGTTTTGCTTCTTCGCGTCAAGAAAGCGCTCGAAATCAAGTTCGCCGCCCGCCCGGCATGGACGTTTGCCGGCCGCCGGTTAATCTGAGGGCATGGAACCACCCCGCCCCTCGGTCCGGCCCGCCGTCTCGCTGTCGTTGGTGGGGGCGTAGCTTGAAACAGGCCGTTCGCGGGCCATTCGACTGAAACGCTCAGGAGTGGCAGCCGGCGCCACGCCGCGAGGTCATTGGTCGCCGAGGCATGCTGGGCTATCGGCTTTTCCGATCGAGGGTGGTGTGGTACACTGCTAATGAGGACAATCGCTCCATGACGACGATTTCGATAGTGCCCGATGGCCCACTGGACTCGCCAAATCGCTTTCGCGCGGTCGCAGGTGACGTCCAGTCGGTCGGCGCAACTGTCGGTGAGGCCGCCGATGCACTCAGGGCCCAACTCAGTGGCCCAGATCAGACAACCCTGATTCTCGTGCAGCCCATGCACGGTGATGGCTTCTTCACATTGGAGCAGCAGCAGCGGCTCGGCGAATTGACGGCCCGATGGCGAACTGCCCGTGATTCGGGCACGACATTTCCGCCCGAAGAACAGGCCCAACTGAATGCGCTGGTGGAAGCGGAGTTGCAAGCCGCTGGCGAGCGATCGGCCGCTCTGTTACGCGGTATGCCGGCATGAACCCGCACTACCCCGCGGTGTTCCCTACTTGAACGGTTCCAGCGTGAACGAGCTGACGTCGAAGCTCGAATCGTGGCACGAGATGAACAGCCAATCGGCATGGGGGACCGGCCAGTCGGGCGACAACGAAAGCCGCGCGGGATCGCCGCGCCACTCGATGACCGGCGTACGATCGATCTCGAGCACGATTTCTTCGTCCGAGACCCGGCATTCGATCTGGGTACGCTTTTTGAGCGGCAAGAAGCTGCCCGCTTTGGTCGATTCGTTGTCGTTGGCCGGCTTAGCGTCGAGGTTGTGGATGCCCGTGAACTTCGAATCGTACCCGTCGATCGAGAGCATGGTTTGCCGTCCGCCGACGATAACGCCGATTCCCAACTGATCGACCCCTTCGATGCGCTCGACGCTCATTCGCAACACATAGGATCTGGGAGGCGCCAGCGGGAATTGCAGGCGAGCCACGAATTCCCGGTGTGATCGAAGGCCGTCGTTTTCGAAGAACCAAATCCCCTGGACTCGATCGAGCCGAGGATCCACCAGTTTGAGAAGGTCGATGGACTTCGCGGCCTTTCCGTTCTTGCCTTGGACGACGAAAGCGGGCGACGCCCGCCGCGGACAGGCCGGCGGAAACGGACTTTTCTCGGGCCAGTTCCATGGCCGATAGGCGACGATCTCGCCGCGCATGCCGCCGATCGGCCAGACATCGCGCTGCACGACTTTTCCATCGGGAAACGCATTTTGATGGAGCACGACGAGCTCGTTGACACGGACCTCCTCCACAACGGCCGTATGGTGCCCGAGCGTACGCGACAATCCCGGCGCGTTGACGCTCGCCTTCTCCATTTGCAGGATGTCACCCGGCAGCCACGGTTCGCGCGGCCCGAGTTCGCGGCCCCAGAGATAAATGCCGCGCTTGCCGGCGCCGGCCGCTCGAAGGCACTCCTCAGCCAACTGCGCGCAGTCACCGTCGCGGGCAGGTTTTCCCAAAAGCCCCTTGGCGAATTGGACGACCGACCGATTCATCGGCGGAATGTTGCTCTCTTGCGACAGCGCGGCTTCAGGAACGTCGATGACCTTGGTCCAGAGCGCTTTCGGCGCCTTCCGCCCGAACGCGGTGATTTTAAGGCGTGGCCTTTTCGCCGGGAACCATTCCACGCCGATCAGCACTTGTCGATCTCCCTGCTTGAGCGATTTGGCTTCACGGGCCGTGAACGGGTGATCGACCGCTTCCAACTTCTCCCAGCGCGTATCGCCCGCGGCCCGTAGGGCATCGATATCGTGTTTGCGCAGCGCCGCGGTCAACTCCACGCCGGCGGCCTGTGCGATATTCCAGAATGTCCCTGTTTGCGATGCGCCGCGAACCGCCACGACCGCGGTTTGCCTCGCCAGTTTTTCCGCGAGGTCCGTCGCGGGCGACTCGAGCAGCTTTTCCAACTCGACGAAATCGGCCGTCGCCGGCCGCGCCGCGAGAATAACCCCGGCAACGATCAACGCGGTTCCGTCACTTCGTCGCCACATGCCGTTTCACTCCGCTCGAAAATTCGACTGGACATGCCGGATTCCAGCCGAATTAGAACCGTCCAGGGCACCGAAGTCAAGCGCCTTGTCGCCTTGTCGCGCCTTGTCGCAATCACATTCCGTCAATGCAACGTCGGGCCGTCGACGCTGACGACGCGGCGCGCGGTGACGTGCGCGGCGCCTTGCTCTGGAATGAAGCCGAGCGTGCCGTTGACGCCGACTTCCTGGTTCAGATAGCGTCTCAGGTTGACGCCCGGCGTGGGCGTGACGTAACACGTCACCTGGCCGCGCTCGTCGAGCAATGCGTATCGCGGCGAGAGGGCGTCGCGCGGGACGACCTGTGTCAGGCGGCCGACGCCATCGAACCGCGAGCGCGCGTCGCGGCGCGCCGCCGCGCGCGGCGCGCCCTCGGCGAGGTGATCCACGCGCGCCAGCGTGTGGGCGGACGAACCGCCAGGCCCGATGATGGCGATGTGCCGCCGCCGCAGGTCGGTGTATTCCGAAAGTTTCCGCAGGAAACGTCGCAGCCGCCCGCGGTCGAGGGGCGTTTCGGCGTGTTCCAACGCGGCCTCGGCACGCGAGGCTAATGGGCGGAAGTCCCATTGGCTGGGTTCCTCGGCCAGAATGGAAGCCAGCGCCAACTCGAGATCGTCCAACTCCTCGGTCGCGCTGGCCGCGGCGTGGCCACTGAGCCAACGCCGGCTGCGTTCGAGCGCCGGCCCGCGTTCGGCGGTCGATGGCGCCGGTTCGACCTCGTCGTCCGCTTCATGGCGAAGCCGCTCTCGCGGAACGCGCACCGCGTGGCCCGTCTGACTCACCTCGATTGCGTCGAAGTCGTCTCCGTCTTCGACGTCCGCCTCATACATCGCATCGGCGATCAGCAGATTATTCTCGGGGCCGGCGGCGCGGCGCGATTCGTCGGGCGGCTCGCGGTCGACGAACCGGCCGGAGAGCCAGCGAAACTCACCGGCCGGCGGGGCGATCTTGTACCAGGTTTGCGCCGCGGGGCCTGAGTTGAAGCGTTTCGCCTCGAGCACCTCGACTTCCTCGCCCTGGTCGAGCCGCACCTGGATTACGTCGCGGATGTCGCTGAACTTGCTTCCCACGCGGGCCACGACGCGTTCGCCCGTGACGCGGGCAAGCTTCCCCTGGGTCGGTTCGATGAACTCGCCCGACACCCAACTGAAGCACTCCCGCGGTGGGCGAATAGCGTACCATCCGCCTGGATCGTGGCGGTAGACCTCGACCTTCCGGCCTCGCGGCAGTTTGAGTACGGGATAGTAGTTCTCGCCAGGTCCGCTCCGCACGTAGACGTTGGCCGCGTTGACATAGGCGGTATAGGGAAACTCCTCACCGGCCGCCAGCGCCGCCCCCCAGAAGCCGACAAGGATCCAGATGGCCATGCGCAACGCCATACCAAAGGCCTCCTTGCCGCGGGCGTAGCTGAACTCGCCGGAGTTCAGGCCGTATGCCCGGCGCGGCGTTCCCGAATTCTTGCGAATTCGGCCACGGGGATATTCCGAATCAAGGTGAAGAACCGGGCTTTTAACGAAATTTGTCTCACGGCTCAAGGCCAACCTTTTCGCAATACACATGGTCGGCCGCCGTCGCCGGATCGGGCCAGGGACTTTGCTCGGCGAATTGCTGGGCGTCGGCGATCAAGGCATTCACCTCGGCGTCGATCGCATCGAGTTCGGGAGCCTGAACGGCGCCGTCGGCCAACACGCGGTTGCGAAACCGCAAGATCGGGTCGCGAGTCTTCCACTGCTCGACGTCGTCCCGCGTGCGGTACGTGAAGTCGCCCATGCCTTCGGCATGCGCTCGGGTGCGGTAGGTCTTGCACTCGAGCAGCGTGGGTCCGCCGCCGGCGCGTGCCAGGCCGACCGCCTCCTGAGCCGCGCGGTACACGGCCAGCACGTCGTTGCCATCGACCTCGACGCCTGGCAGCCCGTAGGCCGCGCCGCGGTTGGCGACGCTCGGGTTGCCCGCCGCGTATTGGAACGGGACTTCGGTGGCGAACTGGTTGTTTTCGCATACGAACAGCACCGGCAGTTTCCAGATGCTGGCCATGTTCAGTCCCTCGTGGAATGCGCCGTTATTGACGGCCCCGTCGCCAAAGAAGGCGACGCCTACGCGGTCGGTCTTCAATAGTTTGAAACTGTAGCCGGCCCCGGCGGCTTGCAGGATACAAGGGCCGACGATGCCGCTGGTGCCCATCATGCCGACCTCGGGGGCGAACAAGTGCATGCTGCCGCCGCGGCCGTGCGAGCAACCGGTCTCGCGGCCCAACAATTCGGCGATCAACTGCCGTGGCGTCACGCCCTTGGCCAGCGCGTGCCCGTGCCCGCGGTGCGTGCTGAACACCACGTCGTCCGTCCCCAGGTGAGCGCAGACGCCGGTGGCGATCGCCTCCTCGCCCACGTACGTGTGGCAGGCGCCGTGGATCAACCCCCGCTGGTGACTGCGGGCCAATTGCTCCTCGCACTGCCGTATGACCTGCATCGTGCGGTAAAGCGAGAGCAACGGAAGCTGGGAGGAGAAAGCGGTGGATTGTGTCGTCATGTGGCTGGGTGGTCAACAGGCGAGGGGAAGCACGCCGGATCGAAGCCACCGGCTCGCACTATGATACCTGCCCGAGCCACCTTAGGCGAGCGGTTCACCTCGTTCCCACGCTCCGCGTGGGAACGCCGTCTTGGCTGCTCCGCGGGCCGACCCTGCTGTCCACACTGCCTAAACCGCGCAGCCTGCCGCGGTGGCGGCGTGGCTAGGCGCCGCGTGGCTGACACGACCGCCATAGACCAAGAAATCCCTCTAGCCGGACTTGAGCTTCGGGCGATGAGAACTGAGTGAATGGCTGCTTTGCGCCGCTTTGGGGGGATGGTATGCCTCGTTGGTTGCATGCTGGCTTGCTCGGCCTTGCGACGGCCGCCGCCTTGGCGGGTTGCGCCGGCCAGCGCGCGGCATGCGTGTCGGCCTGCAAGGGCCGCTCGCTGACTGAGCTGTTTCCGCCGAGGGAACCGCAAAGCATCCAGTTCGACGATCATGATGTGGGAGACTTGTCGGAGGTCGAGCGCGAGCTCGGGCTGCGCGACAGACCAGGCCACGAGTATTACGAACTTTCGGTTCCCGATTGCCAGTGCCGGGCGGCGGCGGTTTCGACGGAGGGCAATTCGCTGGCGGCCGAACGCCGCAGTATCGAGTCATCCGCGAAGCACGGCGGGCTGTCGGATTCGGAACAGTTGAAGGTTCGCATCCTCCGCACCGGCGAACTCGAAGCGCGCAACAAGTCGGCCGGCCAGGCGCTGGAAGTCTATTATCACCTGGCCGAAGCCTTAGCCAATCGCTACGTCTTGATCGACAGCATCCTTGAAACCGACGAGGCCTTGAAGATGGTCGACGAGGTGCGCGGCCAGGGCCTGGCGATTACGTTTGACGACGGCGAGATCCGGCGGCAACGGCTCGAGCTGACGCGAAAGCAGGTCGCACTCGACTTGCAAACCAGCCAACTCAACGCCCAACTGATCCGCCTGTTGGGGTTGCCGGCGACGGACCTCATCGCCCGCTTCTGGCCGACGACCGATTGGAAGGTGGTCGTCGAGCCGATCGACATGACGTTGGCCGTGGCCGAGGGACTGGCGATGAGACCCGAGATCCGGCTGTTGGAGTCGCTGCCGGCGTCGCTGAACAAAAAAACGGTGAGTGTGGTCATGCTGTTGATGTCGGGTGGGTCGGGCGGCCTATTGGGCACGCAGATGAAGGCCTCGACCATGATTTCGCTCTTCGGAATTCGCGAGATCCTGAGCAAGGCGCGCGACCGCAAGCGCGAGCTGTCGGCCCGTCGACGTCAGCTCGCCGAGTACACCGAGCAGCGGCGCCAAGAGGTGACGACCGAGATTCAACTGGCCGTACTGACCGTCGAGGCGCGGCTGCGGGAGATCGCCGTCGAGCGGCAATTGTCGCTGGCGTGGAAGCAGCGCCTCGATCAACTGGAAAAGCGGCAACGCATCGAGGAAGCCACGTTCGCCGATCTTACCGCGGTGAAGCTCAAGGCGTTCCAGGCCGAGAGTGACGAAATCGGCCGGGTCGTCGCCTGGAAGATCGCCTTGGCCAAGCTCAAGGAAGCCCAGGGCAAATTGATCGACGAGTGCCGCGGGACGTGTTTCCCGAGGTAAACGCATGCCGGTCAACACGATGGCGGCCATCAAGAGCCGAACCGCGTCGGGGTTACGGTTTCACGATGGTTCCATCGCGTCGCCGCAGTTGCCCCCATTCCATGTCGAAGCTTGGATCGTCGTCGATCGGGAACTTCGCGGCGAGTTGCTCGTC
Organism: Pirellulales bacterium; assembly: GCA_035531595.1. Taxonomy (GTDB): domain Bacteria; phylum Planctomycetota; class Planctomycetia; order Pirellulales; family JAICIG01; genus DATKSN01. The sequence continues at coordinate 29,288 of DATKSN010000217.1, read as the reverse complement.
GAGGTCGATGCCCAAGCCGGGTCGGTCGTTGCACCAGTAATAGCCGTCCTTCAGTTCCGGACAGCCGGGGAACACGTCGAGCTCCGCCTGCTTGAAGGCGCGGGCTTCCTGGATGCCGAAATTGGGCGTGGCCAGGTCGAGATGGATGTTGGCCGCGTGCCCCACCGGCGACACGTCGCCCGGCCCGTGCCATGCCGTTCGCACCGCGAAGAATTCACACAAAGCCGCCACCTTGCGGGCCATGGTCAGCCCGCCAATCTGCGAAATGTGGATGCGGATGAAGTCGATCAATCGCCCGGAAATCAGCGGTACGTACTCGTTGGGGTTGTTGAACAACTCTCCCATCGCAATGGGCGTGCTCGTCTGTTGACGCAAGTGGGTGAAGTACCCCACGTCCTCCGGGCTGAAAGGGTCTTCGAGAAAAAAAAGCCGAAAGTCCTCAAGATCTTTCGCCAATTGGAACGCCAAAATCGGCGGCACTCGCTCGTGAACGTCGTGCAATAGCTCGACCTCGTCGCCAAGCTGCTTGCGGAGGTGCTCGAAGAGCCGCGGGACCATCCGCGCGTAGGGGCCCGGCTCCCAGGGTTTGGGCGGGCGCGTTTTGTCGGCGGGCGGGTGGCCCGCGCCGTAGGTCGCCAGCTTGGGCACACCCACCTGTGCCCGCACATGGCGGTATCCCTCGGCCATCAACGTGCGAACCGATTCCTCGACCTCGGCGAACGTCTCGCCGCTGGCGTGCCGGTAGGTGTCGACCGCCTTGCGGCATTTGCCGCCGAAGAGTTGATGGACGGGCAAGCCGGCCCGCTTGCCCAGGATGTCCCACAGCGCCTGGTCGACGCCGCTGATCGCGTTGCCCAACACCGGGCCGTTTCGCCAGTAGGAGCTGACGAACATCGCCTGATAGGCATCCTCGACGGCCAGCGGATTCTTCCCGATGAGGAACGGTTTGAGATAGCGGTCGATGGCCGTTTCAACGGCGCGCGGCCTCTGCGTGAAAGTGGCGCAGCCCAGCCCGTACAAACCCGGCTCGTCGGTCAGCACCTTGACCACGACCAGTCGGATGCCGGCGGGCGCGGTGAGGATCGTATGGATATCGGTGATCTTGAGCGGGACCAGCTTGCGGCCGTCGGCGGCGGGCACATCGGGCGGCGCCGCGATGGCCGCCTGGCCCGCCAGCCAAGGCAAGCCCGTCGTCCCCGCCCCCCATGCGGTCGTTCGCAGCCACGTTCGTCGGTCCATGGTTCACCTCACAGGATTGGTGTTCTTCGCGCGCTTGGCAGGGACTTGCCATTGTCCTGACGTTGAAGCGCCGCCGCAAGGGTCTCTCTGGTTCAGCCTTCTCTTTCGAGTCTGGCCAAGGCCGGCCGGCTGGCCGCTGGCCGGCCATTGTGCTAAGCTGTCTGATTCGTCGCCGTACCGTGGGATCTCACGATGATCGCAAACCGACAACAAAACGCCGGGACCGCCACGCGACGCAGGCGCGACGCCAAGGCGCCGCGGATTGCCCGAACGCCCGTCGGCAAGGGGGTCTTCGCGGGGCGCCGCTACCAGGCCGCTGAGATCGTCGGCGAAATCGAGGGCACGGTCATTGACGACGCCGACTACGGATCGAACTACTGCATGGACCTCGGCGACGACCGTTGCCTCGAGCCCGCGCCGCCGTTCCGCTTCATGAACCACAGTTGCCGGCCGAATTGCTGGCTGCAGTGGTTCGACATCACCGCCGCGCCGGGCATCGCCGCCGGCCGCAGGATGTTCGTGCTGGCGCTCGACCAGATCGAGCAGGGCGAGCAGTTGACGATCGATTACGCCTGGCCGGCGCACATGGCCATTCCCTGCCGTTGCCACACGCCCGGCTGCCGCGGCTGGATCGTGGCCGAGGAAGAGCTGGCCCAGATGCCCAACTCCGCCGCGCTGTGACCTTTCGCCGATGCGTTCCGTCCCGCAGGTCCGCTTCAAAGATCGGCTCCAGCACGATCAGGATCGCCTTGCAAACATGCCATCGCCATTACCCCGGTGGGCCTGGGAACTCTTGTCGCTCATGCCTCTTGCCTACACAGCGAAGAAGCGATGAAGTCCCCATCGGCGCGGCATGGGCGGCGATCGAACCGAGAACCTCGTTGATTGCCTCTTGGCGGAGAGGCAGGGCGAAGTGTGCGGAGGCAATTGGATGCCGCTTTCGCGGCCTGCTCAGAGTCCCGGGGTTGTCGGAGATCGTTTTTTTTCGCTTCGCCGGCGCTGTCTTTTGCACGCCCGTTGCCGCGCAACGTGCGTGCTTTTTACGTGAAAATGACCCTGCCTGATTCGTGGGCCGGCACGGACCCCGGGAGCATGCGCTGCGGGTTAGTGTCGGAGCAGGCCGCGTGCGGTTTAGTTGCCTTCAGGCCACGCAGGTTACGCTGTACGTTCCCCAGACGGCTGGCAAATCGTCGGTCGATAGCGACGACAAGAGTCGTTGCTGGTCGTCGATCTCGTTGGATGTCATGATGCCGAGCGAGGCGTACTTTTCTCGAATTTCGTCGTAATACAACAACATATTCTCGATCGCGGCCTCGTCGGTAGGGCATTCCGACCACTGGCTGTGAACCCGGCGGTAGCCCGCCACTTCGAGTGATCGGCCCAGCGTGGCCCCGATGCAGGGCGCCAAGCCGCGCGCCTGGTAGTAGCGGCTAATTCCCTCGGCCCAGCGACGCAGCGGAGCCAACTCCTTTCGCCCCCGCGTTTCGAGCGCCGCAAGTCGCGCCATCAAGGCTCGGAACTCGGGTTCGATGAATCCAAGCCGAGCGCCGGGCTTTAACACCGCGCGCCATTGGCCGAAGAGCAACTCGGGAAACGCCAGATGGTGCAGTACCGTCCGCCCAACCAGCGCGTCGGCCGCGGCGGCGTGGGCGGCCATGTCGCTGATGTCGGCGCGGACGAGCTCCAGGCGAGCCGAGCTTGCGCGTGCCGCATCGCCGGATTGCCGCAGGTTGCTTGCGGCCTGGTCCAGCAGTTCCTGAGAGTAATCGACCCCCACCAGGACTCCTCCGGATCCCAAACGCCGCAAAATCCGGCGAGTGAAACTGCCGGCCCCGCTGCCCATCTCGACCACACACTCGCTGGGCCGCACGTTCAAACGGTCGAGCAGTTCTTCGGAAATCGCGGCGAATTGGGCGTCTTGAATCTCCAGCCGCCGGGCCGCGCCGGCCGTGGTTCCCAATGCGTATTCGTTTGCTTTCATCGGGGTTCCTCGGCGGCGCAGAGAAAAGCCCCCTCAAGGCGGGGCAGGAACCTTGAAGGGGCCGTGATCGGGGTTGCCCCCGACAGGCTTTATTATGCGCGCCGGCCGGGCTTTGTCAAGTAGCGCGCCGGCTTGCCATCGGCGAAGGCGGCCAGCGCGGCGAGCTCGCCGCTGGCCGCCAATAAACGCAGCAATTGGTGCCGCGCGCGGCTGTGCGCGCCCAATCGGCGATAGGCGGAGATGATCTGGTCGATCGATGCGCCGCTGATCGATGCGCCGTCGAGTACCTCGCCACTCGACGTCGCGGAGTCACGCGCGAGAGCATCAAACGAGATCGGCCGGCGCCCGTTCGTCGGCCATGCGCGCGTCGGGCGCGTCGCGCGCGTCGTCGCTCGTTCGTTCGCACTGGGCGCGCCAGCGCCGCGACATCTCGCACGACCTGATCGAAGAGCCTTTCCATGATTCACCGCGGTCGTTTATACCACGTCGGTGGCGTGGCGGGCGAGATTCGTCTTGACGAGAAACGGTCGAACGTGGTTCAATACCGCTGGTGAGGACGTGGGCGCGGCGAACGTCGCGCCGATCTTCACGCTGGTTTCCTCCTTGCGGGCGCCCGGGGGAAACAAATTTGTTGACGATTCCCACGGGCGCCCATCATTTGAGGAGCCACGGATATGGCAACCAAACGGAAAGCGACGACCAAGAAGACGGCGAAGAAGACCACCAAGACGGCGAAGCGTTCGCCCAAGGCTCGGCCCGCCGCCAAGAAGACCGCCAAGCGGTCGACCAAGAAGGCCGGCGCGAAGAAGACGACCGCGAAGCGCAAGACCAAGAGTCGCTAATCGCCGTCCGCCTCGGCGAGCTCGGCGCTCGGCCGAACGCGGCGGAACATCACAACGACGAGAAAGGCCGACGCGCTTGCCCATCAAGCGCGTCGGCCTATTGTATTTCCATGTGAACACATCTTCGGCCGCTCCGCGGCTCCGCGACGACCGAGCGCCGCTGGGCCCGGATTATTCATGGTCGGGGGAGGAACTCGCGCACTGTGCTGTAGCAGAATTCGCAAGAATTCTGGCGTAACTCGCATCCACGGCCTGACTTCTTGCGAAGCCGGCTACGGGACCATGAATAATCCGGGCTGGGCATCGGGGACGTGGAGCGTCTGGGGAGCCGTTCCCACACGGAGCGTGGGAACGAATAAATGGGCGATTGTATTGACGAAAGCCCATGGGCCTGATACGGTTAGCTGCGAAGGAAGGAGATAGGCGTCAGGCTTTAGGCGCCGTGAAGCACAACCCTAACGCCTAACGCCTAACGCCTAACGCCTAACGCCTAACGCCTGAGGTTCCAGCCGCATTGTCGCAATCGCCTGTGGAATCCGCCAGCGGATTCAGAAATCTTGGACTCTCGGAGACGATGCTGGCCTCGCTCGACATGGCCGGCTATTTGGAGCCGACGCCCGTGCAGGCCGGCTTGATCCCGCGTGCCATGGCCGGCATCGACGTCATGGGCCAGGCGCGAACCGGGACGGGCAAGACGGCCGCCTTTTCGATTCCGATTCTGGAGCGTCTTGAGCACCGCAAGGGCGGGCATGCGCCGCAGGCGCTGGTGCTCGTGCCGACCCGCGAGCTGGCCGTGCAGGTCCGCGACGAGATGATCAAACTCGCCCACGGCCGCAAAGTGCATACCGTGGCCGTCTACGGCGGCATGCCGATCCGCGCCCAGATCGAAAAGCTGCAGCGCGGCGCCGACTGCGTCGTGGGCACGCCGGGCCGGGTGCTCGATCACATGGGGCGAGGAACGCTCAACCTGGGCGAATTGCGGTTCGTCGTGCTCGACGAGGCCGACCGCATGCTCGACATCGGTTTCCGACCCGACATCGAAAAGATCCTGCGCCGCGTTCCCGCCTCGCGGCAGACGATGTTGCTTTCCGCCACGGTGCCGCCTCCGGTCGTGCGGCTGGCGACGCGCTACATGCGCGATCCGGAGACGCTCAACTTCTCGGCCACCGAGGTGGCGGTCGAGACGATCGAGCAGTTCTATTTCACGGTCATACCCGAACGAAAGTTCGAGTTGCTGGTGAAGCTGCTCCGGCGAGAAAGCCCGCGGCAGTCGATCGTTTTCTGTCGCACCAAGCGGGGCACGGAGCGCGTCCATCGCAACTTGCAGAAGAAGCTCGATGGGGTCGACTGCATCCACGGCGACCTGCCTCAGACGTCGCGCGACCGCGCGATGGCCCGCTTCCGCGACGGCCAGGTCCGCTGCCTGGTGGCCACCGACGTGGTGGGCCGCGGCATCGACGTGACCAACATCTCGCACATCATCAACTTCGACATCCCCAGTTTTTGCGACGATTACGTGCATCGGGTCGGCCGCACGGGCCGCATGGGCCGCGAAGGCGTGGCCTACACGTTTGTCACGCCCGAAGAGGGCCCGGAGTTGACACGCATCGAGATGCGCATCGATCGGCTCTTGAAGCGCGCGGAGATCGAGGGCTTCGACGCGGCGCCCAAGCCGACGGCCACGGCCGCGCAATTGGCCGAAGGCGCGGACGAGCAGCCCTGCGACGGCGACGAGCCGGTGAAGAAGCCGCCCAGCATGGGCCGCGGCGGGCGACCGCCGCGGCGGATTCGAAGGGCGCTGTGAAGGAGCAGGGAGCCAAGTCTCCGTATTCCGTTATCCCCTCGTTCCCACGCTCCGCGTGGGAACGTCATTTCGGCCGCTCCGCGGCCATCGCGATGCGGGAGAACCGGGGCATCGCTAAGGCTCTGCCCCAGCCACCGTGACCACACAGTGCGTGCGAACGAGGAGACTCCCGCAAGCTGCCTTAGTGCTTTGGCAGCTTCAGCGGCTTGGCGCAGATCTTGCAGCGCTTCTTCTGACGGTTCACTTTGCAGCCGCACTTGGGGCAGCGCAGGTTCTTCATACGCATGGCACGGGCGGTACGCGGTCTGATCGACATGGGGGGTAGCGTGAGTGGTGAGTGGTGATGACCAATGACAACGGACTTATTCCGGCAACTCTTTGAGCTTCCGCAGGTTCAATTCATCCCCCGGATCGCCCTCGTCGTCGCCGTGCTCGTGGTCGTCGCGCTTGGCGGCGTCGCCGGTCGCGGCCGGCTTGTCCTTCTTCTTGATCACGTCGTCGCGGGTCAGGTGAATCTTCTTGTAGGTGGCGTCCGAAACGATGTAGTACCAGTCGGCAAAGCGCGAATTGAGCTGCTTGACAAGTTTCCGCCCGTCCTCGACCTTCTGGTCGTAGTCGGCCTGCTTGCGCTGGTTTTCCTTTTCGATCTGGTCCCGTTCGACCATTTCCTTGGCGGTCCGCTTAGGCTTGTCGCCGGCGGCCTTGGGACCGGCCGGCTCGCCTTTCTTGGCGCTGGATGGCGGTTGGGTCTGAGGGGCGTCGTCGGTGTCGGAAGCATCCGCAGAGGGCTCGGCCTTCGGCTCCTTCTCGTCCGCTTCGTTGGTTTCGGTTTCATCAGCCCCGGATTCCTGGGCGCCGGCCTCCTCGGCACCGGCCTCCTCGGCGCCGGCCTCCTCGTCGTTTGACTCCTGGGCCGCGGCTTCCAAGGCTTCATCGAGTGATGCTTCGTCGTCGCCGGCAGGCTCGTCGCCGGCAGCCTCGTCGCCGTCAGCCTCGTCGCCGGCAGGCTCGTCGCCAGCGGGCCCGTCGCCGGGGCCGCCCTGGGGCGGACTTTCGCCGGCGGCTTTCGCGGGGATGGGCTTCTTCGCGGGCGGCTTGGCGTCGACGTCGTTCGACGGTGAATCGTCGTCGAGCGGCGTCAGTTCAGGCACGGGAATCAAGTCCTTGTTGAATTCGGCCGTGATCATCACGAAGCGGTTTTCTCCGGCATCCGACTTTCCGTCGGCCGGTTCATCCTTCTTTCCGTCGGCCGGTTCATCCTTTCCGTCGGCGGCGTCCTGGTCGCCCTTGCCGGCGATGTTTCCGAACCGCAGCATGTACTCGACGCCATTGGACGTGCTGGCGCGGATGTCGCCTTCGTTGGCGTACAGCGTAATGCCGCCCTCCGGATCGCGCGCCGGAAAGAACCCGCGCCGCATGAGCGAAATGGCCGATGCGTCGTCGCTGACTTGGAACTCGTCGGAAGCCTTCAGGTCGGCGCTCAGCCCCTTGGGCTTGCGTTGGACGTCGACGATCTTCAAGTCGTCGAGCGCCTGCTTCATTTCATTGAGCTTGGAGGAGTTCAACTCCTCGTCCTCGGCCAGTTGCTCGTCTCGCGGCTCTCGTTCGGCGAACGATTGCAAGCGGGTGAGGTTCCACTTGAACTGCTTCGAGTCGTATTCAAGGCCGATCCGACCGCGATACTTGATCGCCCGCGCCGCCTCGTCGACCGTGTAATCTTCAACGGCCACCTGCTTGATGTCGAGGCTGTTGATCTTGAGCAGATCCTTCTCGATCCAATCATCGAAACGGGTCGAAAGCTTGTCGGTCTTCACGGCCACCTGGTAAACCGCGTCTTTGTCGGGGAGGCGCACATAGTGCAGTTCCGGCCGGTCGGCGACCGCCTTGCCGATGATGAAATCGGCCAGCTTCTTTCCGTCCTTGTCGGCGAACGTGACTCGCTTACCCACGCCCGTGGCGCCGGGCGAGAGCTTTTCGGGGTCGGGCAGCACCACGCCGAAATCTTCGTGGAGCGTGGAGTCCGTGCTGATCAACGGGCCTTTGCGCAGGTCGTATACGCTGGCGGCCGCCTCGCCCAACTGCTTTTCGGCGTCGGCGGGATAGTTTTCGTGCGAGGGGATCCGCCAGACGCCCTTTTCCTGGACCACCTTGAACGTGCGCAGCTCCGACTTCGCCTCGTCGAAGTCGAGAATCTCCAGCGAACGCGCCGCCTTCGTATCGGCCAGGTCGGGACAGAGCAGTTCTCCCTCGTCCCCCTTGCGGTCGTCTTCCAGCGGTCGCGGACGGCTCACGAGCGCCGCGGCCAAGATCACCACCGCCACGCCCACGAAGGTCAAGGTTTTCGTCAACTCGTTCATCGTCAACTCCTCGTAACGCGGCCTCGCTTCGCTCGGCCGCAACTGAACCGAACCGTAGGGTGGGCGCCGCCCACCAATCTCTGTAGGGAACGCCCTCCGTGGCGTTCCGTGTTCCGCCAGACGACGTCGCGCCCGCTTCGCGGAACGTCACGGAGGGTATTCCCTACAGAACGATCCTAGACTTCAAGCGTTTCGTTGCCAAGCCCGCTTCGCGGAACGCCACGGAGGGCGTTCCCTACAGAACCGCGGCGCCTAGCGCAAGCGGCTCCGCGCGACGCCCTCGCGCTCGCGCGCGCGGCGTCCGAAAAACACCAACAGTCCCACCAGCAAGGGCGGCACGGGGGGCAGGAACACGGCCCACATTTTGTACCGGTCTTGAACACGGCTGACTTCGGTCGCCAGGCCACGGTCAATCTCGGCGATCTGTTTGTTGATCTGCTTTCGCGCCCGGTCGAGCGTCTGTTGCAACCGCTGAATGCCGACCTGCTCCGCCAGGGCGATCCGTTGTCTCTTTTCGGCGTCGTCGATTTCCAGCTTGCGGATCGCGGCCACTTCCTTGTCGAGCTTGGCCTGTTCCTTCTCGCTCGCCGCGGTCAACTCGTCGCGGAAACCGTCGCCTTGCTTTTGCGCCTGCTCGCGCGCGTCCTTCGTGCGGTTCTCGATGGTGGTCAGCGTGCGGTGCCGCGGTCGGCGATTGCGGATCGCGATGAAGCGCGAGTCGCCCGCCAGCGAGTCGAGCGCATTGAGCACGAAGGTCACGTTGTCGAGGTTGATCGTGATGTCGCTGTCCGGGTCTTGCCCTTGCGAGCGCAACTGGAAGAACTGCGACGCGAGCATGTCGATGTCGGCCACCAGCACCACGTCGATCTCACGCGGCTTTTTCACTTCCGGCTTCGCCTTGGTTGGTTCATCCGCGGCCGGGTCGTCCGAGATGGGCTTGTCGGCGGCGGCCTTGCCGCGAATCCGCGCGGCGAGCGAGTAATGGGTGGGGGTGGCGGGCGGTCTGAAACGCCGCTGGCGGTTGATCTCCATGCCGCGGCCCAAGAAGCCCGGCGTGAACACCTCGTCGACCTTGATCACACCGCTGTGGTTGCCGGTCTGGACCAAGTCTTCGAACTTGAGCTTGTCGTCCTTCTTGGTCACGGAACCGGCGAACACGAACAAGACCTGTTGCAATTTGGCGCTGATTTGATCCTGCGAGTCGAAAACCGGCCGCTCGCTGGCGGCCTTGTCGACGAACACGTACTCCTTGGGCAGGTCGGTGAACTTGGGGAAGGGATTGTAGTCCTGCCAAACCACGTCGCTGGCCGGAAACTGCACATGCAGCAGCTTCCAGAGTTCTTCGATTCGGCCCTTGGGGGGCGCCTGCTGACCGCCCATCATCATCATCGGGTTGGCCTGCTGCGGGGCGCGCCGCGGCTGGCTGGTGCCCGGCACGTCGAACATGGTCGGCAACGGATCTTCGAAAACGGCCGTGGGAACGCCGCGCCGCACCGCTTCGATGAAATGCGGCATCTGCTGCGGACCCAAGGTCGAGGGCTGCACCGCCAAGAGCGCGTCGATGTCATCGGTAATCGGCGTATCGGCGTTGACGCGCAGCACCTCGTACTGCTTTTCCAACTCCTCGACCAGCAGTTGCTTGGGGCTTTGCGAGAACGTCTGCATGTTGAAGTCGCCGTAAAGCTTGACATCGGTCAAGAGCACGCCGATCTTCTTTCGCTTTTGGTGCTCCTTGCGGCTGACGGTGCAGATCGACCGCACCATCTCGTACTCGATCGAGAGCCCACGATCGACGAAGGGGATCACGACCTTCTCCAGGCCGGAGGTGAATGCCACGCCCAGGAACAGCGGTTTTTGACTGACGGCGCCGCGGTTGCGTGCGACGACGTCGCGGGCGGTGATGCCGAACTGTTTCTCGGCCTGATCGGCCTCTTCGCTCAAGGCGCGGGTGGGGTGGAAGTGGACCACCACGGTGTCGCCGCCGAGGGCGTCGAACTCGCGCAGCGTCGAGAGCAGATTGCGCTGCGTCTGCACGTACGCTTCGGGCACATCGTCGTCCGGGCTGAAATAGGCGTCGATCCGCACCGGATGCTTTGGATCGAGATCGCGGATGAGCTGCCGTGAATCCGGCGACAGCGAGCTGAGCCGCTCACTGGTCACGTCCGCCCGCAGATCATGGTACTTGCAGGCGTACGAGACCCCCACGGCGATGGCCGCCAGCGCCAAGACCCGCACGATGTAGTGTCCGCCCATCAAGGTGCCGTCGCGCCCGCCTTGCCAATGCCGGCGGCTGATGAGCACGATGCTCAGGTACAGCATGACGGCCACGATGGCCAGGAAAAAGGCCACGCCCGACAGGCTGATGACGCCGTGGCCGAAATCGTGGAACTTGGCCGCCAGGCTCCACGATTTGATCTCGGCGGCCCAGTTCTCCGGCAGGATCACGTCGGCGTTCGAGGCGAAGGCCAGCGGGGCGTTGAACGCGGCGCCCAGCACGAAGCCGACGGTCAAATTGCCGGTCAGGAACGAAGCCACCATGCCGATGGCCAACATCGCCAGCCCGACCATCCAATAACCGAAGAAGGTGCCGATGAACAGCCCCAGGTCGGGGCTGCCCAGCCGCCAGAGCACGGCCAGGTTGCAAACCAGCGAAAACACCAGCGCGACGGTAAAGATCGCCACGGCCGCCAGGTACTTGCCGAGCACGACGTCGAAATCGGCGGCGGGCATCGTCAAGAGCAACTCGTCGGTCCCCTGCCGGCGCTCCTCGGCCCAGATGCTCATCGTGATCGCCGGGATGAACACCAGCATGATGTAGGGGAGGTAGCGGTTCAACTGCTCGAGGTTCGCGAGGTTCGAGTTGAAGAACTCGTTGGGCCAGAAGGCCGCGAACGAATTGAGCAACACGTACACGCAAATGAACACGTAGCCCGTCGGGTTGCTGAAGTAACTGATGAAATTGCGGCGAAAAATCGCCTTGATAACATGCGGGTTCATTGGCGGTCACCAGGAAAAATAAGCGTTGCAAAGGGGGGCCGAAGCGCCAAACGCCTCAGGCGGCCTCGCGCGTCAGTTCGTAAAAGTGTACATCAAGCGGCTTGCCGTCCTTGGTCAAGTCGGAAGGCGTGCCGTCGTATTTCAATCGTCCCTCGTTGATGAACAGCACCCTGCCGGCCATCGCCTCGACCTCTTGCAAGATGTGCGTCGAGAGCAGGATCGTCTTGTCCTTGCCCAATCGGCGGATCGTTTCGCGGACTTCGCGAATCTGGTTCGGGTCGAGCCCCGCCGTCGGTTCATCAAGGATCAGCACGTCCGGCTCGTGCAGCAGCACCTGGGCCATTCCCACCCGTTGCCGATACCCCTTCGAGAGCTTGCCGATCGCCTTGCCGATCACGCTGCCCAAGGCGCAAAGCTCGACGACCTCGGCGATCCGTTCTTGGCGGTACGGGCCCGTCATCCCGCGCGCGTCGGCGAAAAACTCCAACAGGCCGCGGGGGGTCATGTCGGGATAAAGGGGACCATTTTCCGGCAGGTAGCCGAGCTTGGTCGAGCCGGCCAGTCGATCGGACGCCATGTCGTGCCCGGCGATCGTCGCCACCCCCGTCGAGGCGGAAAGGTAGCCGGTCAACAGCTTCATCGTCGTGCTCTTGCCGGCGCCGTTGGGTCCGAGAAAGGCCACCACTTCCCCTTGATAGACCTTGAAGCTCACATCCCGCACGGCGGCGAAATCACCGTAGAACTTCGACAAACCATGGGCCTCGATCATCGCCGGACGCGACTCGGGGGTCATCGTTGCAGGTTGGTCCATTGATTGCTGGTCTCCCATACTGGCCGCTCGGATGCTGGCTCGACGGTTGCCGACCGTCGGCATCCCCCCACTTGGCTGGCGGAGCCGACGATGCTTACAAAAATAGTACCCCACTATGCCCCTTGTCTATACCCGTTGTCTAGGGCTACTCACCGAAAACCGTTGTTTTTCTTCAACGGCCGGCTTCAAGGCGTCCCCATGGGCCGCGGCGGCTCCTGTGCGAAAACTCAAAAATCGGCCTGACGCCGGCCCGGCACGCCGCCTACAATGGCCGGCATGTCGCAGACGGAAGCATGGACGATCGGACGGTTGCTCCAATGGACGACGGGATACCTGAAGGAGCGGGGCGCCGAGAGTCCGCGGCTCGACGCCGAAGTGCTCCTGGCGCACGCCCTGGCATGCCAGCGAATCGAGCTCTACACCCGCTTCGAGGAGGCGCCTTCCGAGAGCCCCAGGGCCGCCTTCCGCGAGCTGGTGCGTCGCCGAGCGGAAGGAACGCCGGTGGCCTACCTCGTGGGCCGAAAGGAGTTTTACTCGCTCTCGTTCCGCGTCACGCCCGACGTGCTGGTTCCGCGCCCCGAGACTGAATTCCTTGTGATCCGGCTGTTGGATCTGGCCGCGGAGCGGGCGCCCGGCGCCGAGGGACCGGCCATCGCCGACGTGGGCACTGGCAGCGGCAACGTGGCCGTTTGCGTGGCGAAATGGCTGCCGACGTGCCGGGTGACGGCCCTTGACATCAGCGCCCCGGCGCTGGCGCTGGCGGCGGCGAACGCGGCCCAGCACGGCGTGGCCGAGCGAATCGAGTTTTTCACGAGCGACCTGTTCGCGGCGGTTGGGCCGGAGCGGCGGTTCGACTTCGTCGTCTCGAACCCGCCTTACGTGTCCGAAAGTGAACTGGGGGGCCTCGACCGCGACGTGCGCGACTTTGAACCTCGCTCCGCGCTGGTGGCCGGTCCTCGCGGCACCGAGGTGATCGAGCGGCTGATCGTTCAAGCGGGCCAGCGCCTGGTTTCCGACGGGTGGCTGTTGACCGAGATCAGCCCGCAACTCGACGCGCCGGTGCGCGAACTCGTCACCGCCGACGGACGGTTTGAACTGGGTCCGACGGTCAAGGATCTGGCCGGGCTGGCACGGGTGGTGCAGGCCAGGAGGAAGAGGTTAGAGGTTAGAGGTTAGAGGTTAGAGGTTAGGATTCAAATCCTACTCCCTAACCCCTAACCACCCTTTGCCCTGCCCCTAACGCCTATCGCCCACGATCACGCGAAATCCTGCGAGGTCGGCTTGATGACCAACTCCGAGATGTGAGCCCGCGGCGGCAAACAGGCGATCATCACCACGGCGGCGGCGACGTCCTCGGGCTGGAGGATCCGCGCGCGGTGCTCAGCGCTCACTGGTATGGGGCGGTGGTCGAGAATCGGCGTTTCGACCTCGCCAGGATAGATGTTCGTCACGCGGATGCCGAATTGGCTTTCTTCGCGGGCGGCGGTGATACCCATGGCCGTCATGGCGAACTTCGACGCGGTATAGCCAATGCCGCCCAGCAGGCTGGAGCGAATGCCAGCGATCGACGAGATGTTGACGATCAGCCCGTCGCGCCGTTGGCGCATCTCGGGCAGAGCGGCCCGCATGCAATAAAAGGCGCCGCTGGCGTTCACCCGCAGCATGGTATCCCAATCGTCGGTCGACAACTCAGCCAGGCTCCGCCGCGGGACGTTCACTCCCGCGCTATTCACCAGGATGTCCAGCGGGCCCAGTTCGCCCTTCGACCAGGCGAAGAGCCGCGCGACGTCGGCCAGGTCGGCCACGTCGCAGGCGTGGACCAACAACGGCACGTCGCCCTTGAAGAGGGCCGCCGCCTCTTTGAGTTTCGCCTCGCGCCGACCGGCGATCGCCACGCGGCAACCCTCGTGGGCCAGGTCCAGGGCGATGCCCAAGCCGATACCGGTCCCGCCACCCGTCACCAAAGCCGTCTTGCCTGCAAGCCGCATCGTCTTCACCTATCGTCGATTGGTTGTTGCCGAGTCCAGTTCACCAGCGAAGACCTGTTGTAGCGTGCGACAAGCCGCACGCAAGGGGACGCTGAACTACGGCGGAAGGGGAGTTCACGGGGAGTGACTGTGACGCGATCTACGTCTCCAGTGTTCTTTGCCAACGCCGTGGCACCCCGCGCCATGCGCCGAGGTAAGTCATTTCCAAAGGAACCTTGACGTAGGCGTCCGGTTCCAGAAACAGCGGCATGTCGGGCAACACGTCGCCGACCGCGACCGGTTGCACGTACGCGGTCTTGACTGGTCCCGCGGAATAGGCGGCGAGCGTCAAGGGCTTGTCCGGCGGCGCCGTGTAGGTGTCATCGCTGATTTCCTCCCACACGGCGCCGTGGATGCCTTGCGGATCGCGCGGTCCCGGCGGCTGCAAATCGATGATTAACAAGTGATAACCGCGGTAAAGCGCCGTCCCGGCTTTTTCGACGAACCGGCGAAGCGGGTGTTTGCTCGCCTTGTTCCCCCGCGAGACGATTTCGATCAAGGCGACAATCCGGTCATCGCTGGCATGATGAATGACCATCGTGCGCCGCTTGAATGCGTACGCGTCCATTTCCGTTTTGGCGATGAAACGAACCTCTGGCGGCGCCATCTCGACGGCCGTCGCGCTGGCTCGTTCTCCCAGCGGCTCGCCCGGATCGGGCGTCTCGTGTTGCAAGGTCAATACGTCGGGTTGCAGATTGCCGGCGATCTGTTCCGCCATGGCGTAGTAATCGGGCGGCAAGACGCCCGTGTTCAGCGCGTTGCGAATCTCGGTCATCCACGCGCCGTGGAAATCGTGGAAGGTGCCGGCGTTAACGCGGCTCCAGTCGTGAATGGGCATCGGTTCCTCCGATTGCACGCTCGTATCTACACACGCACGCTCCCCTGATTACCTGTTCTTTCCCCGTGTCGCCCCGCCGGCTGCCAAAGGCAGCCGGCGGGGCGACACGGACGGTGGGGATGCGGCCGCATTCGATTTAGAAACCAACGTGAAACTCCAGGGGGCAAGCCCCAGGATACCCCGCAACCTCCTGTTGTCCAGCCCCTAAGGGGCGACTCGGGGCGACTCTGCCGACCCTTCGAGTCTGTCGTCCGGTATCAAGCTCGCGGGGTCCGCCGGGCGGCCCACGAAACGGGAAGGATCATTTTTACGAAAAAAGCACGCACGTTGCGCAGCAACGGACGTGCGAAAAAGAAAACGGCGGCGAAGCGAAAAAAAACGACCTCCGAATACCCCATGACGTCTGAGCGAGCCGCGTAAGCGGCATCCAATTGCCGCGCCACCCTTCGCCTTACCCCACGCTCTTTTGGATCTCTTGGGGAGGAAGTCTTGGGCGTCTAACGCCGGGCAATCCGCCGAGACGGATTTCCTGGTCGGTACAGGTACGGTTTTGCCAGTTTTTTCGTGCGCAGTTTCGGCTGCGCCGAAGCCGCGTTATTTGTGCGCGTGTGCTTCGGCCGGAAGGTATTTTCATCGGCAAGCACAGATGCCCTGAATTGATTTTTCACGCCCCGGAGGCTTGCCAACCGGCCGCTCATGGGTGAAACTCTGACTCCACGCGGAAAATGAATTCCTCTTGAAGGAGCCTCGGATGTCGTTTCGAAAGTTCTCGCATCTGGCGCTCGGCGCGCTAGGGGTCGGGCTATTCTCTTGCCGGCCTTTGATCGCGGATGAGACGGCCACGGCGCCCACGATCAACACGGGCGACCACGCTTGGATGCTCGTTTCATCGGCCTTGGTACTGATGATGACCGCGCCTGGCCTGGCCCTCTTTTATGGCGGTCTGGTGCGGAAGAAGAACGTGCTGAGCGTGATGATGCAGTGCGTCTTCCTGATGGCCATGAACACGGTCATTTGGGGTATTTTCGGTTATTCGTTGGCCTTCGGCGGCACCCCCGGCAAGGAGGGCTACAACAAGTGGATCGGCAACGGCGAATACCTGCTGATGCGCAACGTGCAACCTACGGTCGATAGCCAGGGCAAGGTGGCTTTTGAACTCGAGGGGACGCCGGGCGACTTGTACCCGCGCCTCACGCATATGCTCTTCCAGGGGATGTTCTTCATCATCACCCCCGCGTTGATCTGCGGCGCCTTCGCGGAGCGAATGAAATTCAGCACGATGACGGTTTTCATGGTTCTCTGGGATACGCTGGTATACTGCCCTTTGTGTCATTGGGTCTGGGACGGCGGCATTTTGGGCTTCGACACGGCGACCATGAAGCCTTTTGAAGGCGCCCTCTTTCCTTCACTCGATTTCGCGGGCGGGACGGTCGTGCATATCAGTTCGGGGGTTTCCGCGCTCGTCTGCGCCTTGGTTCTGGGCAGGCGGCTCGGCTACGGCCACGAGCCCATGCCGCCGCACAACCTGACTTATACGGTGGTCGGAGCGGCGCTGTTGTGGGTGGGCTGGTTCGGCTTCAACGCCGGAAGCGCCGGTGCCGCCAATGGTCAAGCGGCCGTTGCCTTCACCGCCACGCACTTCGCCGCGGCGGCGGGCGCGCTGGCCTGGGCCGCGGCCGAATGGATCATGCGCGGCAAGCCGACCGTGCTCGGCACATGCTCGGGCGCCGTTGCCGGCCTGGTGTGCATTACGCCGGCCTCGGGCTATGTGTTGCCGATGCACGCCTTGCTGATGGGCCTGGCCGCTGGTTTGGCCTGTTGCTTCGCCTGCATTACGGTCAAGTCGAAGCTGGGCTACGACGATTCGCTCGATGCGTTCGGAGTTCACGGCGTGGGAGGCACATTGGGCGCCATCCTCACCGGCGTGTTCGCCACGCGCTCGGTGCTGGGGGGAACGGAGCCCGTCGGGCTGCTGGAGCACGGCAAGCAACTCGTGCCCCAACTGGGGGCCGCGGCGATCACTTGGCTGCTGGCGGCCGTCGCCACATTCGTCATCCTCAAGCTGCTCGATGCGACCCTGGGGCTGCGGCCTTCGCAAGAAGCGGAAATGCAGGGACTCGATTTCAGCCAGCACGGCGAAGAAGGGTATATTTTCAATTAGAGCCAAGAACAACCCCGACTTGGGTGGATGGCCAAAGCCACCCACCCAAGCCATTGGGGTGTCCTTCCGGCTTGGCGGAAGCCAGAACAACATCCAGACCGACGCGACGCCCACGGCGGTTACTGTTCGAGGATGAACTGGAACCCGTGGTAGGCTTCGTTGCCGTGCTCGCCGTGATCGAGGCCATCGATCTCCTCTTCAGCCGACACGCGGATACCGACCGTGGCCTTGAGCAGCGCCCAGGCGATCGCGGCGACCACGAACACGTAGGCGGCACACGCGCCGACGCCCACCAGTTGGTCGAGGAATTGCTCCGGACTGCCGTTGTAGATCCAACCGGCCTTCTGCGCGCTATTGCCGCTACGCGCGATCTTGTCGGGGTGCCCCAACAAGCCGACACAGAGAGTGCCAAATATCCCGTTGAGCAAATGCACGGACGTGGCGCCCACCGGATCGTCGATCTTGAGCCGGTCGAAGCCCAACACACCCAAGACCACCAGTACGCCCGCGACGAGTCCGATGATCACCGACCAACCGGCCGTTACGAACGCGCAAGGGGCTGTGATCGCGACCAATCCGGCGAGACATCCGTTGAGCGTCATGCCGAGATCCGGCTTGCCCAGCAAGAGCCATGCGACGGCCGTCGCGCTGAGTGTCGCCGCGCAGGCCGCGAGGTTCGTCGTGACCGCGATTTCGGCGATCGCGCCGGGATCCGCGGCCATCGTGCTGCCGGGGTTGAAGCCGAACCAGCCGAACCAAAGAACGAAGCAGCCGATCGTGGCGATGGCGAGATTATGGCCGGGAATGGCGTTCACCTTTCCGCCAGGACCGTATTTGCCGATTCGAGGCCCAAGCAGCAAGATGCCCGCCAAGGCCGCCCAGCCGCCAATCGAATGCACCTGGGTCGAACCGGCGAAGTCGACAAAACCTCGGGTCGCCAGCCAACCGCCTCCCCAGATCCAGTGTCCCACCACGGGATAGATGGCCATCGCCATGATGAAGCTGAACAGGATGAACGAATGGTACTTGATCCGCTCGGCCACGGCGCCCGACACGATCGTCGCCGCCGTGCCGGCGAAAACGAGTTGAAAGAAGAACTTAGCCCACAGCGGCACTCCGGTCCAATTGATGGCGCCGTAGTCACCCTGATAGCCGGCCATCGTGGCGGGGCTGTTGTCTTGGCCCGAGACCATCAACAGGCCAGCAGTGCCAACGTAGGGCGTGTCGCCGTTGCCAAACATCAGCCCCCAGCCTAAGAACCAAAAGCCGATCGTCGTCACCGCGAATACGATGAAGTTCTTGGAAAGGATGTTGACGCAGTTCTTCTGCCGGCAGAACCCACTCTCCACGCAAGCGAAGCCGAGGTTCATAAAGAACACCAGCATGGCGGTGATCATCACCCAAAGCGTGTCCGCCGCGACTTTCAGATCGCCAACCGTCAACGGCGGCGGAGCGGTGGAAACCGTACCGTCGGCCGCGGGCGCGGCGGCGCCGTCCATCGCCGACCCCGCATCGCTCGAACTGGTCGCGATCGGCAGCGGATCGGTGGGCGGATCTTCGTCCGCCCAAGCGACCGCCGCGCTACCCAAACAGAACGCCGCCATGAAACACCATAACCACGCCCCCCACCTCAAACGAACTTGGTTCATTGGATACACCCGCCAAACAGAAGGACTAGCACGAGCAAATCGGGCACACTGGCGGAAGCCGCCGGCGCCGACGAGCGCGTTTGCGCGGCTGGACCTTCCAGCCGCTGACAGAAGCACAATCGCGCGTGGTTTTTGGCCAGAGCGATTACGGTGCCAATTTCCAATGACTGGCAGGCATCGAAACTAGCCTCGGTGTTGCAACCGCTTGTCCATCCTTAGCTTGTGAAAAATCGTAAAAATACAATTTCCTTTGAGAATCGTCGGCGGCTGCCGACGACTGCCACATTTTTCGGCACGGCTGCCGCGCAAGCGCGCAGACTCCACCTCAGACAATGAGACATTTTGTCACGAGAAAATGGTGGCAGAGCCGAAGCGATGCCCCGGCTACTCGATAGCGACCGGGGCATCGCTTAGGTTCTGCCCCAGCCACCGTGAATGTCGCATTCTCGACGATATGAAGTTATAAAGTTATATAGCTTGACGTTTGGCCGCTTACGCGTAGGATCAAGTTAGGAGCGAGCCTTTGCCCAGCCAACTGGAGATTTCACGGGAAGCATTCCAAGCGGCTCCCTTGGCGGAAGCCACTGGCTTCTTCCCTCAGTTTCGAGGAGACAAGCCATGTACAGGTTCCTTTCGATCGGATTGGTCGTGACCGCGGTTTTTCTCGCCAGCGCTGGCGACGCCGGCGCGCGGGGGTGCCGCTTCCGCCGTTATTACTACTCGTACCGCCCAGCACCCGCGGCGAAGGTGCTGTCGCCCGCCGCGCCTGCGGCGTCGACACAGGCGAATCGGCAAGCGGTTCGGCGGTATTCCTATGTGCCCAACGCACCGTCATACGGTGCTGCCCGGACATACCGCGCCGCCCCGACTTACCTCGCCGCCCCGGCCATGCGCGGAACGTACGGTCCCCAGTTCTGGCGAGCGGATCGCAAGGTCTTGGGATACTGAGTCTGCCTAGTTTTTGGGCAGTGACTGCCCGCCCTTTGGGCATTCTATGTAATCGTTCGCGCGAACGACGACATTTTTATTTCTGTGAATTCGTTGTAACTGCTTGTGGAACCGGAGGTTGTGCGGCAGGGTTAAGACCGGGTTGATGACTTCGGGAGCGGCGTGGCACGGTTGTTGTTCTAGGTGAGCATTCCATAGCTGGAAGGCGTGGTGCCGAGCAAGGTTGTTCGGGCCAAGGCCTCCGCTCACCGGAGCGACCCACAGCATGATTGCTTGCCTGAAAGAGGGCGCGTTGGTTTTGACCCTCGTGACGATGTGGACGCACCCCATGGGAGCCACTGAATCAGTGGTCAAGGGTCGTACCGCGACATCAGCGGCCAGTTGCGCGCCTGCGGGTGCGCCGTCGGAGGTGCGCGCCTATGTTTCGGAGGGGTGGCAAATCCAGGAGTCGGCCCGCTTTCGAGTTTGCTGCCTGGGAGCGTTGCCGGCCGATTGCAAGCTGGCGCCGGCGATTGAGGCCCTGCGAACGAGCCTATCGCAAAAGTGGCTTGGCGACGTCGCTGTCGCGGCTTGGCAACCCAAGTGCGATGTTATTCTCCACACCCGCCTTGGCGCCTATTTGCAAGCGGTGCCCGGCGGCGCGCGGACGGTCGGGTCGAGCTTGATCGAAGTCGAGCATGGGCGGATCGTCACGCGCCGCATTGATGTGCGCGCCGATCTCCCAGGTTGGCTGAATGCCGCGGTTGGGCACGAACTCACGCATGTCATCCTGGCCGATGTGTTTGCCAATGGCGTAGTTCCCCAATGGGCCGACGAGGGCATGGCCGTATTGGCGGACACGGCCGAAAAGCAGCTTCTGCACCTGCGCGACCTGCACATCGCTCGGCGGCAAGGAAACCATTTGCGAATGGTCGAACTTTTCACGTTGGCGGGCCACCCGGGCGAGCGGCAGGCGGCCTTCTATGGCCAGAGCGCGAGCGTGGTGAAATTTCTGGTCGCGCGAGGGACGCCCGAGCAGTTCGTGCGGTTCGTTCAAGCATCGTCCAACGAGGGCTACGACCGCGCCTTGCGCGATGTTTACCAGATTCACGGGGTCGGTGAACTCGAGCGGCATTGGAGCCAGTCCGTTGTCGTCGAAGAATCGGTGGCGCTGGCCCGCTGAGTTGGCGGGAACGAAGGTGATTGACTCCACCCCCGCCTTCGCGGATGCTTGAGGTTTCATCCGTGAGGAGCGTAACCAGGTGGCGCGCAAGAAGGCCCGCGTGTTGGTCGTCGACCAACCGCGCAGGCAACTCGAATATGTCAAGGCGCTCAAGTCGCCGCGACCGTGCGAACTGATCTTCGCCGTTGGGGCCGACGAGGCCCTGGCCAGGTTGGCCGAGACCGGCTGCGACGGCGTCATCGCCTCGTTGGAGTTGCCCGGCTGCGACGCGCTCGATCTGGTGCGGCGAATTCGGCAGTGCGATCCAGGGCTTCCGGTCGTTCTGGTGGCCGAGCAGGCAAACGCCGAAGCCGCTGCGGTCGCGGCGCGTTGGGGGGCGGTCGAATGCCTCACCCGTCCGTTGGCCGAGGGTCAACTCGCCGCCAGTCTTGACCGTTTGATCGAGCGGCACCGCCTCGACGCCGAGCGTGAACTGCTCCGCCGCCAGGTGGAACGCCCCTATTCCTTCGACGACATCATCGGCACCTCGCCGGCGATGCGGCAGGTCTTCGCGACGATCGAACAGGTCGCCGACTCGGAGGTCGACGTGCTGGTGGTCGGCGAGACCGGCACCGGCAAGGAACTGGTGGCTCGCTCGCTGCACGGTCGCAGCCGCCGGGCGCGCAAACCGTTCGTGCCGGTCGATTGCGGGGCCATTCCCGACAATCTTCTGGAAGGCGAGTTCTTCGGTCACGAGCGTGGGGCCTTCACGGGTGCCGGCGAGCAGCGGATCGGGCTTTTGGAGTTCGCCGACGAAGGAACCTTTTTTCTCGACGAGTTGGGCGAGTTGCCGCTGATGTTGCAGGCCAAGCTTCTGCGAACCCTGCAGGAGCGGAAAGTTCGCCGCGTCGGCGGACGCGATGAGATCGACGTCGACTTGCGCGTCGTGGCGGCCACCGCGCGCGACCTCGACGCCATGATTCGCGACGGCCAGTTCCGCAAGGATCTTTATTATCGGATCAACGTGGTGCGGATCGATCTGCCGCCGCTGCGCAGCCGCGGTGACGACATCGGGCTCTTGGCCGAGTACTTCGCCACGCGCCACAGCCGCGAAACCAAGAAGCCCCTTCTTGGCATCACTCCCGAGGCGTACCAGGTGCTTGCGCAGTACAGTTGGCCTGGCAATGTGCGCGAGTTGCAGAACGTCATTCGACGTGCGATCGCCTTGTCGCGCGGAACGATGATCGGGCTGAGTAACCTGCCCGACGCTCTCATTGCCGAGGCGGGACGCAAGGACGGCGGCACCGACGACGGAAGCGGTTCTTCGGGTCGAACGTATTTCCAGTTTCGCGACGAGCATTTGGCCCGCTTCGAGACGCAATACCTGAGCGAGCTTTTGACACGCCACCGCGGCGACGTCAAGCTCGCCGCCCAGGAGGCGGGCTTGCCGCGCGGGACGCTGTACCGATTGATGAAGAATCGAGGTCTGGACGGCTCCCAATTCCGCTAGCATTCATGGTTCCCCGACGATTTGCGACAGCCCCGACGGCCCATCGAGGCGATAAACTCGACCTAGGCCGCAAGGCTTCACATTCCGCGGGCACATGACCATGGAAACACTCTACCGGGGGCCGCTACCGGCTCCCAGAGCCGGCGTGTTGCGCAATAACTCGTTATTCTCGTGGGTCGATCTTGCCGACGATTCCGATGAGTCCGCTGGTTTCGACTTGGGGGATTGCTCATGAGAAGCTTTGGCATTGTGTTGGCGATGGGGTTGGTCGCTTGGGCCTCGGATGTACAGGCCGGACGGCGGCACTGCGACCATTGCGGCTGCCGTCAGGAATGCAAGAAGGTTTGTCGCCTTGTCCACGGCACGAAAAAGGAAACGAAGACCGAATACGGCTGCGAATGCGAGGATTTTTGCGTGCCAGGTCGCAGCCGTAAATGCGGGGTCAAGTGCGACTGCGACGCTCACGGACACAAGTATCGGCATATCGTCTGGCAGCCAACCTGTGCCGAAGTCCGCACGCGAAAAAAACTGGTCAAGAAGGATATCAGCAAAGAAGTGCCCGACGACAGGTGGGTGGTCGAGGAAATCTGCCGCGGCTGCGGTCGTTGCTTGGGCCGCACCGAACCGTCGGATGCTCCCTCCCTGGCGAGGATAGCCGATGACGCCGAATTCGCCCCGGCCAGCGACCAGGTCGCGCTCGAGCCGGCACTTGACGAAGCAGAGCCGGACGCTTACGAATCGGAACCGGACGCTGACGAAGCGGAGCCGGCCGACCGCGAAGCGTTCCGACCCCAAATTCGCCGCCCATCGCGATTCTTTCAATCGCTGCTGGGTGTGAAATGAAGCGTACTGCGCGGGCCGGTCGCGGCTTGACAACGCGATGGCTGCAGAGCGGACAGCCGAAATTTTGTGCAGACTCCCTCGTTACCGCCTATAAATTGGGCAGGCAGCCAGGGGCGTCGCGAACTGATCGCGATTTCCGAAATTTGATTCAAGTTCAAGCTCCGTCGCCATTTGCAACCGGAACGCCACTCTATGGGGCGGGTTTCTTTAACGTAACCGGCACATCGTTTGCAAAGTGCTTACTTTCGCAGCACGGAAGACGAACATGGCTTCTGACAAGCGTATGGACTCAGTGTCATTAGGAACGGCGTTGCCGCCGGACGGGATGAGTTTCGATGAGAGATTTTGAAGAACGACTGACAGCGATCGAACGCGGCAGTGGACGTTGGAAATGGACCGCCGTGGTTCTGGGCGTCTCATTCTTGACCGTCACAGCGGCTGCGGCGGATAAACCGGAAGCCACGATGCCCGATGTGATCTACGCGCGCAAATTCGTGGCCGTCAACGAAGCCGATGAACCGGTGGCCTACATGGGGCACCAGAATAATATGGGAATGCTGTGCGTGGTCGCTCCCCACGGCAAATGTCTGTTCGTCGCTTCCTGCACCGACAGCGGGCAAGGGATGATGTGCATATTCGACGCCGACGGACGGAACCTCGTGACCGTCGGTGCGAAGCCCAATGGGGAAGGGCATGTGGCCGTGCATGATCGACAGGGCAACGGCGGGACTGGCCGTACGTCGGCCAAGTCAGTTTCTACGGCGGTGAAGCAACCGTCGCCCTGACGGCTTGCCCCACCTCCATCTCGCGACCCAACTGGGTGGTACTGCGCCGTTGTTGTGCCACGGTTTTTGCTTGGAACTTAGGGAGATCGTACGATGTTAGAGAATCTGGAGAGTCGTTTGGCGGCGCTGGAAAGGGCCAACTGTCGCTGGAAGTGGAGTAGCATTGGGCTGGGTGTCGGGTTTCTGGCTGTCACCGCCATTGCGGCCGACAAGCCGGCGCCGGTTATGCCTGACATCGTATTCGCGCGGAAGTTCGTGGCAGTGAACGACCGGAACGAACCGATCGCTGTCTTGGGGCACTCCAAGAATGTGGGACTCATCGGAATCACGGACCCCGAGGGGAAGATGCTTTTCGTGGCCTCGGCGAGCGACCACGGCCACGGCCTCGTCGCCACGTTCGACGACGACGGCCGTAAACTGGTTACCATTGGCGCAAATCCAGCGGGCGAAGGGCGCGTAACGACCCACGACCCGCGCGACCGGCTTCCGGTTGCCAAGCGAAAAAGCGAGCCGCGCCCAAGCGCCCAACGCGGGGCCGGTGGATGACGGTTTCTCTTTGAGCCCGCACCACAACCGCCAGATCGGCGGGACGCCTGCGCCACCACGGCGGTTTCCGGGACATGCCATCAAAACGCGGCCTGTGCTCGCATCGCAAAAATGTCGGTGTTGCTGTCGATGCCCATCGGGCTGGTTAAGAAGGCGTGGATATAGTTGAACTGCAGCTTGGCGTTGGGGTGCAGATACCAATTGATACCGCACGTCAAGTCCGTGAGTTGGCCGCCTTGCACGTTCTTGTCGTTCAGGCTGATCCACGAAGCTCTCGCGGCGACTTCCCAAGCGCCCTTTCCATGCTCGCCGCCCTTGAGCACGAAGAAGTTTTCAAAGGGCTTGACGGCACTCAACACGCCTGCCGGACGGTTGTAAGGGCGGTGTTCCCCCGTCAAAAAGTAGCTGACCTGCGCATAGGCGCCGGGCAACGCCACCGTGGGGCCGCCGATCTGGTTGGCGATCACGGTCATGGCCTCCGCCTGGAAGTTCAACGAGCTCCACGAGCCGGCCAACTCGCCGCCGATCAGGTGGTAGTCGTGTACGTTCAGGTTGCCCGTATCGACGAACAGGGGAGTGCCGTTGAGCGGGCCGGACAAGCTCGTTCCGCTCGTCCCCACAACGCCCCCGGTTCGCTGTGATCCGACGAAAAACTCGGTGGACTGGCGGAACCGCACCAGATGGCTGTCGGGCACGGTGTACTCGTAGCCGCCACCGACGTGCAAGTAATAGCGCCCGCCCGACGGTTCATCGTAATACGGCAGCCACGTCAACCGGCCCGTGCCCGCGTAACCTCCGGCGACGCCGATGTCACCGCCATAGGGGTCGGAGGCGGCTCGCGAGACGGACGCGGCCCAGGTGAACGTCTCCGCCTCGTTGTTGCTGTAGGCCATGACGCCGGAGCGGCGGAAGGGCGCAAAGGCGTTGACGGGCAGAGCGCGTTCGAGGAAAGTGAGTTGACGGACGCTTCGCAAGGCATCGAGGCTGAACGGCTCGCGGAAATTGCCGACACGCACGGCCCCCACGGCCGGCAGTCGTGTCACTTCCATCCAGACGTCGCGAAACGACGGATGCCCGAACAGGGCGAAATCGAATTCGAGCAGGTAATGGATGTTTTCCGCGATACTGCCCAGCGCCGACAGGCGCGCGCGGCGGAAATCACTGCCGTCGTCGATCCGGCCCAGACTTTGCAGACTGGCCGGATCCTGGTGGAAGAAGCCGGTATCGGACTGGAACAAACCGCTGATCGACGCGGGCGGAATCTCGCCGGGTTGATCGCCTGGCCGCGGTGCGAAGGGCTGGAATCCGCTGGGATCCCGGCCGGGAAAGACCACACCTCCCTGCAACTCGCCCGATTGCAACCCGCGGCGGAGCATGCCGATCTCCCCTTCCGCCGCCTGCATCCTTTGCGAAAAACTGTCGCCTTCATCCGCTGGCGAATCGAACGGCTGGCTGTCGTCCGGGTCCAACGGCTGGGTTCTCTTGTGGCTATCGTCGGCGTGTTTGGGCGGAGGGCCGCCGGTTTGGCCACAAAGGCACTCGGCTTGTGCCACGATTGCCGCAATCGCGAGTCCGAGTGACCATTTCCTGTTCATGGCGGATAAGCCCCACAGGCCCCACACAGGCCAAAATCGCGACGAATCGCCGTCCAATAGAAATAGACGGCGCGGCAAAAGGGGCAAGACATATAACAGGTGCGGGCGTTAGGAGCAATGGCAACGTGTTTTGGGAGCCTGGGTGCCTGGGTTACGCCCGGCGGCGCGATCGTGTGGGATTCGGCGACGACGGGCGGCCCGGCGATTCGTGGCGATGGATGGGCGCCCGTCACGCCCAATACCGCCATTTCAGGGCTGACCCCCGGTTTTTCCGTGATCGCTACCAGGAGCATTGCCGACGTTGCCCCTGGCTATTACAGCGCCGCGCCTTCGGTGCGCAGGAACGCCACGGCGCCGCGACCACGATCAGCCGCGGCGACGCGGCATTAATCGCCACCGTCACACCACTGGCGCTGACAACGCGTCCATCGGCGAAACGTCGCCGAGAATCGGCGGCGCCAACGCCGCTCGCCCTGAAAGGGCGCGCTGTGCTCGTGCTGCCGCCCAGTCGTATTCACCGTGGCGCTGATTAGACCGCCAACTCGGCCGCTTCGCCCGTCCGGATGCGGATCGTCCCGGCCAGTTCGGTGATGAAAATCTTGCCGTCGCCCACCTGGCCCGTCCGAGCGGAACGCAGGATCGCGTCGATCAGGCCTTGGCAATCGCCGTCAGCCACCACCAACTCGACCTTGACCTTGGGGATGAAATCAACCGCGTACTCCGCGCCACGATAGGTTTCCGTGTGGCCCTTCTGGCGTCCGAAGCCGCGGACCTCGGTCACAGTCATCCCCTTGACTCCTTTTTCGGTGAGGGCGTTCTTGACTTCTTCCAGTTTGAAATGGCGAATGATCGCTTCAATCTTTTTCATCGTCCGGCTCCTTGGCATAGGGGTGGTGGATGTGGGGCGTCGTTGATTTACGGAGCAGCAAGGGGCGTGCCACAAAACGGCGGCAGCGTGCCGTCTTTCGGCGCCATGTGGCATAAGCCTCATGGAAGCCATGCTTTGCGGCTGTTTCTTCCGCCCCGGCACGCGCCCCCGTCGCCGACCGGCGGCGCGCCAACGACGAGGCGCGGCAACGCGGAAGGAATCGCGTCGCGGCGATCTATCCATCGCTCGACGAAGGAGATGCGTCGCGCGCCGCGTGAATGAAACGCGGTTCGCGAACTTGTGACGGATGCTACGGATACGACGACATCGAACCAAAAAAGGCGTCGTCCGGCTCACGGGGAACGCGGGCGACGCCGGCGGTTTGGGTCTGGTGGATCCGGCGCGCCGAGGCGTTAGAACGTCAGGATCAAGTCGGTGGCCAGAATCTGCTGATTGGCCCTCTTGCCGGCGTCGAAGGGAAGAGGACCCGAAGGGTTGGCCGCTCCGTTCGATCCACCCGTGTACCAGTCGCAACGGAAGTTTGGCCGGATTGTGAGGTTCGGCAAGGGCGTCCAACGCGGCCCCATCGTCATCTGCCAGAAGTTGCCGGCGAAGCCCGGAGCGCCGCTCCAGCCCACGGCGGAAGGTGAACCCGGCGAGGGAACGGCGGCGTTGACTCGGAAGCCCTCTTCATCGCGGAACCATTCGGCGTTGATGCCCCAACTCCAAACGTCGTTTTTCTTCCAGTACAAGTACTGGTTCACGCCGTACCAGCGCGCCGTATGGCCGGTCGAAGTGGCTTGCCCTTGCACGCCGAAGTCGCTTTGGGCGACGTAAGTGAATTTCTCGTTCAGCGGGCGAGTGTAGACCAAGGTCTGAAAATACCGGCCGCTGAAGGCATTTCCGCCAGGACCCTGCTGCGTCGGCTCTTGACTATAGACCTGGACCCAAGCCAACGAGTCCTTTTTGTCGCCGGTAATCGTCAACGTGCCCAAGTAGCCCGCATGCTTGTTGAACGTATTGTCGAAAGCGTCCCAGCCGTGAATGATGCCCGCACCCCAGTTGACTTTTTCGGTGATCTGGTAGTTGGCCAAGATCCCCGTGTGAGTGAAGGGTTCGCCGTACTGGTAGGTGTACGGGATCGTATTGAAGAAGTTCATGTACGTACCGACGGTGTAGAAACCGACCGGCGAAATGAAGTGGCCAACCTTCACCTTCAGGTCGTTGTAGGCCACTTCACCGTAGAATTGCGGAATGGCCAGGCCGTAGGTCTTGCCCGTGTTGAACCTCGACTCCAGCCCCGACTCGGTATCCCACCGATAGCTGCTTCCGTACAAGAAATCGGCGCGGCCACCAATATCCCAACCCTCGCCGCCGGTATCGGTGTTCTTGCCGAAGTACATGTACAGTTCGTTCATCTGATATTGATTGGCCTGGTCGGTCCACGTCACCGGGCCGTTGCGACCATCCGACGGGTTGTACGGGTTCCAGACGTAACTCTGGGCCAGCCAGCCGTTGGCGAACCATTTTGAATGATTCTGGAAGAATTTGAGCTTGTCGGAGATTTTGAAGGCAGGGCCCAACTCCACGTTGTCACCCAGCGTGCGAAGCGTCGTGGGGCAGTTGTGGCAGGGCGGCTCTTCTTCTTTTTCCTTGTCTTTCTTTTCCGCATCGCAGGCGTAGGTTCCCGCCACACTCTTGGTGCCTTCGAGCGGACCCTCGGGCGCATCGCTGGGCGACGGCGGCCCGCCGGCATCGGGATCGCCGTCGCTGGGATCGCCGTCGCTGGAATCTTCGCCATCATCGCTCGCGTACGCGTAAGCGACGGGCCGCGCGGCCGCGGCGGATCGCGGCGCGCGAAATTGTCCACAAACCGCCGACTGCTGGGCGGAGACCTGCCCCCCCCAGAGCAGACCGGCCATGGCGACGGCCATGGCCCATTTCGAAGTTCTCATGGCGCAGTACTCCAAGTTCCTTGAATTGGGTCATACCGCGTGCCCGCCAGACAGCGCGTGAAAAAAAGTAGCATCCGTTTCCGGAGAGCCGCCCAGCAAGACGAATCCGCCTTCCGCCCAATTGGGTCGGCCCGACTTATCTATCGTATAGGGTTGCGACGGGAATTCAGACGAAAGCGTGTCAAGCGATGGCAGCAATTGAATTTCGGGCGACGGCCCGGCAAACTTTGCCGGCCAGGAAGACATTCACGGTGGCTGGCCCGGATTATTCATGGTCCGGGGAGGAACTCGCGCACTGTGCTGTAGCAGAATTCGCAAGAATTCTGGCGTAACTCGCGTCCACGGCCTGACTTCTTGCGAAGCCAGCTACGGGACCATGAATAATCCGGGC
>DATKSN010000216.1:0-31292 GCA_035531595.1 Pirellulales bacterium | reverse complement strand
AGAATGAGACGTTTTGTCACGAGAAGGTGGTGGCTGGTGGCAGAGCGTAAGCGATGCCCCGGCTACATAGCGACCGGGGCATCGCTTAGGCTCTGCCCCAGCCACCGTGAACGTCTCATTCTCGGCCGCGTGCAGTATAGTGTGGTATCATGAATAATCCGGGCTATGGGACCGGTATTGCGAGAAGACTGATGGACCAGCGATTCCTGACACGCGGCTTCCTGCCGGAACACGATCCGCGGAGCGCATTCCCGCACGATTCGCCGATGGCGCCGCTCGACGCATTGGGGCGCGATCTGCCGAGCCTACTCATCGAGCCGGGCTTTCGTCAGTTCGCCCGCGAACTGAAGCTCCCCGTCTGGACGCCGCCCGACGACCCAATCGAAGCGATGCCTCAGTTGCGGCTCTACTACCTGCGCGTCGGGTTCCTGGCCTCGGCCTACATCAACCAGGTGGGCCAGCCGCCTTCGATCGTTCTGCCGGCCAATATCGCCGTGCCTTTGTGCGGCGCCTGCCAGTGGCTCGACCGGCCGCCGATTTTGAGTTACGACGGCTACGCGCTCTACAATTGGAGGCGCTTCGACCCCACGGGGCCGATCGCCCTGGGCAACATCGACACGCTGCAGAACTTCGTCCACCTCTACGACGAGCATTGGTTCATCCTGGTCCACGTCGAGATCGAAGCCATCGCCGCCGAAATTCTATCGGCCCTCCGCCAAGCCGGCGTCGCACTGGCGAACGGCCGCGTTGGGGGTCATGCCTCCGCTGAAGTCGCGCTGAACGAATCGCTGGCCACGATCGCCCGAGCGGTGTGGCGGCAGGTGGCCGTGTTGAGGCGGATTCCAGAGCACATGGATCCCGCCCTGTACTTCAGGACGTTTCGCCCCTACATCCGCTTCTTCGAGCACGTCGTCTACGAGGGGGTCGACGCCCAAGCGTCGGACTATCGAGGCGAGACCGGCGCCCAGAGCAGCATCGTGCCGGCGCTGGTCGCCTTTCTGAAGATCCCGCACCGCTCGTCGCTCTTGACCGACCACCTGGCGGACATGTGGAAGTTCATGCCTTCCGAACACCGCCGACTCTTGGCCGACATCGAGGCCCTGCCCGACCCGCGCCCGCTGGCCGACAAGGCCATCTATAACGATCTGTTGGAAGCGGTCGCCACATTTCGCGAGGTCCACATCGGCTGGGCCTACGAGTACATTCACCGCCGGGTCGAAGACCCTCGCGGGACCGGCGGCACGCCGTTCATGCGCTGGTTGAAGCAGTTGATCGATGAAACGCGAGCATGGAAAAAATAGGAGAAAGGAGAAAGTCACCCCTCACCCCTCACCCCTCACCACTTCTCCCCGTGTCTGTAGTCAAATACCTCAAGTCGGCTTTCACATACCACTGGAACCTACTGGCGTTCCTGGGTGGTCTCGGTTTCGCCGCGCTCAGCGGCATGCCTGACGTCGTCGGTCCCTTGGTGCTCGCGGCCGAGGCCGCCTACCTGGGCATGCTGGGAACACACCCCAAGTTCCAACGCTATGTGGATGCTCAAGCGGCCAAGTTCGCGCGCAGCAAGGAGTCGGCCGGCGCCGAGGAAACGCTCCGCGAGATCGTCGAGTCGTTGCCCAAGGAATCGATCCAACGGTTCAAGTCGCTCCGCGAGCGTTGCCTCGACTTGCGGCAGATCGCGCGCGATCTGAAGACCACCGGCAACGCCGAGACCGGCCTGCCGCTCGACGACTTTCAGATGGCCGGACTCGACAAGCTGCTCTGGATCTATCTCCGCCTGCTCTACACGCAGTACGCTCTGGGAAGGTTCCTCGAGCGAACCAAGGAAGAAGCGATCCAAGCCGACGTCGCCCACCTGCAGGAGCGGCTCAAGCGGGCCGACATGGAGCCCGACGCCGCACTACGCGAGAAAGTCAAAAAGACGCTCCAGGACAACCTGGAAACGTGCCGCAATCGCCTGGGCAACTTTCAAAAGGCGCGGGGCAACTTCGAGCTGTTGGAGCTGGAGATCGACCGCTTGGAGAACAAGATCCAATCGCTCAGCGAGCTGGCCGTCAACCGGCAGGAGCCGGACTTCATCTCCGGGCAAGTCGACCAGGTCGCATCGAGCATGGTCGACACCGAGCGGACGATGAACGACCTGCAGTTCGCCACCGGCTTGCAGCCGCTGGACGAGGCCGTGCCCTCGCTCCTGGAACGCGCGACGGTCAAGGCGCGGCGATAATCTTGTCCGTCGCCAGTCGTCCGTTGAATGCAGCTCCGTCGTCGATTGCTCGCCGTGCGTTCTTAGGTTGCCTGGCGAGGCCGCTTACGCATGGGCGAGCCCGGTTCGACGGCCAGACTGGCATCCGCCAATGCCAGCGTGCAACCAAAATGGGGTGGCGTGAGTGGCGTGAGTTCTTGCGTTGCTGGGCGAGACTGGGCAAGCTAGAATGTCCAGAGAGGAGACCGCCATGATCGAATTGACTGAACAGCACCGTCAGGAACTTGCCAAACCCGAGCCGATCGCCATCGATCTCCAGACCAACGAGACTTACGTGCTCGTCCGCCAGGCGGATTACGAGCGGTTCAAGGAACTGCTCTACGACGACAGCCCATGGACCGACGAGGAGATGGCTCTCTTGGCGGAAGAGGCGGGGGAACTTCTTGACCATTTCGGACGGGACGAATGACGCTGAATCGTGGAGACGTGGCGCTGACGCGATTCCCCCATGCCGGCGGGTCACGTGGCAAGAAGCGGCCTGTCGTAGTCGTACAAGCCGACAACTACAATTCCAAGCTGCGGCATGCGATCGTGGCCGAGGTCACGACTAATCTCGCAGCGGGAAATGATCCAGCGTCACTACTGATCGACATTTCGACGCCAGAGGGCCAAGCAACCGGCTTGACGAGGAACTCCGTCGTCAGCGGCTTGTTCCTCGCGACACTGGCGGAGGAGCATCTTGGCACAGCAGTCGGTAAACTGTCGCCGTCTTTGATGCGGAAGCTAAACGATTGTTTAAGCGCGGCGATGGCACTGCCGTGAGTGGAGTTCAAGTTCGCCAGTGGTTCAACCGCTTTTTCTTGGCGGCGAACTGTTCGTTCCGGTGCATCTGGAAGCAACCTACGGCGAAGCCCCCCCATTCACAGCGATGGTCTGCCCGGTGATGAATCCGGCGGCCGGCGAGGCGAGGAAACGGGCCACGCGTGCGACGTCGTGGGGCGTGCCCCAGCGAGCCAGCAGGCTCTCGTCGACCGCGCGGCGTTGCCAATCGTCGCTGGCGGCTTCGCCCCAGGAGGTCTTGATCCAGCCCGGCGCCAGACAGTTCACCCGCACTTCGGGCGCCAGCGACCGGGCGAGACTCTTGCTGAACGCCATGACGGCGCCCTTGACCGCCGCGAACAACTCGCCGCTGTCGCCCGCCATGCCGTACTCAACCTGGTCCCATCCCATGTTGATGATCGTGCCCGTGCCGCGAGCCTTCATCCGCGCGCCGGCCAGCCGTGAGAGCCGCAGCGTGGCGGTCACGTCGACGCGCCAGAGATGGGCCAGCTTTTGCTCGAACGACCAACGGGCCGCTTCGCCCGTCAATACGTCGGCGCCGGCGTTGTTGACCCAAATATCGACGTCGCCCCGCCACTGCCAGGCGGCGGCGACCAACGCCTCATGGGATCCTTCGCCCGCCAAATCGAACAATCGGATTGTTGATTCGCTCCCGCGCTCGCGGATCGCGGCGCCCGTTTCCTTGGCCGCGTCGAGCCGCGAGCGCGCATGCACCAGCACGGCCGCGCCGGCGGCGGCGAGCTCCAGCGCGATCGCGCGGCCGATGCCGCTTGACGAGCCGGTGACGACGGCCGTGCGGCCGGCGAGTTCGCGGAGTGGATGGTCGAGCATGGGGTCGTTATACCGTAGCCATGGCGCACAATCGAGCCACTCGCCCCTGGCGGCGACACTCCTTATACTGTTCCCATTCCAACTTGACGAACCGAAAGGAATCGCCCGTGCCCGACGTCCATGCTGAACAAATCCTGGTCGTGCCGACCGCCTTGTTCCATCACTTGGGATACTTCCAGGGATTCACCGCCGACGTCGACCGCTACCTGGACGAGTTGCTCGACCCGGCCCATACCCGCTATCGGCCGCGAGGCGAAATGGAACAGGATCCGAGCCATAAGCAACTCATTCCCTATTGTATCTTCCGCCATCGCGGCCCCGATGGCGGCGCGAGCGTATTTCAGTACACTCGCGGCACCGGGCAGGGCGAGGGTCGGCTACACAGCAAGCGGAGTGTGGGGATCGGTGGCCACATTTCGCGCGACGACGCGGCGGCCGGCGGATCCGATCCGTACCTCGAGGGCCTGCGACGCGAACTGCAGGAGGAAGTGTTCATCGACACGCACTTCACCCAGCGCTGTGTCGGCCTGATCAACGACGACCAGACCGAGGTCGGCCGCGTCCATCTGGGTGTGGTACACTTGTTCGACGTCGACGAACCCGCCGTCAGACCACGCGAGAGCGAACTGGTCGAGTGCGGCTTTAGGCCCGTGGACGAACTGTTGGCCGACCTGTCGCGGTTCGAAAGCTGGTCGTCGATCTGCTTGGAGGCGTTGTTTGGCACGAACGGGGGGCAAAATTAGCCCGGATGATTCATGGTCCCGTGGCTGGCTTCGCTAGAAGTCAGGCCGTGGACGCGAGTTGCGCCAGAATTCTTGCGAATTCCGCTACGTGCGTTATCTCTGGAAGTGACCTTCAATTTTCTCTCTCGCCGCATGTCCACCGACTCGATCCAACCCGAAACATTTCTCCCGCTCTTTGGCCTGACGAGCTTCCGTCCGGGTCAGCGCGAGGTGATCGAGGCCGTGTTCGCCGGCGAGGATTGCCTTTGCGTGATGCCGACGGGCGGTGGAAAGAGCCTTTGTTACCAGTTGCCGGCCGTGGCTCGGCCCGGCGTGACGCTGGTCGTTTCGCCCTTGATCGCGTTGATGAAGGACCAGGTGGATCAGCTCTGGGCGCGCGGCATGAAGGCCACGTTCGTCAACAGCACGTTGGAACCGGCGGAGCAGCATGCCCGGCTGGCGGCGATGGCCGCCGGCCAGTTCGACCTGGTTTATGTCGTGCCCGAACGCTTCCGCAGCCCGCGGTTTCTCGAAGCGGTGCGCGCGGCGAACCTGACGCTCTTGGCGGTCGATGAGGCGCACTGCATCAGCCAGTGGGGCCACGATTTCCGCCCCGATTACGCCAAGCTGGGGCGGTTCCGGGCCATGCTCGGCAACCCGACGACGATCGCCCTGACGGCCACGGCCACCGCGGCGGTTCGTCTCGACATCATCGAGCAGCTCGCGCTCTCGAAACCGCGCACGTTCATCACGGGGTTCATTCGGCCCAACCTGAGCTACGAGGTCATTTCGCCGCCCGGCAAGGACCGCAAGAACGAGGCGCTCGAACGGTTCCTGAGCGAGACGCCCGGTTCGGGCATCGTCTACGCCAGCTCGCGGAAGCGGTGCGAGGAGGTGGCGGCGCACATCGCCGGGGCGACCGGCCGCACCACCGCGGTCTACCACGCTGGTATGCTCTCGGACGATCGCCGCGAGGCGCAGGACCGCTTCATGCGGGGCGCGGCCCAGATCGTCGTGGCCACCACCGCCTTCGGCATGGGCATCGACAAGCCGGACGTGCGTTTCGTGATCCACTACAACCTGCCCGGCACGCTCGAGGGCTATTACCAGGAGGCCGGGCGGGCGGGGCGCGACGGGCTCCCTTCGCGCTGCTTGTTGTTGTACAGCTATGGCGACCGGAAAATTCAGGAGTTCTTCGTCGAAAGCGCCTACCCGGCCCGCGAGATCGTGGGCAAGGTGTACGATTTTCTCCGCCGCCGCGAGGAAGATCCGATCGAACTGACGCAGCAGGAGATCAAGGAGCAACTCGGATTGCCGATCACGGCCGACGGCGTGGGCACCTGCGAGGAGTTGCTGGAGCGCGCCAGCGTGCTCGAACGGCTCGAATCGAGGGAAAACATGGCCCGCGTGAAGCTCGCCAGCGACCTGCCGACCTTGGTCGATCTCTTGCCGCGGCAGGCGAAGGTGCAGCGGCGGGTGATGCAGGCGCTGGAAGCCTTCGCCGGCACGCTGCGGCACGAATGGGTCGATGTCCCGCCACGCGAGCTCTTGGCCGCCACCGAGCTCGATTCAGCGGGCCTGGCACGTACGCTGCGCGAGCTGCGGCAACTCGACGCCTTCGACTACATTCCACCCTTCCGCGGCCGCGCGGTCCACATGCTCGAACGCTCCAAGCCGTTCGCCAAGCTCGAACTCGATTTCGAGACGATGGAACGGCGCAAGGAGGCCGAGTACGAAAAGCTCGATCGGGTGATCGCCTTCGCCGAGACCCACCGCTGCCGCGAGCGCGAGATCCTTACCTATTTCGGCCAGGTCAACCCGGCGCCGTGCGGACGTTGTGACAACTGCGCTCGCAAAGGGAAAAAACCGTCGCGAACGGCGACGACGGCGGATTCCACGGATGAGCCGAGCCTACGGTGGTCGAGCGCCGACGACATCGCGCCGGGGAGCGAATTGCCCGACGATTTCGCGGCGGATCGCCGCGCCACGGCACAGACCGTGCCGGTCGCGCCGAACGAACGGCTCGTCGACGTCGTGCGCAAGGCCCTCAGCGGCGTGGCGCGGGCGCGCAACCGCTTCGGCAAACACGTCATCGCGCAAATGCTCTGGGGTTCAAATTCGGCCAAGATCAAGAAATTCAAGCTCGACCAGTTGACGACCTACGGTTTGTTGAAGGAATTCAAGCAGGATGAAGTGGTCGAGTTGCTCGACGCGTTGATCGAGGCGGGCTGCCTGGCGCCGGCCGGCAACGACGCCCTTCGGCCCACGCTGACCATCACCGCCGTCGGCGGCGACATCATGGTGGGCCGAGCGCCGTTGGAGGTGGAACTGCGTCTTTCACGCACGCTCGCCTTCCGCCTCGGTTCGACGGCCGGCGGGCGAGTGGACCCTGCCGCGCGCGCGCCGGTCGAATCGTCCGCCGCCGCGCCGGAAGGCCCTGGCCTGGCGATCGGCGCGCGCGCCGCCTTGCCGCTCGACGGCCGGCCGGCCATGCCGGCCGGCGGCCAGTTTCCCATGCATTATTGGACCTGGCTGCTGTTGTCGAGTGGTTTCACGGTCGAGGAGTGCATGGCGATCCGCGGTTGCGAGCGCGAGGTGGTGCTCGACCATGCCTTGCGATCGGTTGAATCGGGCTGGATCGTCGATTCGAGTTGGTTCCTATCCACCGAGGCGCTGCGAACGCTGGCCGAGGTCATCGGGCCGGACGAGCCGGCGCGGATCAGGCCGCTTCTATCGCGGCTGCCCGCCGGCATTCGTTACGAGGAAGTGCAATTGTTCCTCAAGTGCCGCTCGGGCGCCAAGAACCATTAGTACATGTCGTGGTCGCCGCCGTGGCCGCCCTTCTTGCCGCCTTCCTTGGGCTTCTCGGCGATCAAGGCGTCGCTGGTCAGCAGCAGGATGGCCACGCTCGAGGCGTTCTGCAAGGCGATGCGAGTGACCTTGGTGGGGTCGATGATTCCGGCCTTCACCATGTCCTCAAAGACGTTCGTGGCGGCGTTATAACCGAAGTTTCCCTTGCCTTCCGACACCTTGCCGCAAATGATGCCGCCGTCCTCGCCGGCGTTGGACGCGATCATCGTCAAGGGCGCCTTGCAGGCGCGGCGGACGATGTTGTAGCCAACCTCCTGGTCGTGGGTCAGGCCTTCCGGCTTGCAGGCCGCGGCGCAGCGCACCAGCGCCACGCCACCGCCCGGCAGGATTCCCTCTTCGACGGCCGCGCGGGTGGCGTGCAACGCGTCTTCGACGCGGGCCTTGCGTTCCTTCATCTCACTCTCGGTCGCCGCGCCGACGTTGACCTTGGCCACGCCGCCCGACAGCTTGGCGAGCCGCTCGCTCAGCTTCTCCTTGTCGTAGTCGCTGGTCGAGTTGTCGATTTCGCGGCGGATCTGGTCGATGCGGGCCTTGATGTCCGTGCTCTTGCCGGCCCCTTCGATGACCGTCGTGTTGTCCTTGTCGACCACCACCTTCTTCGCCCGACCCAGATCGGTGATGGGCAGGCTTTCGAGCTTGATGCCCAGGCTCTCGAAAATCGCCGTGCCACCGCTGAGGATCGCCAGATCCTCAAGCATCGCCTTGCGGCGGTCGCCATAGCCCGGCGCCTTGACGGCGCAGCACTTGAACGTGCCGCGGAGCTTGTTGATCACCAAGGTCGCCAGGGCCTCCCCCTCGACGTCCTCGGCCACGATCAACAGCGGCCGGCCGGCGTTGACCACCGCCTCGAGCACCGGCACGAACTCCTTGACGCTGGAGATCTTCTTCTCCAGCACCAGGATGTACGGATCGTCGAGCACGCATTCCATCTTGGTCGGGTCGGTGACGAAGTACGGCGACAGGTAGCCGCGGTCGAACTGCATGCCTTCGACCCACTCGACCTCGGTCTTGAGGCTCTTGCCTTCGTCGACCGTGATCACGCCGTCCTTGCCGACCTTCTCCATCGCCTCGGCCAACAGGTTGCCGATTTCCTGGTCGTTGTTGCTGGCCACGGCGCCGACCTGGGCCATTTCGTTCTTGCTCTTGATCGAGATCGACATCTTCTTGAGTTTGTCGGTGATGTCTTCGACGGCTTTCTCGATTCCCTGCTTCATGTGCAACGGGTTGACGCCGGCCACGACGGCCTTGAGCCCCTCGTTGAAGATCGCCTCGGCCATGACGGTGGCGGTCGTGGTGCCGTCGCCGGCGACGTCGCTGGTCTTCGACGCCACCTCGCGGACCATGCGGGCGCCCATGTTCTCATAGACGTCTTCCAGGTCGATCTCCTTGGCCACGGTGACGCCGTCCTTGGTGACGGTGGGCGAGCCGAAGCTCTTTTGCAAGATCACGTTGCGGCCCTTGGGGCCCAGCGTCACCTTGACCGCTCGGGCCAGCTTGGAAACGCCGCGGCGGATCGCCTCGCGCGCTTCCTGTTCGAATGCAATGGTC
This sequence comes from Pirellulales bacterium, assembly GCA_035531595.1. Taxonomy (GTDB): domain Bacteria; phylum Planctomycetota; class Planctomycetia; order Pirellulales; family JAICIG01; genus DATKSN01. The sequence continues at coordinate 22,277 of DATKSN010000216.1, read as the reverse complement.
TTTGGCATTTCAGTCCTTCTCCAAAAAAGTAAATCGGTTGTTCGGGTAAGATCTGTTCGGGTAAGATCTGTTCGGGCACGATCTGTTCGGGCACGATCTGTTCGGGCACGATCTGTTCGGGTTACTCGATCACGGCCAAAATGTCTTCTTCTCGCATCAGGAGCAGATCGCGGTCGCCGATCTTGAACTCATCACCGGCGTAGGAGGTGAACAACACGCGCTCGCCGACCTTGATTTGGAGCGGGCGGCGTTTGCCGTCATCGCAGATCTTCCCGTCGCCGACCGAGATCACGGTCCCACGGGCCGGTTTGTTCTTGGCGCTGTCGGGCAGCACGATGCCGCCCGCCGTGGTCGTTTCCGACTCTTCGCGTTCGAGCACCACACGGTCGCCCAGCGGCTGCAGCTTGATGTTGGTGGAACTGGCTTTCTTTGGTCTTTCCTTAGTTGCGACTGCCATTGGCTCACTAGCCTCCGAGATCTCGATGGAACAGATTGTTTTGCTACCGGAATACCCGCCATCCTGGTTGGCGGGCATGGGCTGCCATTGAATGCGCATCCATGGCGCTGGTGAGCACACCTTACGCAACTGGCGCGCCAAAAGGCGATCGGCATCTCTAAGCTGAAGCCGCAAAAGAGCTTAGCGATAAGACCACGGGTCGATCGTCCGTTACTCGTCCCGGCTTAAACGGCAGATTGCGGGGGCCGTAGGTGGATTCATACTGCCATTTTGACAGGGGATGTCTTTTGGGCGAGTGGTCCGGGGAGGAACTCGCGCACTGTGCTGTGGCAGAATTCGCAAGAATTCTGGCGTGCCTCGCGTCCACGGCCTGACTTCTTGCGAAGCCAGCTACGGGACCGGCGGGGTTGCTCCCCGCTGGAACATTCCCAAAGGGCCGGCAGAGTGTAGCCTGGGGCGTAATCTCCTAGTCGTTGTTCCAGCCGCCGCCCCGGATCACCGGGTTCGAGCCTCGTGACCACTCACCTCCATCTGTTGTAACGCACGCTGACGGAATTGCCAACTGTTGACGCCTGCCGCGCGCGCGAAAGACACGAACCGGTTCCGCCGGAGACCGAGACTTCTTCAGGCCATCTCGATGGAAACCGTCTCGGCGGGAAAATCGATCTGCAACCGATGATCCCGCAACATTCGGGTGCCGATCAGGATCTCGTCGCCATCGACAAAGGTCGCTTGCGCTCGAACCATCTGGCCGTCGAATGGGAAATCGACAAGGTAGACGTCTTCCTCGATTCGCTGATTTGCCGCCAGAAGGGATGTCGCGCGACCAACGAACTGCGCGTTCAGGTGCGATCGTAATCGATCGGGCAATTCGAGTTCGCCGTTGAAGCCCGTGTCAATGATCGCCTGCCACCGTTGACCAGCGAATTCCACTTCGATTGTCGGAACACCGTCGGCCGTAGTGATGCCCTGGATCAGCGGTGACCTCCCTTTCGATAGTAGGCGGCGGATCCGACTCGGATGAAGAACAAGGGGGCTTCGCCGCCGTCGGCGTCCCGTTGAGCGATCACTTCCTGGATCGACTCGCCAAACCAAATCAAGCCGCTTTCGGGATCAATTCCGGCGCTCTGCCCTACTTTTTCCGAAAGGTCATGATGCCGCTGATATTCCGACCAAATTTCCCGCGCTCGGTTTGAGTCGGCTTCGGTCCAATAGGAACCGGTCATCTTGATTCTCCGTTGTTCCGGTTCGTGGTGCTTACCTCTATCTTGTTGTAACACCTGGTTGCGAGATTGCCAACTGGCGACGCTGGCCGCGCTGGAAAAAGCCATTCGCTCGAGGAGTCTGTGCCATGCTACTGGTCGTCATCGGTCTGTGGGGAGTCAGCCGGGCTACGCCGCTGGGCGGCTACGCCTTCGGCTTCCCGGCTTTCGCTCCCGGCTGCGCCCGCGGCCTGACTTGCTTGGCTGAACGGAACCACGGCAAGCCGAAAACCCAGGTTGCCGATGCGGTACGTGGGCCGGTCGCTCTCGCGGCACGCCGACCGGCAGCCGCAATCCAAAAGGCCCGGCGGGGCCTTTGAACCCAAAAGGGCCTACCAGACCCGCCGGGCCGCTTCTTGATTCGGCCGAGCCGGACAGCGCCGGCACGACGGGCATGTCGCCCGCCGCAAAGTGCTCGCCACGCGAAAACCGTTGTTGTGGTTACGGTTCTCCGGCTGGTTGGTGTTGCGGTTCGCCGAACGCACGTTGGTCGCGTTGTTGTTCAACGACCCGCCACGCAACTTCGTAAAACGGCGCACGTTCTCCTTCGCCAACAGACGGTGAGTCGGAAACACTCGATAGCCTCGTCTGATTGCCGATCGGGAGGCCGCGGCGGCGCTCGGAGCGCGTGAACAAGAAGTGCTGCGCGCGTCGCACGGCGGCGTGCGTGCCTCTGCCCTTGCGACAGGCGTACGAATCATACGGGAACGAGCGCTCGAAGATCGGCTCAAGCGCCTGGGTCAAGGCGTGGTGGACGACCCGGTCGCGGTACGGCGCGGCGCTGATCAAGCGCGCTTTGGGCTCGTAAACCCAGAACGTCGAGTACCCGCCGGGCTGATAGGTCTTTTTGGAAAGCTGGTGGTGTAATCGCCAGAGCTCGTACTCCAGATTGAACTCAAAGCCGGCGACCGCGCGGCGAAAGCGCTTGCCTCGCAGCGCCTTCTGGTGCGCGCGCAAGAGGCTCTCGAAACTGATCATTTTGGCCCAGAGGTTGCCGGCGCGTTTCATGTTGATTTTAGGGCCGCTGTGCGCGGCAAAGTAGTAGGCACACTCCGTGTGCCGCAACCTTCGGCCAGTGAACGTCGGCAGGCGGAAAGCGACGGCACACCGACCCGCTGCGCGGGTGCCCCGGTGCCTGCTACTTTGTCCCCTTGGCGCGCATCCAGCCGCCGACAAGCCTCCCGATCTCCTCGATCGCCTTGGAAGCGAAGGCATAGCTTGCGGGCTTGAGACACTGCAGATCCTTCGCCAGCCGCACCTGGAACCGCAAGATCTCCAGCCGCAGATTGGCGCGTTCCAGAAGCGCCTGCCGTTCGCGCGTGTATTTGGCTTCGATCAGCGTTTCGAGCAGCTCGTACAGCAGCCGCTCGATGCGCTCGCCCAACACGAAACGGTGGTTTCGCGATGCCGAGCGCCAATGGAGTTCGCGACTCGGCAGGGTCCGCGGAGCCGCTCGGGGCACCCGCGCAGTGGGTCGGCGGAGCGTGGGAACGAGTACAAAACGGCCGTCCGGAGCGTTCGCGCTAAGGCTACCAGCACCGGACGGCCCACTCGGTTTGTCCGCGGCCCTCATAGGCGCGCGGAACGGGAAAGCGGTCGGTTCCGTTCAGTCAAGAATCCACTCATCCAAGCGGAGCTACGGCAAGCCGGAAACCCAGGTTGTTGTTGCGGTTCGTGGGCTGGTTGTTCTCGCGGTTCGCCGTCCGGCAGTTCGCGGAGTCGTTGTTCCAGCCGCCGCCCCGGATCACCCGGTTCGAGCCTCGTGACCACTCACCTCCATCTGTCGTAACGCACGCTGACGGAATTGCCAACTGTTGACGCCCGCCGCGCGCGCGTAGGCGACCAGCGCCGTGCCGCGCCGCTGCAAATCGCTCGGCGTGATCGTTTCGCGCCGCCTCATGGACTCCAGCGCGGCCAGTTTCCGTCGGAAACGCACCCGGCTGCGCCGATTCAGCGTCAGTCGATCGGGATGGACGCGGCAGCCGAGAAAATCGAGACCGTGCTGGCTCCGATTGAGGTAGTGGGCCGGTTTCACCGTCAGTCGCAGTTCGTCGCTCAGAAACGCAATCGCTCGACGGCGCAGCTCGCGAAGGCCCGCCGCCGAGTCGCCCCACAGAACCATGTCGTCCATGTAGCGCGCGTAGCCCTTGACGCGCCAACGCTCCTTCACCTCGCGATCGAACCAACCCAGGTAGAAGTTGGCGAAATGTTGCGACGTCAAGGCGCCGATGGGCAAGCCGCGGCCGACCGATCCGCGAAACGACCCGACCAGCCGCGCGAACAAATCGAGCAAGCGCGGATCCTTGAACAAGCGCTCCAGACGGCGCAGAAGCTCCGCATGAGGGATGCTGTCGAAGTACTTGCGGATGTCGAGCTTAAGATAGTACCCAAAGCGCCTCGCGAAGCATCGAGCGCGGAGCACCGCCGCGATCCGTCCTCGTCCGCGGCGGCAGGCGTAGGTGTCATCGATCAGCCAGCGCTCGAACACCGGCTCGCACACGTTGATCAGGGCATGATGCACGACGCGATCGCGGAAATCCGGCGCCGTGATGATGCGTTGCTTCGGGTCGTGGACGACAAACTGATGGCAGCGTCCGAAAAGGTACGTGCCGGCCGCCAATTCGACGCGCATCGAGCTGAGCCGGACATCGAGATCAGACGCGAAACGCCGCGCGTCCGGACGGTGTCGCTTGCCGCGCAAAGCGCGGGCGGCCGCCTCGCGGAGGTTGTTCCAGGCCAGCGCCTGGTCAAACAGATGGCCCGCCCGTTGCATCGGCTTTCTTCCAAATTTCCTGGAGGCAGGCCAGAAATCTGGGCCCGTACTTTTCGCTCCGCGCGTCGCCGACTCCGGCAATGGATTCCAGATCGTTCTTGCTCTGGACCCGGCTTTGCACCATGCCGGCCAACTGCTCGTTCGTGAAGATGGTGTAGACGGGCACGGCCTCCGCTTGGGCGACTTCCTTGCGCAAGTCGCGGAGCTTGACGAAGACGGCGAAATCCTCCGGGCTGAGCAGTTCCTTGTAATCCTTGGCGCGTCCCTTGTTGCGCGTGTCGACCCGCGCGGTGGCGTCGCCGTCGAGGTAGTCGATGCAGATCGACCAGAACGAATCCTGCCCCAGATCCACCCAGCGCCGATCGACGGACAGCACCCGATGCCCGCGCAGAAACGCATTCAGATCCACTTCAATGGCCTGAAATTCCCTGATCGGAACCTGGAAAAACTTGAACGCCATGTCGGGCATGCGGTAGCCGGATTCGCAAGAATTCGGGGCGCTCGGGCGACGCTCGCCTGAATTCTTGCGAATTCAGCTACCGCGCGGATTCAGCGGCCTAATATATTCACTTGTACACTATTCCTACGCGCCTGTACACTATCCCGGTCGGCTGGTGGGCGATGCCCACCCTACTCGTCGCCGCTCGCTCCGCCTGTCGCTTCAGCCTGGTCAGCCGGGCTACGCCGCTCCGCGGCTACGCCTTCGGCTTCCCGGCTTCCGCTCCCGGCGTCGCTCGCGGCCCGACTTGCCGACTCGCTTGCTTGGCTGAACGGAACCACGGCAAGCCGGAAACCCAGGTAGATGATGCGGACCGTGGGCCGGCTGGCCTCGCGGAACGCCGCCCGGCAGAACGCGGAGACGAGGTTCCAGCCGCCGCCCCGGATCACCCGGCCCGAGCCCGTGGCGCCCCCGACCGGATCGGCCGCGTCGTTTCCGTAATCGCCGTACCAGTCGTGACACCATTCGTACAGATTCCCATGAATGTCAAACAAACCGCGCGGGCTGGGCCGCAGCAGGCCGACAGCGTGCGACCACTTCTCGGAGTTTTCCTGGAACCAGCCGTAATGCCGTAGCAATGGCGCGTCGTTGCCGAACGAATACGCCGTGCTCGTCCCGCCTCGGCAGACCATTTCCCACTCGGCCTCCGTCGGCAGACGAAAGCCCGGCTTCTCCAGATTCAACGGCCAGTTCCGCGGCGCGCCCCCCGCCTGCGGATCCGGGTCCGCGGGAAACCGCCCTGGATCCAACGACGACGGAGCAGGGTAGGCCTGGTCTTCCTCGCTCATTCCCGCACGCTCCGAAAGCCAGCGGCAATAGCTCACCGCTTCGTACCAATTGACCCCGAACGCCGGTTCCTCAAGCGTGAGTGTTCGCCCGAACTGCTTTTCCCAGGAGTCGTGATGACCGCGATGGTCGAACGAATTGTACTGCTCCCAGGTGATCTCGCGGTCGCTGACGGCAATCGGCCGCGTCAGCTTGACCGCGTGACGTCTTTCGTCGGCGTGGCGATCAACCTCATCGGGCGCTGAGCCGATCAGGTACTCGCCTGCCGGAAAGACCACGAACGTGATGTGGAAGTTCGTAGCCGGCCCGTTCGTAGTTCCGCCTTCAGGCGGCTCCGTCGTTCCAGGCTGCGCAGGCGATTCGCTCGAGGAATTAACAGGGGGCTGACGCCCGTCGCTCGCCGAATGAACAGGGGGCTGACGCCCCCCGCTCGCCCAGGCACCGCCTGAAGGCGGCACGACGAACTCAAGGGTAAACCATTCGCGCCCCGGCGCGTACGGCAGGGGCGTTTGATCGACCTTTTTCGCGAGATCCCCCCGCTTCCAATGTCGCAAGAGCCAGCCCGTCGCGCCGTGAATTGAGGAACTGGGGTCGCCGCCGTACCAATTCGCCAGTTGCTCGACGAAGGCGTCTCGCTGCGTCTCCGGCACTTCGGCCAAACCGTAGTCGCCCAGCGCCAAGAGCAGGCCAAATAGCACGCGGTCTTCCAGGCGGCGCGGTTCGCCGCGCAACGTCCGGCGACGCTGTTCGGCGATCCGCACGCAGTCGCACAATTCAACCGCCGTCACTCCCCGCTCCCGGCAGCGATGGACGAACTGCGTGAGCGACTCCAGATCGTCGGTCACTCGCAGAACGCTGAAGATCTTCTCTCTCGCTCCTTGCCGCAGCAGGGCCGCGGCCGCGCCGGCCTGACGCTTGGCCAGGGCTACCTTGGCCGCGCTCGGAACGAGCGGACGGTGCCAGACGGAGGTCGTGAGGATTGCGGATTGCGGATCGCGGATTGCGGATTGGGGAGTAGCGGAATTCGTGAGAATTCCGACCGTAGCGGGATTCGCAAGAATTCCGACCGTAGCGGGATTCGCAAGAATTCCGACCGTAGCGGGATTCGCAAGAATTCCGGCCGTAGCGGGATTCGCAAGAATTCCGGCCGTAGCGGGATTCGCAAGAATTCCGGCCGTAGCGGGATTCGCAAGAATTCCGGCCGTAGCGGGATTCGCAAGAATTCCGGCCGTAGCGGGATTCGCAAGAATTCCGGCGTCTGGGGTGGCCTGCGCGTCCCGAACTCTTGCGAGTCCGGCTACGGTTCGCTCATCGAACGCGACGATCGCCACCGGGCGATAGCCGTGGGCCGCCAACTCGCGGGCCTGATCCAATTGCGACTCCAGCGACGACGGCCCGAGCAATCGCGACTCGAACTCGACATCCGCGCGCCAGACCGCCGCGTAGCGGGCCGGAGGCTCGAGCCGATCGATGAGCGCCAAGAACCGCGCCTCCCCGTGCAAGCCCGCCAGGTCCACGTCAGTGCGGAGTTGCGCGCTATTGGTGTAGCCTTGGGCGACGGCCGCTTCGAGCAACTCGATCGCGCGCCCTTGTAAGGCGGCGGCGCGCGGGGCGTCGGACGCCGCGCACGCCTGCGAAGCCATCGCCGCGGCGCAGGCGGCGTTGTAGAGCCCATCGGCGTTCGCCGCGGCCGCCTTCGCCGCGCCATCCAACAGTTCCGCCGCCTGGTCGTGCTCGCCCAGCCAGGCCGCCAAGACGACCTGAACGTAGGCCCGCGTTGAAGGATCCTTCGCCTGTTCCAGGTACTTCGCCAACTCGGCGCGAGCTTCCTCGGCCTTGCCAAGCCGCGCCAGCGTCCAGGCGCGGTACTGGGGCAGCTCGGGCGACGCGACCTTCTTCTCGACCAGAAAATCCAAATCGGCCAGGGCGGCTTCCAATTGGCCCACATGGTACTGGGCCGTGGCCCGAGTCAGCCGCCATTGCGGTTGGTCCAATTGAGCCGGCGGGAGCTTGGCGATTTCGGCCAGTTGCCGGCGGCGCGCATCGAGCGGATCGGCCAGCCTGGCGGCCGGCGCCACGGCCACATCCCATTGCGGCTGGTCGACGAGTTCAAAGCCCCCGTAGGCCGCCCGCAGTTCCGAGGGCGCGCCCTGGTTCGACCAGATGCCAAGATAACGCCGCTGGCCCGCCGCGTCGGTCCAGACGCCGACCGCGCTCTGGGCGGCGAAGCCCTGTTTCACCAGCGCGGCCTGGGACGCCAACAGTTCCTGCTCGCCGGCGCCCACGACGATCCGGCGCTCTTCGCCGGCCGCCGCCGGCTCGCCCCACAACAGCACAAAGCGCCGCCCGCCGCCGGAGACACCGGGTGGTTCGGCCGCCGGATCGACGGAAGGCAAAACGGCCAGGTCGGCGGGCACGAGGCCGTCTTTCGCGGCGGGCGCGTCCGATTGAGGCAACTGGTCTTGGCCGAGATCCGTTTCGAGTTCCCAGCGCCGGCCGTCGCGGGTCCAAACGGCGGCCACCAAGAGCTTGTCGTCAGTGCGCCAGGGCCGCACCCGCGTGGGCCGGTAGCCGCTCGGGCGCAGGCTTTCCGCAAGTTGCCGGAATTCCTCCCAGGCGAGATCCTGGCAGAACGCGAATCGCTCGTCGACCATGCCGTGGGCCGTCTCCACCGTAGACATCACGCTCCGCGTGATGCTTCCATCACGCGGAGCGTGATGACTACGGTCGAGAGGCAGGTCGTTCCACGTCGGCTCGACCTTACGGTCAAGGACCGCCTGGAGTTTTTCAACCGCCGCCGCACCATGCGATTGGAGCACGGGAAACACAGTGCCAAAGGCCTTCGAGTCGGCGTCGATGATCAGCTTGGTCAGCGTGTCAGGATCGCCTTTCGCGTAATCGGCCAACAGCGAAGTGGCCAGCGTGCGCGGCAGCTCGCCTTGTTCCGGATCGTTGAAGATCTTGGCCAAGGAGGGCAGCAGCTTCTCGGCCACCGGTCGCAGGGCTTCCTGCCACTGGCCGACGAACACGGGGTTGACCGACACCAATTGGTTGGCAACCTCCGGCGCGACCTCGGGCCATTGGGCATTGGCCGGGTCGTACTTGGCCAGCGCCCCCGCGGCGCGCAGCCGCTGTTGGTTTGGATCGCTCTCACGGCCGGTAAGCACGGTCCATAAACGATCGCTGATTCGAGGCGAGTGATTGGCCAGCGCGTCGCGAATGACCGCGAACCTCGCGGGCTCGGCGCCCAGTAGTTGTTGATAGAGGTATTCGACCTGGCGCTCGTCGCCGGCGACGAGCGCCAGCGACAGGTGCAGTTTCTCGGTCGAGCCGTCCTTCGCCTGGGCCAGCTTCTCCGCCAGCAACGGTCTGGTGAGTTTTTCATACTGGCCCAATTGCGCTACCATTGCCGGCACCTGTTGTGTGTCGGCGTTGGCAAGCGATTCGACCAGAGCCTGGGCACGGGTACGTTCGTGGGCGCGCTGGCCGATGGCCGACGCGACGATGCCCCCTACGACCAGCACCACAATGGCCGCCGCCGCCGCGCCGGCGGTGCCCTTGTGGTTCCGTACCCAGCGGCGGACCCTGCGACGCAACGGTTCGCGGTACACCAAGATCGGCTCGTCGGCGATCCAGCGCTCGATGTCGTCGGCCAAGGCGCGGGCGGAGGCGTAGCGGTCGGACGGCTTCAGGGCCATCGCCTTCAGGCAGATGGCCTGCAAGGCCGGCGGCACATCGTGCTTGACTTTTCTGGGAGGCGGGAAGTTCCCCTTGGCCACGTTGTCGAGCGTGTCGGCCAATTCGCCGCTCTCGAACGGCGGCCGGCCGGTGAGCAGGCAATAGAGCGTGGCCCCCAGGCTGTAAACGTCGCTGGCGCAGCCGAGCAGGTCGAGACGGCCTTCGGCCTGTTCGGGGCTCATGTACTGCGGCGTGCCGATGGCCGAGCCCATTTGCGTGAGCGCCGGGCCGCTGGCCGAACTGGGCTGCAGCGTGCGCTCGCCGCTTTCGGTGGTTGAGTCACGATGACCCAGCGGCTTGGCCAGCCCCCAATCGACGACCAAGGTTTCGCCGAATTTCCCGAGCATGATGTTGCCGGGCTTCAAGTCGCGGTGCAGCACGCCGCGGCTGTGGGCGTAGTCGATGGCGTTGCAGACGTCGATGAAGCGACCGAGCAACTTGCGGAATTGAACCGCGCGTTCGCCGATCAGGGAAACAGGGGGCTTACGCCCCCCGCTCGCCACGGAAACAGGGGGCTGACGCCCCCCGCTCGCCACGGAAACAGGGGGCTTACGCCCCCCGCTCGCCTGCGCGTCGTGGAACCGCTTGATCGCGTCTTGCAGGCTGTCGCCGCGGATGAACCGCATGGCGTAGAACGGCCGCCCGTCCGCGTACTGGCCCAGTCCATATACGGGCACGATACCCGGATGTTCCAGGCCGCCGGTGACTTCGGCTTCGAGCAGAAATCGCGAGCGGCTGTCGGGATGGTCGGCGTACTTGTCCTGGATTTCCTTGAAGGCCACTTCGCGGTTCAACTCTTCGTCGAGCGCCACGGAAACTTGCCCTAGGCCCCCCTTTTTGTGCGCGCGGAGAATCGTGAACCGCATTCCCGACGACGTCCGCGTGCCGGCCGACGGGGTAATCGTGGCATAGGGATCGACCGGCGCGTCCCCGTCGGGCGGCTGCGCGGCCGCGCCGGCCAGCGAAGCACGCACGTCCGGGTCGGCGATCCGCTCCAGATCCTTGCGGACCGAACCGACCGAGCTCACGGCGGCGAGGCTCTTTTCGGCATCGTTGCCGTGTTGTTTGAGGTGCTCGGCCACCAAGGCGTCGAGCAGTTGCCGTCGCGACACGTCGAGGTTGCCCAGCTCGACGAGGATCTCGCCCAGCGGCTTGTTCTTGTCGGACGTCCATTGATCGAACGCGGCGAGCAGTGCCCGCCGGTCGATGAAACTGTTCTGGAAGGCGAGGATGCCAAACAGGAGATTGCGGGCGGCGTTCATGGGAGCAAGTCGGTGAGACGTCGGTTTGTACGCAATAGACTATACCGCGGGCGGCTTGAATTGCCACTAATTCTACGGTGACCGTTTTCCAGAAACCGCTATGATTCCACCGCTTCCCCGTGTCGCCCCGCAGGCCGCCTTCGGCGGCCTGCGGGGCGACACGGACGGTGGGGATGCGGCCGCATTCGATCTAGAAACCAACGTGAAACTCCAGGGGGCAAGCCCCTGGCCTCTTACGAAGAGACCGGGATTTCCCAACGCCCCCATTTCACCACCCGCAATCAAAAGATGTGTAGAACAACGAGGGCGCAGCCCTAGGTTGGAGTTCACCGAGAAACCGCCAGCCCTAAAAGGGCGCGACCCGTCGGTTACCAAAAAGGGCCCGCGAACGTGACTTCGCAATTGGGCAGCGCCTTTTGGAGCCCGGCAACTCCCGCGTCGGTGGTCATGGTTTCATTGTGAGGTCCAATTTTCGCAACTCGGTCAGCGCACGAACATGGATCAGTCCGGCATCGGTGATCTCGTTGCGGGTGAGGCGGAGCACCCGCAAAGACTTCATCCGGCCAATGTGTCGGAGACCATTGTCACCCAAAGCGCACTCGTACATGTGAAGCGTTTCGAGATGCGGCAAGGAGGCAACCGCCGCGAGCAGCGAGTCCGTTTCGGTCGCCGCCGCAATATAAAAACGCGCCAATCCGGTCAATGCCTTGATTTGGGCGACGTCGTCGTCCGTAAAAGCGGGTTGCCCCTTGAGATCGACACTGAGTGCGGCTAGTTTCGGCAACTTGCACAGGTGCGGCAAGGCCCTCGGGATCTGCGCGCGCTTGTACAGGTGCACCGCGGTGATGCTCGCCAGGTGATCGATGCCCAGACACTCTCGCAGCCATTCGGGTCCAGGGGGCACGGAGTCGGCGAAGGGATTGCCGTCTGCTTCGTAGTCATAATAGCACTCACCACCCAGTGCCCTGATCGCTGCCACGACCGCCCGTTGCCGGTTTACCGCTTCCACATGCAGGCCCAGCCAAACGCAAAGCGCGGTGACGACCAGGAACATCGTGCCCAGCGAGAACTGCGCCCAGCGTCGTTTGGGCTTTAGCACAGTCACGATTGCGGCAAGAGGCGTGGCCATGAAATCATTATCCCGCGCCGGCGGTTCTGGGATAGGCTCTTAGCCCGCGTTGGTTGCAGTGGTGCCCGCCCAACGCCGCTGGCGGCGTTGCTGCTCGAAAGGCCAGCCGCGCAGCGGCGACAGAGTGTAGCCTGGGGCGTCAGCCCCAGGAAACCCCCGCAACCTCATTTTATCCAGCCCCGAAGGGGCGGCACCGATGGTGGAACCAGGCTCGATGTCGCCCCGTTGGGGCCTTCGGGACTGGACGACATTCAATCCGGCGGGAGGCATTCAACGTCGCACACCGTCAGCACGAAATGCGCGTGATGCATTCGACCGCCGACTTGGCCATAGAAGGCAAAGCCACCCATCATGAATTCAAACGACCTGACCTTCGTCTGATGCGACGGTGCGAGATCTTCGACCTTGTTCCGAATGGCTTCAAGTAAGAGGCTATCCGAAAACTAGGGAAAGCGGTCGCGCACTGTCGTGGGACGGCCTTCCCAGGCCGTCCGTAGCGGAAGACGGCCTGGGAAGGCCGTCCCACGGGGAGTTTTCGGATAGCCTCTAAGCCTAGTTCGATTTCGGCCGGCAATCGCCAATCTGCGATCTTGTAGCGAATCGGGTCAGGAAGATCGGGTTGCGGCGACGGTGGTCCGAAGTTCATTGATCACTTCATCAAGAGGCGTGTAGCTTCCAGCATCAAACGCCTTGAGGCAAATTGCCTCCATGCGTCGATCGTATTCGGTTCCGTCGCCGAAGATAACGGCCGATGCGCACTGACCAATTTCTTCCGGCGAAATGGCCCCGCCTTTCGCGGCCATTCTGTCTCGAACGGCGTCCACGATTGCCTTTTGAAGCCTCGGCGCATACCGTCGGATGCTTCTCGCGACGTGGATAGGAAGTTGTGTGACGTTGGTTGGTTCATTCATGGCGACCTCCATCTCGGTGACTCCCCTGCTGTCCCAGGCCCTGGCCCGTCACTGCAATATCCTCCTAGCCCGGATTATTCATGGTCCGGGGAGGAACTCGCGCACTGTGCTGTAGCGGAATTCGCAAGAATTCTGGCGTAACTCGTGTCCACGGCCTGACTTCTTGCGAAGCCAGCTACGGGACCATGAATAATCCGGGCTAGCATTTTCGATACCGCGACTTGTGGCTTTTGGGATACTATGCGCGGAACTGCCGGAAAATACAAGCCTTCCTGCTTAATTCAGTACGGCTTTCTATTGCCGGCAGTTCGATGTCGATTAGTTCGCTAGATCATCTAACCTATTTTAACACATACAACGCAGCTTCCATGCCCCTTTAGGGGGATAATCTAGAGAATTTGATGGTCAGCGCCGGGAAAAGGTTCGCGGACCAATTCGTAGCTCTGCGCTCTGCACGCGGCCACTCCACCGGCTCGAGCCTAGAGCTGGCGACAAACGGCGTTTCACCCTAACACACCATCCTCGCCGCGGCCTCCACCCGCGCCCGTTCGTCGTCTGCCGGTTCGCCGGCACCGGCCCGCCACGCCATCTCGCGCAGGCGCAGCCGTAATGCCTCGACCTGCCGTTTGAGCCGGTCGCTCTCGTCGGCGCGGTCCTGGCACTCGCTCACAAGCGCCGCGATTTCGCGCTGCCGCGCGGCATATCCTTCCAGCAGCCAAACCACCGCGCGCGGCGGCAACATGCCGCCGCTGTCATGGGCCAGTTCGCACAGTTGGGCCAGATCATGCGGGTCGCCGCGCAGTTGATTCGCCGCGGTGGCCGTCAGCGCGCTTTGCGTACATTGAATCATGCGAGTCCTCCTTCTGACGAGGGGCCAACAGGGGGCTGACGCCCCCCGCTCGCCTGCGAGGGGCCAACAGGGGGCTGACGTCCCCCGCTCGCCCGCGAGGGGTCAACAGGGGGCTGACGCCCCCCGCTCGCCCGCGGCGAGCGGAAGTCATCACTCAGCACTCACATCGGCGGGCGGCGCGCCGCCGGGGGAGGCGGTCAGTGGTCGCGCGCCGTCGGTCGTGGCGCCGGTAGCCATCAATAGCCGCTGCTCGCCCCAGGCCACCGGCGGCAGCCGCAAGCACTGGGCGCGGAACTCGTCGATCGTCGCCCCGCCGGTCTGCGCCGCCAGCTTCCAATACGCCTGCTCGATCTCCACGTCGCGCGGATGGCAGGGCTCGATGAACAAGACGTACCGCTCGCCACTCTTGAAACCCGGCGCCGAACTGAACCGCGGCGCCGTGATGAACTGCGGCACGACACAGATCGTGAAGACGCGCGAGAGCAATTCGATCTTGGGGTTCACGACCTCGGCGGCGAACTGATAGCGAGCTTCGGCCGCTTCGGCACGGCTTCCCAGGCTGGCGGCGCCGGCGATGTAGGGGTTCGTGCCGAACGTCTGCTCGACCCGCGCCTGGGTCTTGTCCATGTTCCCGCCAAAGTCCATCTGCTTGGGCGTGTTGCCGAAGGGCACGATGTCGTCGACCAAGGCGTCGGTGATGAACGGCTCGCCGAAGTGCCTGAGGCCGCGGTAGCGAGCGTTGATCGCGGCGCGGATCTGGTCGAGCTGGTACTGCTTCAGCCGCGGCTGGCCGGTCACGCCGTCCTTGCCGATCTGCGAGCCGATCTTGATGATCGCGCCGGGATGGATGCCCAGTTGAAATGCCAGCTTCTGCGCCTCTTGCACGAATTCGTCGACCATCACGGCCTTGGCGCCGGCCTCCATCGGCCCCAGTCCCTTGAGCGGGTTCGACGGGTCGGGATACCAGAAGGGGGCGATCGAATCGGCCGGCAACTCCTTGTCGTCCGCCGCGCCCGGCGGACGCACGAGCCAGGCCTGGAACATGCCTTGCTCCGTCGAGCGGGCGCGCACCCAGTTGCTGGGCAGATGCCAGATTTCCTTGCTCCCGTTGACGATGGGAAACCACAAGTAGGCGTGGCCCGTCATTTCGAGGCTGGCCACGATGACGTACTTCAGCGACCAATCGTTCCAGCCGGGGATGCTGGGCGAGGGACGCTGCAACGCATCCAAGAGCGGGTGCTGGTCGATGATCTCGATTTGTTCGTTGGCCTTGACGCTCACGCCCAACCGGTTGGTGACGAAATCGACCAGCGACCGCTGATCGTATTGCCGCGGCTCAACCACCCGTTGGGCGCGTCCCTTCACGGCCCTGGCCACGCGCGCCAGCCGGATGGGCTGGGCGGCGATCCGCTGGCAGATCGGCCGCACCGAGGTGTAGACCTGGCCGCGGAAATGGCTGTACTGCTCGGCGGCGTCCATGGCTCGCTGGCGGCTCTGCGATTCGAGACCGTACAGGTTCTGGCCGCCCGCGATGAGTTGAAGCGGTTGCGCCGTTTTCGCCGCCAGCGCCGCCTTCTGGCAGCGTTGGTAGCCGGCGTCGGCGTCGCGTCGGGCGCGGTCGCGGTGGCTTTGGAAGTCGGGCATGGGTCGATCTTGGATGTTGGATGTTGTCCGCTCGCCCTTGGCGAGCGGGGGGCGTTAGCCCCCTGTTTGTCCGCGTGTTGTGTATGATTTGCGCTGACCATGGGCCAACAGGGGGCTGACGCCCCCCGCTCGCCTTCGCTACGCCTGACCATGGGCCAACAGGGGGCTGACGCCCCCCGCTCGCCTTCGCTACGCCTGACCATGGGCCAACAGGGGGCTGACGCCCCCCGCTCGCCTTCGCTACGCCTGACCAGGGGCCAACAGGGGGCTGACGCCCCCCGCTCGCCTTGGTCGCTCAGGTCGGAATGCGCGACCTACTCCGCCGCGGGTAATGGGTTCTCAAACTCGGCGCGACGGCGATCGTGCATCGCACGCTCGCGCTCGACGCGCGCCTGGTCGCGCTGGGCCAAGGCCCAAAGCCGCCGGTTCTCCTCCTCGGCCACGGCCAAGGCGTGGTTCGTCTTGTCGAGATCAAGCTGGACCGCGGCCAACTCCTGCTTCAACTCGGCGGCCTCCTTGTTGGACGCGTCGCGCTGGGCCGTGAGCGTGGCCGCGCACTTGCGCCAGCGATCAACGATCCGCGTGGCCCGCCGCTGGTACGCCGCGTATTGCTCGCGCAGCGACCGGCTCTCGCGCTGGGCATCGCGCGTCGCTTGCGCGTGCTCGGCCACGGTGTCATCGGTCAAGAGAGCGAGGTGGCGGCGAAGATGAGATAACATGGTCAGCCTCAACAGTGGTTAGCGGTTGGCGAGTACTCCTTTCTCCTTTCTCCGTTCTCCGTTCTCCGTTCTCCGTTCTCCGTTCTCACCATACCAACGGCCTATCCACCGTCTCGAGCCGCTCGCGCTCGCGCAGTCGGCTCCAGGCGAAAAAGGCCAGCGCCAGCGCGTCGCCGCGGTCGGGCGAGCGGCCGTGCAACAGCGCGCGCACGCATGGCTCGCACCGGCCGGTGGTCTTGCGGCCAACGTCTTTCGGCGGCAGCCGCAGCCGACCCTCGCCGTCGCGCATCAGCGGCAGCACGGCCAGGTCTTGTCGCAACAAGGCATCGTCCGGCGGCAACGCGAGACAATGCAGGTTTTTCGCGCGCCATGCGGCCGGCTCGAGGTCCAACAGCCGCCGAATGGCCGCCGTGGGCTCGAGCGCCTTGCGCAGCTCGCCGTAGATCTCGGCCCGACGGTTCTTGTATTCGTCGGGCTCTCGGGAGGCGCCGCCGAACTCGACGTCGACGATTTGAGCGTACCCGCGATCGCGCAGCATGTCGGCGATCTGCTTACCCCCACCGCCGGCGTCGAAAGCGACGGCCGAGCCGCGGATGCCGAATTCCTTCATCAGCCGCAGTGTCATGCCGGCGATTTCGGCCGTGTTGGGGGTCGGTTTGGCCAGCACGCGTCGCACGCCGAAGCGGCATACGACGCACCATACCGTCAAGTCGCCGCCGCCCTGGGCGACGTCGATGCCCAGCGCGTGCGATTCGTCGGCGAACCGCGAGTCGTCGATCAGCCGCAGTTTGGCGCCGAGCCGCTGCGCGAGGTCGAGCCAATCGGGCGGGAAGAGCTTCCGCTCGGCCTCGTCCGGGAACAGACCGAGCAAGCGCGAGCGCACCTTGTCGGGCGGCCAATTGGCCCGCCGCTCGAGGTACTGGTCATACGACAGGATGCCGGATACCGGCAAGGGGGGCGGCCCCACGCGGCCGTCCTTTTTCCACTGGCGAGCCGCGATGACGTTGGGCGAATCGTCTCCCGAGACGTGAATTACTTTTCGGAACAGCCGCCCCGAACCGTCGGGATGCGATTGATCGCCCAGGCGGCATTTCTCGTAGAAAATGCCGTCGGTCGAGAGCGGGTTGCCGATCACCAGGATCGAATGCGCCTGCGAGGTGGCCGCCTCGTAGAACTCGCGTTCCAAACCGCTGGCTTCCTCGAAGATGAATAGCACCGTGCCCGTCCCGTCGTCATGTTTCTTCAAGTGGTGACCCTGGAACGATTCGACCTTTTCCGTCACTTGCCCGAGCAGGTAGAACTTCTTTTCCGGCTGCTCGCCGTCGCCGTGCTCGACCCGCAAGTGCGTGCGGCGGAAGCCGAAACGGTACGGCTTGGCGTTGACGCGCGCGGTCTGGAACAGATGGTCGATTTCGCCCCACAGGATGTTGCGGAGTTGCATTTGAGTGGTCGAACTGGTGACGACTTTGGCCTCGCGCGTGGAGAACCACCAAATGGCTGCCAGCGCCGCGACGAAGCTCTTGCCCATTTCGTTGGCCGAATGGACCCAGGTTTCGGGGTTGTCGCGAACGCTTTCGAGGATCGCGCGCTGGTACGGCGCCAGCGTGATCGCGGGCCAGAATCGCTCGACGAACTTCGTGGGTTCGTCGATGAATTCGATCCAGATGCGGATGAGCTCGGGGGGCGTTTGCGACACGGTCATGTTCGAGGTTTCAGAAAACGTCTCGGTGCCCAGGTTCCTGGTTCGCGGTTTCGTTCGCCTTGTGCGATCTCTCCTTCTCGACTTCGCCCAAGAACCTGGTGTAGTTCACAACACCTTCGTCGGCATCGGCGGCCGATTTCCGCGATCGGACGAAGCCGAAGATCGCCATGCGCTTATCGATCGCGCGTTGCGCGGCGGCCAGGAACCTGGGGTCGCCGTCGCGCGTTTGGGTGACCGTCTCGCAAAGGACGTTCTCGCCTTTTTTCTCCGCCTTCTTGACGCGCGTGGAGTCTTTTTGCGACCGCTCCCATGCCAGCCAGGCCTCCGACTCCATGTGGTCGAGCCTCGCCAGTTCGCGCGCCTTGGCCTCGGTGCCCCCGCGGTGCGGATCCGCGGCCCATTCCTTGTGGATTTCCGTAAGCTCGTGCGCGACGGCCGTCTTGTCGATTCCCAGCTCCGCGACGATCTGCCACAGCGACTGGCCGCAGAGGTAGAGCCGGGTCACACTCATGCGGCGTCGGCGATTCGAATCGATGATGGGGGTCAGCATGGGGTCTCCTCGTCGTGGGGCGGGTTTCCAACCTGCCAAACCTTGCCGCGACATGCGGCGCAGGGGAACTGGCCCGCGGCGCCGGTGCCGCCGCACCCCTGGCACGCTTGCTTCACGGTCGGACGCGGCGGCGAGAATTCGCCGAAGCGTTCGATCAGCGCGCGGCGGTCGTCGTACCGCTGGGCGCGCGCCTCGTGTTCGTGGAAATCATTCGGCTCGTTGAGCCGCGGCGTGCGAAGCCATGCGCTCGACATAGGTTGTTCCTTTCCAGCGATCGCCCTGATGGTTGCGGCACAGCGGTCAGGATAGGCGGCGTCTGGCTTGGCGTAGGGGGCGGATTCTTGAAACCGGCGGCGTGAAGTATAGCTGCCGGCTGCTGGCGCTTGTAAAACGGGTCTCGCCCCGTTTTGCCATCGCCAACAGGGGGCTAACGCCCCCCGCTCGCCTGGCGGCGAGCGGTCGGATACGCACCCGCATGGAACTCGGCCGAAACGACCGGCCGGCCGGCCGAGGTGCGATAGTTGGCGCGGCCGGTGAGCCGGCTGCGCCGGCGGCCGGCCGGCGAAACGCGGCCAATCCGCCAGGCGCGCGAATGGGCCAGGTGCGCGATCATCGAAGGATGACTGGTCGTGATCGTCACGCGCCGGTCTTGCTCGCGCACCCACTCGCAAACCGTATCGAGGAAGCGGCCTCCGACGCCGATTCCTTGAAAATCAGGCAAGACCACCATCCGCGTCACCCGCCGCATTCCGGCGCGGCCGATCGTGGCCAAAAACGCCCCGAACGCGGCCGGCTCGCCGTCGAGCGTACCCAAGTAACATTCGGCGGCGCGGTTCAACTCGGCGCTCAAATAGTGATGCCGCGCAAACAGTCGCCACGCCGCGCGCCGGCAACGAACGATTTCAAGCCGCAGGGGTGGCCGCCGAAGCCGCCCCCTTGCCAGCGAAAGCGTCGCCATATCGAGCACCCAATCGGGCTGGAGCCACTCGACGACGTCGTAATGACAGGTCACGGCCACGAACCGCCGCGGGAACCGGCCCGCGTGCAATGCGTTGGCGACCGCCGCCGCGCCGATTTTGGCCGCCGCGCGATCGACGACGCTGCTGAACTCGTCGAAGGCCACGAGCGGGCGCCGGCTCAATAAGGCCCGCGCCAGATCGCAGCGGAACTTTTCGCCGTTGGAGAGCACATGGTACGGTTTGACCCACGAGGGCGGGCTGCCGAAACCGACGGCCGTGAACGCGCGCGTAAGCTGTTTGATCGGCAATTCGCCCAGGCAATCGACCACGGCCCGGTCTGTGGGCCATTCAGCGGCGGAGCAAAGCGCCTCGCCGAAGGCCTGCCGGGCGATCGTGGTCTTGCCGCTGCCGGAGGGACCGACGATCACGCCAATCTGCCAGGGTTCGTCCAAACCCGGCACCTCGACGGCGAACGTCTCGCGGCACCGATCGGCCGGCGCGAGGTCGAACATGCCCGCCACCTGCGCGACGCGGAATGATGCGAACACCGGGCATTCGACGGTGGCGGAGACGAGCGGCATGGGGGATTGCGGATTGCGGATTGAAAATGGCGAGCGGGGGGCGTCAGCCCCCTGTTCATTCCGTGGCGCCGGCTCGCGGTGCGCGAAAACAGGGGGCTAACGCCCCCCGCTCGCCTTGTCACGCTACAGCACGAGCACGCGGCACTTGAAGCCTTCGGCGGTCATCCGCTCGTAGACCTCGCGCTGTTGATCTTCGTCGCGGCACTGGATGACCACCTGCCAACTCTCGGGTAGGTTGGGTTCGGCATTCCGCGAGTCCGGCGGACTCGGTTTGTGGTGCGGGTTGCTGGTTTGGTGGGACGTTCGCATGAAGGGAGCGTAGCCCCCCGTTGGCTTTGTTGTTTCATTCACCCTTCGTCGTCCGGCCCAAAGAGTTTCTTGGCGTGCCGGTCGACGCGCTTCTCCAATTCGTCGACCCGGCCGCGCAGCTCGACGTGCTGCTCGCCAAAGGTCTGCATCCAGGCGGCCAACCGCGTCAAGAGCGATTCGATCGCCCCCAAGTGCTTAATCGCCTGCGTGGCCCAGGCGCAAATGCCCAGGATCACCGGCGCCGCAATGCCGATCACCGCCAACCACTCCGCCGGACCCCAGTTCTTCATCGCTTCGCCTCCGTCACAGAATCGCCTTGGTGGCTGGTGGCAGAGCGTAAGCGATGCCCCGGCTCCATAGCGACCGGGGCATCGCTTAGGCTCTGCCCCAGCGACCGTGAATCTCTCATTCTCGGCCGCCCGTCACACTTTCGCCGTCACACTTTCGCCGTCACACTTTCGCCGTCGCACTCGTGGCCGCCGCGCCGGCCGCGGCTTCGGTCGCCGTGGGCACGTTGTGGATATGCACCGTCACCGGGCTGGGCGCGTCGGACGAGTCGCTCAAGAGTGAGTCGTCGGCCGCTCCCCCCAGTGCCGACGCACTCGGCGTGAAGCCCAATTGCTTGGCGGCGGCCACCACGTCGTCCAAAAAGACTTGCGCCGTCCGCTTGTCGCCAAGCTGATCGTCAACCAGTCCCTTCAAGAGCTTGGCGAACTCGACCGCGCGGAGCTTCGGGTCGGAGAGCACCCTCGCCGCGTTGCGGAAGTCGTTGCTGAGCTGGGCGAAATCCAAAAGGGCCACGTCATTCAGGATCGGCGGCAGCAACTGGAAACCAAGATGGGCCAGCAACTGCGAAAGATCCTGGCACTCGCGCTGGAACTGCCGCAGCTTGCGGTCGTCCTTCCACAAGAGCTTGCCGACGGCCAAACCGCCGCCGACCAGGAGCACGCTGAGCAGCCCGGCCACGACCGGAGAAACCTCGAAAGCGAAAGCAAGTAAGGGAGTCATGGGAAACCTCGTTTGTCATTTGTTAGTGATCGATCAAGGCGATGGGCATCAGACGTTCGGCGTTCGGTCGCAGCGTTCGTAGCGTGGGCTTCAGCCCGCGTCCTCGAATTGCCCCAAACGCGGACTAAAGTCCACGCTACGGACCTCGCGACCAATGACGTTCAAAACAGCTTATTCGCCTCCTTCTTCCAGGAGAGTAAGAACCCGACGACGATCGCCCCGGCGAACAGGAGCACGATCGCCAGCGTCTCGTCCTTGGCGTCGAGAGGCGAAGTGTCGTTCGGCGGACCAACGTCGGGTATCGAGTTGGGATCAGGTGGCGGCGAGGGCGAAGGCGACGGTTCGGGGGTCGGCGTCGGGCAAGGGCTCGGCCGCAAGTGCGGACAGTGCGCCAGGATGCACTCCTTGATCCCCTTGAACAGCGGCCACGGCTCCTTCGGCGTCGCCGCGCCGGAGACCTTGTAAACAACGGCGCCCGTGGCGTCCTGCACCATCACCGCCGTCGCGCCGCCCGACACGACGTTCGCATAGCGCGGGTAAACGGAACTGGCGGGTGTGTAGTGATGGAAGTGCGTCGACGACTTGAGTTTTCGCAGCCGCTGGTCGCCGTCAAACCATGACAGGATCCGCCGCTCTTGTGGCGTCGGCGGGTTGGCCGTGAAGACGGTCGTGTGCCAGTTGGCGCCGTCCTCGGGCAACTCGACAACCCGGTCGGCGTACTGGGCCAGTTCGGTGGCGTGCCTCGCCATCGCTTCGACCTGGACCAGCTTCGCGGCCAGAACGGCATCGCTCTGTTTCGCGCTGTCGATGACGGACCACGCCAGGCCGGCGACGAGCGCGGCGAAGGCCACGATGGCCGGCAGCTTTCCCTTGAGTGAGTTCATAACGGTTCCTTTCAGTTGGTGAGGGGTGAGTGGTGAGGGGTGAGGGGTGAGGGTGGTGGAGCGGTGAGCGGTTAGAGGTTAGCGGTTAGGTTTTCGGCTCAGGCGTCGAGGCGAGATCCTAACCTCTAACCTCTAACCTCTAACCTCTAACCTCTAACCTCTAACCTCTAACCTCTAACCTCTAACCTCTAACCTCTAACCTCTAACCTCTAACCTCTAACCTCTAACCTCTAACCTCTAACCTCTAACCTCTA
>DATKSN010000215.1:0-11686 GCA_035531595.1 Pirellulales bacterium | reverse complement strand
GGATGCGGCGCTCTGGTTGCGCGGCGAACTGGCGGAAGGCGCGAGGGCCGCCAAGGAGTTGGGTACGGCGGCCAACGAGGCGGGCATTCCCTGGCATGTGGTCTATCGGGCCAAGGCCATCGCCGGCGCCGTGGGCTATCGGAAGGGCTTCGGACCAGGCAGCCGTGTCTTTTGGCGCCTGGAAGATTTGAAAACAGCAGCCGAGGAGAACGAAGCGAGCGGCCTGCCGGAGCCAAAAGAGCCGGATTTCACCATAGAAAACGAGAATTCGGGGTTCAGCCACGGAGCGGATTGCGACACGTTTTCCGACCCGCAATCGCCCGCCGAAATGGCGACGGATTTGGGGTCCGAGGGTCGGAATTCGGGATTCAAGGCGGACGGCGAGTCCGACGCCTCCCGCACCGACCGCCGCAACCCGCGAATCGAGGAGCGCAACAGCGAGTGTTGTCATGGGACCGAAAACGGCTCGACGATGATCTGCTTCGGGAGATCGACCGCGTGCCAGGCGTCCCGCGACGATGGTGGGCGGTGCCCACCCTACTCTCGATCTTTGGCAATTTGGTTATGAATTGTAACGGCAGGACTGGGCCGCTGCCCGGTACGCCGTTGGCGCATGCTCCGCGCCAACGGCGTACGGCCGGTGGTGGGCCCGACCCCGACGGGAGCCACGACCACCATGCTTTCTTCCACGCGTTAGGCGGTTCGTGGTCCTGTCTACCGTGCCCAACGGCCGATGCCGAAGATGGCCAATTGCGCCGCCATCTTCGCCGCGAAGCGGCGGCGAACCCACGACCGGACAAGCCAACAGGGGGCTAACGCCCCCCGCTCGCCAACGGCAACCGACCGCCATTTGCTCGCACGCACGTACAGCGGTAGAATGCAATTAGGCTGGTGATCCGTTGTGCGTGGTCAGCCGAGCGATGGGCCTTGCTTGCGCCGCGGGTTATACTGCACGCGGCCGGGAATGACACATTCGCAAGTCTGCACACCAACCCGCAGCGCAAGCAAGGCCAGTTCTTACGCTCCTTGTTTGCGCTGCGGGTTAGTGTCGGAGCAGGCCGCGTGCAGTATAACTGATGTGGCGCGCCCTTCCAGCAAGGGGGTGGATAACCCTATACTGGACTCATGGCAAACGGGCAAGACACGCACACATTGGTTGAAATCAAGGAGTGAAGTCATGAACGTGTTTCGACTCTTGGCGCTATCATTGATCGTGGCTGTCGGCGTGGGGTGCGGGAACGACCCGGCTCCGCCCGCCGCGGCGCCTCCAAAGTTCGAGCCGGCCAGCGATCTTTTGACCGCGAAGGAGGCCGCCGGCAAGCCCAGTGCCGTCGCGCCGACCGGCGGCGCCGAGAATGCGCTCGACGCTGACGAATCGCCGGCTGAAACGGCCGCGAACGAGGACATGGCCGACGAAATCGGCTCCGCGAGCACTCCGGATGCTCCGGCCGGCATCGTCGACAGCGACGATACGGTGGGAGTGGGTTCCGTGGCGTCGGATGAAGACCCGCCGGCCGCGACCAGCGAGAACGGCTCGCCCGATCCGCTGCCGGAGTCGACCGCCGACACGCCGGCCGAGGAGAAGCCGGGCGAGACGAAGCCGGTCGGGGCGAAGTCGGGCAAGACGAAGTCGGGTCGATGGATGCGTGGGCTGACCGGCGCGCTGAACCGGGCCTTCGCGAAATCGTTGGACAAGGCCGCCCAAGGGGCGGGCGCAGCCGCCAAGCAGCCCGCGCCCGAGGACGATCCGTTTCCCAAGGGCGAGCCCGAAGAGGATCAACCCAAGGACTGATCCATGCGTCGCTCGACCCTGATGGCGTGCGTCTGTTTCGCGTGGACCGTCGTGGGCCAAGCCGTGGCCCACGGCGCGCCGACGGTTCAGGAGCGCGCCACCGACATGTTGGCGTTGGTGGGGGGCGAGCGGTTGTTCGGCATTCTCGTCGGCCCCCCTCATGGCGGAAAGGTCGGCATCGTCGTCGACCGGCAATGGTTTCGCAAGCACCTGGGCGACTTCTACCGCAAAACGCTGGCGGGCGAGGACGGCCGGCGCCGAGCGGTCCTGGAGCAATTACGCGACCGGTTGGCCGCATGGCGCCAACGCCGCGAAGAACCGAAGCTGCTTGCCAATTTTATTCAGCGGAGCTTGACTCAGACCGAGCAGCGGCTGCGTCTACTGGATGATGAGAAAGCGCCGCCCGAACCGTCTCAGCTTGTGCTGGTGGAAATTCCGCTGGCCCAGGTGCGCAAGCAATACGTACAGCCGGCGGCGACGCGGCGCGTGCTGGCCCTGGCCTGGCAGGAACGCCTGCCTGGCGCCGAGGAACAGACGGCCGCGGCGTTGATCGAGCAACTCAGGGCCAGGAAGATCGACCACGAACTGACCTCGCCCAATCTGTCCGATCGGCTCGGCGCCATGACGCAGGACGAGCGGCAATGGGCGGCCAAGGTGGCGCTGGTCGAATACGAGATCCTTGGCAAGCCGCATTACAAGGGTGCCGGGGGTAAGCTCGTGCGCGACGACGGCGGCCAGGCCCCGCCCGACCTGACGGAACTTCTCGCCGGACTGTTGCAGGACCAGGTCGGCGACCTCCTGGGCGAACTGCTCGATCCGGCCGGCGGTGGTGGCGCCAAGCCGCAAGGCGCGGACAAGCTGGCGCAGGCGATGGCCGGCGCCACGCGCGAAGCCGCGGCCGAGGGGCTGAACGGCCTGCGGGTCAGTTACCTGTCGCAGGATCCGCTCAATCACAAGGTGACGGTTCGGGCGAGCTTCCTGGCGCGGATGCCCGACGGCGCCTGGCTGCCGATCTGGGAGCATACAGCGACGGCCGATACCACGGCGCCGCGAAAGAACGAAGAGGAGCAACTGGCCAAAGATCCGCAGGTGGCGAAGCTGCTGGAGTTGGCCAAGGGCCTGGGCATCGACGTCAACGACGAGCGGTTACGAACGGCATTACGGCACGGCGTCGTTACCAGCGAAACCTTGCAAGCAGTCAACCGCGCCTTCATCGAGTTCATGCTTCCCAACGTGCGTCGGCTCGACGGCCCACTCCTCGCCGTGCCCGATGGAGCGGGAGTGAAGTGACGATGTCTCCGGCACGGGTTGCGGAATTCGTCTCAGCCGCTATACTGGCTCTTTGCCAATGAACAGCGGTTTTATGGAGCTTTTTCATGCCCAAGGCATGCGACGTGTGCGGCAAGGCGCCCCAGATCGGCAATTCCATCACGATCCGCGGCAAGGCGAAGTACCTGGGCGGGGTCGGGACGAAGATCACCGGTATCAGCCGGCGGCAGTTCAAGCCCAACTTGCAACGGGTGCGAATCACCGTCCGCGGAACCAACAAGACGGCGCGGGTTTGCACCCAGTGCCTGCGCAGCGGCGCCGTGACCAAGCTGGTCAAGGCCGCCCCTTTCAAGCTTCCGTCCAGCGAAGGTTCCACGTCGAAAGGCAAGGGCAAGACCAAGGCCGGCGCCAAGAAATGAGCCTTACCCGCGCTGAAGTCGAGAAAGTCTCGCTCCTGGCCCGCCTCAAACTGACCGAAGCGGAGTTGGAGACCTTGACCGCCCAGCTTGGACTGGTCGTCGGGTACGTCGAGTTGTTGAACGAGCTCGAAACCGACGACGTCGAACCCATGGCCCACGCGGTGCAGATTTCCAACGTCTTCCGCGACGATGAACTTCGGCCCAGTTTCGACCGCGCCCAGATGCTGGCCAACGCCCCTCACACTGACGGCGAGTTTTACCTGGTGCCGGCGGTGCTGGGGGAATGAGCCATGTCGTTGATCGATGCGACCGCCAGCGAACTCTTGGCGCGCCTGGAAGCCGGACAGATCACCTCGGTGGAGGTGACGCAAGCGCATCTCGACCGCATTGGCGCGCACGATCGGCGCGTGGCGGCGTTCTTGCGAGTTGACGAGCAGGGTGCGTTGGAGCAGGCCAGGCTGATCGACGAGCGGCGACGTCGCGGCGGGCAAATCGGCCGACTCGGCGGGCTGCCGGTGGCGGTGAAAGATCTCCTCTTAAGCAAGGGCGAATTGACCACGTGCGGTTCGCGGATGCTGGAGAATTTTGTCGCCCCCTACGACGCGACCGCGGTTGCGAGGCTGAAATCGGCCGATGCCGTCCTGATCGGCCGCACGAACCTTGATGAGTTCGCGATGGGTGGCTCGACCGAGAATTCGGCCTTCCAAACGACCCGTAATCCTTGGGATCTGGCGCGCACGGCCGGAGGTTCCAGCGGAGGAGCGGCGGCTTGTATCGCCGCGTCGATGTCGCCGTTGTCGATCGGCACCGACACGGGCGGTTCCATCCGGCAACCGGCGGCGCTATGCGGCGTAACCGGCTTGAAACCGACTTACGGTCGCGTCAGCCGCTACGGGCTGGTGGCCTTCGCCAGCAGCCTCGACCAGATCGGTCCCTTGGCCCATACGGCCCAGGATTGCGCGTTGGCCCTGGAGGTGCTGGCCGGCCACGACCCGCTCGACTCGACCTCCGTTGATCGGCCGGTGCCCAGCTACGCACAGAGCGTCACGCAGCCGCTGGCGGGCTTGACGCTCGGACTGGCGCGCGAGCATTTCGGCCAGGGACTCGAAGCCCAGGTCGAAGCGGCGGTGCGCGAGGCGCTGAAGGTCTACCAGTCGCTGGGCGCCACGGTCAAGGAGATTTCTCTTCCGCACGCGAAGTACGGCGTGGCGGCCTATTACATCATCGCCCCTTGCGAAGCCAGCAGCAACCTGGCCCGCTACGACGGCGTCCACTATGGCCACCGCACCGACGAGCGCGCGTTGCAAGCTGAACTGGCCGCCGAGGCCGCGGCGCTGGGGGTCGCTGGAGAGCAAGGGGCGGCCGGCCAACGCCAGGCCGTCGCACAGCTCGATACGCCGCTGGTTCGGCTCTACCGCCGCAGCCGCGCCGAGGGGTTCGGTCCCGAAGTCAAACGGCGCATCATCCTGGGCACCTATGCCTTGAGCGCCGGTTACAGCCACAAGTATTACCTCAAGGCGCTCAAAGTCCGCCGGCTGATCCGCCACGATTACGATCAGGCCTTCCAGCAAGTCGATCTGATCGTCGGCCCGGTGACCACGAGTCCCGCCTTCAGGCTGGGCGAAAAGTCGAACGATCCGTTGGCGATGTACCTGGTCGATCTCTATACCGTCAGCGCCAACCTGGCTGGAATCGGCGGCATCGCTTTTCCCTGTGGGTTCAGCACGGGAGGTTTGCCGATCGGATTGCAGTTGCAAGCGCCCGCGTTCGAGGAAGAACGGCTGCTGCGAGGCGCGCACATGTTCCAGCAGGCGACCGATTGGCACCAGAAAAGGCCGCCATTGTAGGGAAGTGCAAGACGCGGGCTATACTTCACGCGGCCGACAATGAGACATTTTGTCACGAGAAAGTGGTGGCTGGTGGCAGAGCGTAAGCGATGCCCCGGCTATACTGCACGCGGCCGGGAATGACACATTCGCAAGTCTGCACACCAACCCGCAGCGCAAGCAAGGCCAGTCGTTACGCTCCTTGCTTGCGCTGCGGGTTAGTGTCGGAGCCGGCCGCGTGCGGTATAAATAGCGACCTGATTCAAAAACCACCCCATCCGTCCTCCCCAGCGTTTCCCATGGCGCACCCCTACGACATCGTGATCGGCCTGGAAGTTCACGTCCAGCTCCAGACGCGGACCAAGCTTTTCTGCGCATGCGGCACCGCGTTTGGCGCGCCGCCGAACACGCAGACCTGCCCGGTCTGCACGGGCATGCCCGGCACGTTGCCGGTGATGAATCGCCGGGCGTTCGAACTGGCGCTGCGCACGGCCGTGGCGCTGAACTGCGAGATTGCCCGCCACACCAAGTGGGACCGAAAGCAGTATTATTATCCCGACCTGCCCAAGGGCTACCAGATCAGTCAGTACGACCTCCCCTTCAGTTCAAACGGCCATCTTGACATCAACGATGCCAAGGGGCGGTTCGAGCCGAAGCGGGTCGGCATCATCCGGGCCCACCTCGAGGAGGACGCCGGCAAGAGCATGCACGACGAGCAGGCCGGCGCCGCCGACAGCAAGATCGACCTGAACCGGGCCGGCACTCCGCTCTTGGAAATCGTTTCGCAGCCCGACTTGCGCTCGCCGCGGGAGGCCGGCGCGTACCTCGACGAACTTAAGCTGCTCTTGACCTACTTGGGCGTGAGCGACTGCAACATGCAGGAGGGAAGCCTGCGGGTCGACGCCAACGTCAATCTGCACATGCATGCCGACGACGGCCGGCGCATCCCGACGCCGATCGTCGAAATCAAGAACATGAACAGCTTCCGGGCCGTCGAGCGGGCACTGGTCTACGAGGCCCAACGGCAGTTTGACGCCTGGAAGGAGACGGGCCAGCGGTTGGGCGACGTGCCCAAGCAAACTCGCGGCTGGGACGACGTCGAGCAAGTCACCCGCGGCCAGCGGCACAAGGAGGAATCGAGCGACTACCGTTACTTTCCCGATCCCGACCTGGTGCCGGTCACGGTGACCGAAGAGCGGATCGAAGCGATCCGCGCCGGCTTGGGCGAGCTGCCGGCCGACCTTCGGCATCGGCTGGAATTGACGTTCGGCATCAGCCCCTACGACAGCGACGTGATCGTCAACAAGGGAAGGGCCTTGGTCGATTACTACATCGAACTGGCGCGGCTCTCAGGCGACGGCAAGCTGGCCAGCAACTGGGTGCAACAAGACGTGCTGCGGGAACTCAAGGAGTGGGGCATCGAAATCGAGCAGTTCCCCGTGCGTGCCCCGGCGCTGGCCGAACTGCTCGCCCAGCTGCGGGCCGGATTGGTCGACACCACCCGTGGACGCGAGGTGCTGGTGGAGATGATCGGCTCCGGACGATCCGCCTCCGCGGCCATGGGCGTTTTGGGGATCGAAAAGGTCGACGAGTCGGCGTTGATCGAGCTTTGCAAGGAGCTCGTGGCGGCAAACCCAAGAATTGCAGCGGACGTGAAGGGTGGCAAGGAACAAGCCGTGGGGGCGTTCATCGGCCAGGCGAAGAAAAAGAACCCCAACGTCAACCCGGCTCGGGTCAAGGAAATCTGCCTGGAGTTAATTCGCAGAATGTGACGGTAGGATGGTAGATGGAGAGGGGAAGCCGATGCCTGTTATTTCGCGATTCTACGGCATCACGGTGCATATGTACTATGACGATCACGCGCCACCCCACTTCCACGCGGATTACGCCGAGGACGAATTGATCGTCGGCATCTCTCCGATTACGATTCTAAAGGGCAAGTCATCCGCGCGCGTCAGGTCAATGACGATCGAGTGGGCAGGATTGCGCCAGGTGGACTTGCTTGAAAACTGGGAACGGGCTCGGCGTGGCGAGTCCATGGAGCCTATTCCTCCGCTCGATTGAGGTATTGTCAACCATGTTATTTGACGTGATTGAAAGTGTTGTCGTTGAACCGGAAAAGCGATTGACGCTTCTGTACCGTGACGGAGGGCGTGTCACGGTCGACTTCAACGAAATCATCGGCCGCGGCGGCGTTTTTGCGAAACTGGCCGATCCAGCGTTCTTTCGCCAGGTGCTCCCTGGCCCACGCGGGCGGTCGATCGAATGGCCGGAAGGAATCGACTTCTGCGCCGACGCATTATGGCTCGAAGCCCACGGTGGCGGCGAATGCGCAGATGGCGTAGCGACGCTTCGACCTGATCCGGCGAATGCTTCTCTTTTCAACGACCCGGTCGAAGGCTAGCCCGGGACAAAGTCGATTGTCTTGGGTCATGTATAGGTTTCGCGACTATACTTCACGCGGCCGACAATGGGACAATTTGCCACGAGAAAGCGGTGGCTGGTGGCAGAGCGTAAGCGATGCCCCGGCCCGATAGCGACCGGGGCATCGCTTAGGCTCTGTCCCAGCCACCGTGAATGTCTGATGCTTGGTCGCGTGTAGTATAAATCAAACGGCCGGCTCGTCCAGCCCCGGCAATTCCGGCGTGAGACGCGGCTTCGCCTGCCGCCGCTGCTTGCCGTTGGCGGTCGTGGGGGCGCTCACGAGCGGGTTTTTCGGGCCGTCGAGCGGCTGGCCGACGTCAACGCCTTCGAGCCGCGCCTGGATTTGCTTCACGTATTCGGCCGATAGCTCGAACCCGATCCAACGCCGGCCTAGTTTCTTGGCCACGACCAGGGTTGTGCCGCTGCCGCCGAAGGGGTCGAGCACGAGGTCGCCTTCATTCGAGCTGGCGCGGATGATGCGCCCCAAGAGTTGTTCGGGCATCTGGCAGCCGTGGAAGCCGGCCCGCTCTTTGAATGTTCCGGCCACGCGAGGGAAGTACCAACTGTCTTGTTCCCCGCTGAAGCCGTCGGGCACGTCTTGGGGACGCAGGATCCAGGTATCGTCCGGGAGCCGTCCGTCGGGATTGGCCCGCGCGTCGGCGTAAACCAACTGCCGGGCCGAGGGAACGCGAATCGCCGGCTCCTTGTAATTGAACGTGAAGCGCTTGGGATCCTTCACGAAGTGAAACAGATGGGCGTGTGAGCGGCTGAACTTGCGGGTGCAGTTCACTCCAAACGTGTAGTACCAGATGACCCAACTCCGGCAAGTGAGCTTGAGGTCGTTCTGGGCGATCAGCTTCAGTTCGGCCGCGTACTCGTCGCCGATCGCCAACCAGAATGTGCCGCTGGGCGAGAGCGCCCGCGCGACGCCGGCCATCCATTGCCGCGACCAGTCAAGATAGTGCTCGTACGTCTTGCGGTCGTCGTAGACGTCGTACTCGTAGCCGATGTTGAAGGGGGGATCGGCGAAGGCCAGATCGACCGAACCGGCGGCCAGCCGCGCCAGCCGGTCAATGCAATCGCCCTGGTAGAGTGCATCAGGTGCCAGTGCCACGGACGGAACCTCCTTGTGCGACGAAATGGCTTCAGTTATATCTATACTTCAGGCGGCTCATGGTCGGCCGCGTGAAATATAACGCCCCGCGGGCAAGCCCGACGGAGGCGAGGTCTGACTATCCTACCCCAGGATGCATGGCTTGCAACCACCCATGAAATTCGCCATCTGCAATGAGACCTTCCTCGATTGGCCGTTCGACAAGGCGTTCGCCTTGGCCCGCGATTGCGGCTACACGGGAATCGAGATCGCTCCCTTCACGATCGACACCGACGCGCGGCGGATTTCGCCAAAGCGGCGGACCGAAGTGCGGCGGCAGGCCGACCATGCCGGCCTTGAGGTCATCGGCCTGCACTGGCTGCTGGCCAAGACGGAGGGCTTTCACGTCACGACCCCCGACGCGGCCATCCGCGCCGCGACCGCCGGATACCTCGTCGAACTGGCCCGGCTTTGTCGCGACCTGGGAGGTTCGCTGATGGTCTTCGGGTCGCCCGCGCAGCGCAATCTGCCGCCGGGCGTAAGCCATGACGACGGGATGAAGCATGCCGCCGACGTGTTCCAGCAAGCCATGCCGGCCTTGGAGGAATTGGACGTCACGCTGGCCATCGAGCCGCTGGGCCCCGCGGAGGGAAACTTCCTGCTCACGGCGGCCGTCGGGGTGCGGCTGGTCGAAATGGTCGGCTCCTCGCACTGCCGGTTGCACCTCGATTGCAAGGCGATGTCGACCGAGCCCGCGCCCATCGCCGAAATCATCCGCCGCTCGGCGCCGTGGCTGGCGCATTTTCACGCCAACGACCCGAACCAGCTGGGACCCGGTTTCGGCTCGCTCGATTTCGACCCCATCTTCGAGGCGCTGGGGCAAATCGACTATCGCGGCTGGGTCTCCGTCGAGGTCTTCGACTACACGCCGGGCGTCGAGCGGCTGGCGCGGGAGAGCATCGACTATATGCACGGGTGCCTGGGTAGGTTAGGCTTTCCAGCGATTTCCAGCCTGACACGAACCCTGCTACCGTGATTGGATGGCCACCGAAGCTCGACGACCGCTCCGCAAACCCACCTGGAAACGCCGCTTGGCGGCGCTGGCGTTGGGTTGCGTGGCGGCCTTCGTCTGCTTGGAGGCCTTCGTCCGCCTCTACCCGCCCTTCGAACTGCGCGTGCGCGGCAGCCGATTGCAACTGGCCGTCAATTGCCGCCGCACCCTTCGCAATGACACGATCGCCAAGCTCGATCGGGAAATCGGCCATGCGACCAACTCGCTCGGCTTTCGAGGTTCCGATCCGCCGGCCGATTTCGCCGGACGTCCCACGATCGTGGCGGTGGGCGGCAGCACGACGGAGTGCCGATATCTCGACGACAAGAAGACTTGGCCGGCGCGGCTGAACGAGCGGCTGAAAGCCGATTTTCCGGAGGTCTGGGTGAACAACGCCGGGCTCGACGGACATTCGACGCGCGGCCACCAGATGCTGCTGGAGCAACTCGTCGGTTCGCTCAAGCCCAAGCTGGTGCTTTACCTGGTCGGGCTGAACGATATGGGGCTCGGCGATGACACCGCCGGGGCCACCGCCGACGACCAGCAGTTGCTCCGGCAGCCGCGCGAGGGCGATTCATGGTATCGCCGGGTCTACCTCGGATTGATCGACCATAGCGCCGCCTGCGCGTTGGCCGACAACCTCCGGCGGCATCTGGCCGCCCGGCGGGTCGGGCTGACGCATGGCAACGTCGATCATGTTCAACTGCGGCTCGACGCCGCCGCGGGTTTCGAGATGAACGATCCGCGGCGCCGTCAACTCGTTGACCGCCACCGCCGGCAGTTCGTGCCCGGCTATGAAGCCCGGCTCCGCGAGTTGATCTTGGCGACGCGGGCGTACGGTAGCGAGCCCGTTTTGATTACGCAACCGGCCCTCTACGGCGACGCGATCGACGACGAGACCGGAGTCGATCTGGCCAGGGTCAAGGTGGGCGACGCCGACGGGCTGACCCAATGGCAAGTGCTCGAAACGTACAACGACGCGACGCGACGCGTCGGGCGCGAGCTTGACGTTTTGGTCATCGACCTTGCCCGGCGGTTGACCAAGACCTCGCGTTACTATTACGATTACCACCACTTCACCAACGCCGGAGCCGAGGCGGTGGCGGAGCTGGTGCGTGAACGGTTAACGGGGAAATGCAAAATGAGAAATGCAAAATGAGAAATTGGTCACTTTTGACGAGGTGCCAGCGGGCCGCCGCCTCCTTCAGCCGGCCAGTCAAATCCTTCAACTGCTCGTCGGTCAACTGCGCTTTGGTGGCCTTGTGCTCGTCGATGCTGCGCAGGGCCATCAGTCGGCGGGCGGCGTCGATCACCTCGCAGGCGCGCTGGGTGTCGGGAGCCAGAAAAAACAATGCGTTGGAGTGCTTGCCGATCGAGAGCATCGGAGACGAAGGGCGGGGCCATCTCGGGGTTGAGGACGGAGACTCGCAATTGCGGCAGGTTCGCCCCGCGCTGCTGGCCGCCGCTGAACGAGTACATGAAGATCGATCGCGCCAGCTTTTCGGCCACGTTTTCCTTGGCGTATTCGCTCCCCAACGGCCGGTCGATCTCGGGGGCCTTGGCGCCAGTATCGCCACTGCGCCCATGACCGTCGAAACGGTCACCGCCACGCTCACGTTCCATGGCGTGCAACAGCCGCTGGCCTACTATTCGTTGGGCGGACTGAACGGTGGCAGTTCGACCATCCACGTCGCCATGCCCTTCGACGCCTCGTCGCTGGCCACCGGACGCTACGCCTACAGCCTCTCGATCGACTCGCCCAATATGAGCGCCCCGGCGACGATTGACGGCGCGTTGAACGTCGTGAACGAC
>DATKSN010000214.1:0-8821 GCA_035531595.1 Pirellulales bacterium | reverse complement strand
GATCCAAAAGAGCGTGGGGTAAGGCGAAGGGTGGCGCGGCAATTGGATGCCGCTTTCGCGGCTCGCTCAGACGTCATGGGGTATTCGGAAGTCGTTCTTTTTTCGCTTCGCCGCCGTTTTGTTTTTTGCACATTCGTTGCTGCGCAACGAGCGTGCTTTTTTCGGGAAAATGATCCCTTCCGTTTCGTGGGCCGCTCCGCGGACCCGTGGAGCTTGCTCCGCGGGTTGGTGTGACGGCAGTCTTGTTGCGCGCGTGGGGTTGGTGGGCCATGCCCACCCTACGGGATCAGGCCAGCAATTCGCGGATGGGTTGAGCGCCCATGCCCACGGGATAGGGACGGGACAAACGATCGTAGACACGCGTTTCCGCACCGATTCCGAGCAGTTCGTAAACCGTGGCGCAGATCTCCGTGCTGCTGACCGGCCGATCTTTGACGTAAGCCGCCGTGGCGTCGGAGGCGCCGACGACGCCGCCCCCCTTGATGCCGGCGCCGGCCAACATGCTGCCGTAGCAATAGGTCCAGTGGTCGCGGCCGGCGTTGCCGTTGACGCGGGGCGTCCGGCCCATCTCGCTGGTCACCAACACCAGCGTTTCGTCGAGCATGCCCCGCGCTTCGAGATCTTCCAGCAGGGCCGAGTACACCTGGTCGAAGACCGGAAGCTTGTTTTCCTTGAGGATGCTGAAGTTATTCCGGTGGGTGTCCCAAGCGTCGAAATCGATCATGGTGGGGCGCTCGTAGAGGTCGAAGGTGACGTTGACGAAGCGCACGCCGCGCTCGACGAGCCGCCGCGCCACCAGCGCGCTGTTGCCGAAAAGCGTGTTGCCGTAACGCTCGACGACCTGGACCGGCTCCTTGCCCAGGTTGAAGGCGTCCGTCAGCTTCGACGCTCCCAGCAGGCCGAAGGCGCGCTGCTGAATCTCGCTGAAGCGCTCGACGACCCCGGTATTCTCCAGGCGGCGGTGCTCGTCGTCGATCTGCCGCAACAAGTCCTTGCGGTGGTTCAAGCGATCGACCGTGATCTCGGCCGGCAGGTTGCTGTCGGGAAGGAGCGGAACACCGCGCACGGTGGCCGGCTTGCCGACCGCCGGCTGCCGGCCAGGATCCATCGTGGGGACGCACTCGGTGGTGAAGGCGTCGTAACGCTTGCCGAGGAAACCGCCATAGGGCCCCGCCCGGCGAAATGTTTGGCCCCAACCGAGCCAGTTGGGCATGTAGACGTAGGCGGGCAGTTCGTCGGGGCCCGAGCGTTCGTTGAGGTACTCGCACACCGAGCCCATGCTCGGCGGATCGGTGTCGCGCGGGTGCTGGTCGGGCACCGAGCCTTCAAAGCCGCTGTAGCTGGGCAGGCAGTTATGGCAGCCGGCCTTGTGGTTGAGCGAGCGGATGAGCGCGGTGCGGTGCATCCATTGGGCCGTTTTCGGCAGGTGTTCGCAGACCTGAATTCCGGGCACGTTGGTGCTGATCGGCGAAAACTCGGTTTTGATACCCGACGGCGCATGGGGCTTGAGGTCGTACATGTCTTGGGTAGCCGCCCCGCCGAGCAGATAGAGCAGGATCACATTCTTGGCCTTGCCCTGCTTCGCGTCGCCGGCCGCCTCGGCGGCGAGCAGACCCTCCAGGTTCAAGGCCCCACCCAGAAACGTGAGCGCGCCGGCCGCCAAGGTCTCACGCCGCGTGAGGCCGTCGCAACAGCGCCGCCGACTGCCGAGCATTCGCAAAATGGCCGCCATCGGACGTTTTTCTCCTGAGTACCCCAGCCGCGACGATCCAACCGCCGTGGGCGACAATGTCGCCTTTCGCTCCGCGAAAGAACGCCCTTTCGCGGAGCGAAAGGCGACCAACGCGGCCTCGTCGCCATTTAGCATATACTTCGGGCGGTCGAGAATGGGACATTCACGGTGGCTGGGGCAGAGCCTAAGCGATGCCCCGGTTACTATCTGGCCGGGGCATCGCATACGCTCTGCCGCCAGCCACCACCTTTCTCGTGACAAAATGTCTCATTATTGGCCGCGTGAAGTATAGCAGACCGATCGGTCGAGTTAAACAACCAACGCGGTTTAGACATTGTGAGTAACCGCCAAACCTAGTATATTGCGCGACTTGTTTCCGCCGCCGTCCATGACGACGAAGCTTTCCGCCATGCGCTTTACGTTGATTGATCGGGTCTGCCTCCTCGAGCCAGGCGTCAGAATTGTCGCCGTCAAGAACCTGTCGCTGGCCGAGGAGTACCTGGCGGACCATTTTCCCGGTTTTCCGGTCATGCCCGGCGTGCTGATGCTGGAAGCGATGACCCAGGCTGCGGCCTGGCTCATCCGCGTCGGCGAGGATTTTGCCCACAGTACCGTGATTCTAAAAGAAGCGAAAAACGTAAAATACGCCAACTTCGTCGAACCGGGGCAAACGCTCACGGTCACGGCCGAGATCACGGCGCAACAGGAACGAGAGGTCCATTTCAAGGCCCGAGGCGAAGTCGACGGCGTGCAGATGGTATCGGCACGGTTGCTGCTGGCCCGTTATAATCTGGCCGACGACGATCCGCGCCGGGCGGAAACCGACCAGGTGATCGTTCAGGAATTGCGTAAACTATTGGCCCTTTTGTACCGCCCGGCGACCCAAGTGGTCTGACGCCCATTCGCATGCGATTTGAAGGCAAAACAGCACTGGTTACCGGCGGCAGCCGCGGCATCGGCAGGGCCTGCGTCCGCGCGCTGGCCGCCGAGGGGTGCCAAGTCGCGTTCGTTTACCAGAGTAACCAATCGGCGGCCGAAAGCCTTCTGGTGGAGCTCGCCGCCGGCGCGGCGACCTCGGCCGGCGCGCGGGCGGTACAGGCCGACGTCAAGGACTTCGCGCGTGCCGAAGCGCTGGTCGAGCAGATCGTCGAGCAATGGGGGCGACTCGACGTGCTGGTCAACTCGGCGGGCGTCATCCGCGACGGGCTGTTCGCCACGATGGAACCGGAGCAATGGAGCGAAGTCGTCGACACCAACCTCACGGGCACCTACAACTACTGCCGGGCGGCGACGCGCGCCATGATGTCGCAACGTCGCGGCAGCATCGTCAACGTATCGAGCGTGGCCGCCGAGTTCGGTTCGCGCGGACAGGTGAATTACGCCGCCAGCAAAGGGGGAATCGACGGGCTAACACGCTGCCTGGCCAAGGAACTGGCCGCGCGCAAAATCAGGGTCAATGGCGTGGCGCCCGGAATGATCGAGACCGATATGAGCGAAGTGGTCCGCAACCTGGCGGGCGACCGTTTGAAGGAAATCATCCCGCTCAAGCGCGTGGGACAACCCGACGAGATCGCCCGCGTCGTGGCCTTCCTGGCCAGCGACGACGCCAGCTATCTCACGGGTCAGGTGCTGCGGGTCGACGGCGGCTTGAGCCTGGGCGGTTATTGACGGACGAGCGAATTGGGTTCAATCTACTGCGAGCGGGCCGCATCGACACAAACCCGCAGCGCAAGCAAGGCACGTAACGGCTTGCCTTGCTTGCGCTTCGGGTTAGTGTGCAAAACGAATTGGGAGACAGCGCAAAATGCCAACCAAACCAGAGATTTTCCAGAAGATCAAGACCTCGCTGGTCGAGGCCCTGGGCGTGGATGAAGACGAGGTCACGCCGGAGGCCACGCTCGTCAGCGACCTGGGCGCCGAGTCGATCGACTTTCTCGACATCGTTTTCCGTCTCGAGAAGGCGTTCAACATCAAGATCCCGCGCGGCGAACTGTTTCCCGAGGACATCCTCACCAACACCGACTACGTCAAGGATGGCAAGATGACCCCCGACGGCGTGGCCCAACTCAAGCAACGCATGTCGTTCGCCGATCTGTCGGCGTTCGAGGCCAACCCGAACGTCAAGGACTTCGGCAATCTGTTGACCGTCGACGATATGTGCCGGTATGTCGAGAGCAAGGTGGGAGCGACTGCTTAACCCGGATTATTCATGGTCCGGGGAGGAACTCGCGCACGGTGCTGTAGCGGAATTCGCAAGAATTCCGGCGTAACTTGCGTCCACGGCCTGACTTCTTGCGAAGCCAGCTACGGGACCATGAATAATCCGGGTTAAGCGGGCCGTTGGGTAAAAAGGCGATGCGCTGGATTTGGATCGACAAGTTCATCGAGTTCGAGAGCGGCAAGCGGGCGACGGCCATCAAGAACGTCTCCTTGGCCGAAGAGCACCTGCACGATCATTTTCCCGGCTACCCGATCATGCCGAATTCGTTGATCGTCGAGGGGCTGGCCCAGACGGGCGGGCTACTGGTGGGCGAGCACAACCGCTTCGAGAAAAAAGTGGTCCTGGCCAAGATCCCCAAGGCCGTGTTTCACTTTCCCGCCGTCCCCGGCGACACGCTTCGCTACACGGCGACGATCGACTACATCAAGGACGACGGGGCGATGGTCACGGCCACCAGCCACGTGGGCCAGCGATTGCAAGCCGAGATGGAAATTGTCTTCGCGCACCTGGCCGACGCGGGCCGCGCCAAGACCCTGTTCGAGCCGAAGAATTTCGTGTTCACCATGAAGCTGTTGGGGGTCTTCGACGTGGGGCGTCATAGTGACGGCGGCAAGTTGGTCGAACCGCCCGCCTGGTGCGAATGAACGGTGGTCGAAGTTATACCTCACGCGGCCGGAAACGAGACATTTTGTCACGAGAAAGTGGTGGCTGGCGGCATAGCCTAAGCGATGCCCCGGCTAGATAGCGACCGGGGCACCGCTTAGGCTCTGCCCCAGCCACCGTGTCACGAGAAAGTGGTGGCTGGCGGCAGAGCCTAAGCGATGCCCCGGCTAGATAAGCGACCGGGGCATCGCTTAGGCTCTGCCCCAGCCACCGTGTATCAGGGGCGAGGAGCTTTGGCATGAGACGACGCGTGGTGGTCACCGGCATCGGATGCGTCACGCCTTTGGGTAACGACGTCGCGACGTTGTGGCGGCGCCTGCTGAACGGCGAATCGGGCATTGGCCGAACCACGCTGTTCGACGCCAGCAATTTCCCCACGACCATCTCAGCCGAGGTCCGCGATTGGGACGTTTCGGCCGTGGGTGAAGATCCCGATCAATGGAAGTCCCGCGGCCGGCACACCCGTTTTGCCGTCGGGGCCGCCAAACAGGCCGTCGCCGACGCAGGCCTGGCGGACCACCACCTTGAACCCACGCGGTTCGGCGTCTACCTGGGCAGCGGCGAGGGGCAACAAAACTTCGACAACTTCACGCGGATGATGGTGGCCGCGCTCGACGGCGAGCAGCTCGACATCGCCAAGTTCACGAGGGCCGGCATCGAAATCCTCGATCCCCTTTCGGAATTGGAGCAGGATCCCAACATGCCGGCCGGCCATCTGGCCGCGCTCTTCGACGCTCAAGGCCCCAATGTGAACTGTCTGACGGCCTGCGCCGCCAGCAGCCAGGCGCTGGGCGAGGCGGCCGAGATGATCCGCCGCGGCGACGCCGACGTGATGCTCTCGGGCGGCACCCACAGCATGATCCATCCCTTCGGCGTCACCGGCTTCAACCTCCTCACCGCGCTCTCGACGCACAACGACGAGCCGACCAAGGCGTCGCGACCCTTCGACATGCGCCGCGACGGCTTCGTGCTCGGCGAGGGGGCCGGCATGCTGGTGCTCGAAGAGTTGGAGCATGCCAAAGCTCGCGGCGCGACGATTCATGGCGAGCTGATCGGCTTCGGCTCGACGGCCGACGCCTTCCGCATCACCGACACCCATCCCGAGGGCCGGGGCGCCTCGAGTTGTCTGCGGATGGCGCTGGCCGACGCGGGCAAGAACCCGGAAGACATCGACTACATCAACGCGCACGGCACGAGCACCGACGTCAACGACCGGGTCGAGACGCTGGCCATCAAGCGAGTTTTCGGCCCCAGCGCTTACAAGACGCCCGTTTCGAGCACCAAGAGCATGATGGGGCACCTGATCGCCGCCGCCGGCGCCACGGAGTTGATCGTCTGCCTGATGGCGTTGCGCGACAACATGTTGCCCCCCACGACGAATTACGAAACGCCCGACCCCGAGTGCGACCTGGACTACATCCCCAACCAGGCGCGCCAGGCCCGCTGCGACGTGGCCGTGAGCAACAGCTTCGGTTTCGGCGGTCAGAACATTACGTTGGTCGTATCGAAGTTCACGGGCTAGTCACGGAACGCCACGGAGGGCGTTCCCCACAGATGCCTCCAAGATCAAGTCGGCGATCCGCCCGGCGGCTTCGGGATGTGCGAGCCGGCGCATCGCGCGCGACATCCGCTCGCGCTGGTCCGCGTCGGCGATCAATGCCGAAACGACGTCTCCCAAGCGGGCATCGTTGGTCTCGCGTTGATCGACGACCATGCATGCGCCCAGGGCGGCAAACTCGAGTGCGTTGCGCCGCTGATGATCGTCGGCCGCGTGCGGGTACGGGCACACGATCGCCGGGGTGCCCGTCACCGCCAACTCGGCCAGCGTGGTTCCGCCGGCGCGGCAGACGACGAGCCCCGCGCGCGACAGCAAGCCGGGCATGTCGTCGATGAACGAAACAACCTCCGCGGCGACACCACAAGAGCGATACCGCTTGCTGGTATCGGCGGCGCCCGCCTCGCCCGCCTGGTGGACGACGCGCCAGCCCGCCTCGACGATCCGCCCCGCAAATTGGGGCAGAACATGGTTCAGGCTTTCCGCGCCCCGACTGCCTCCGAGCACGATCAAAAGCCGCCGGCGGGCCGGCTTGGCCGCCGCGCAACGCGCGAAATCGGAACGGACGGGCGTGCCGGTGACGAGCAAATTCACACGACGCGGAAGCCAGGTACGGACCGAATCGAAGGCCGCGCAGACCAACGCCGCGCGCGGCGCGAGCCAACGATTGACCCGTCCTGGAAAGGCGTTTTGCTCCAAGAGCACCAGCGGCAGTTGCAGGCTTTCCGCCGCTTTCGCCAGCGGCGCGCTGACAAATCCCCCCAGTCCGACAACCGCGGCGACCCGCCGCCGGCGCAGAAATCGCCGCGCCGTCAAGAAACCGGCGACGTTGCCGGCAATGAATTGTCCGGCGCCCCATGGCCGGCGCGGCCAGGCGCGGCAGGCGACGGGGAGATAGTCGAACCCACGCGCATGCACCCGTCGTCGTTCGCATTCCCGGCCGCCGCCCGCGAATGTGATCCGCGCACTGGGTTCGGCCAACGCCAGTTGCTCAGCCACGGCCAGGCCCGGAAAGAGATGCCCGAGCGTCCCGCCGCCGGAGAACACGATGTGAGGGCAGTCATTGGTCATTGGTCATTCCACCAACGCCATGAATCGCATCGAGGCCAGCCCGAAGAGCGCGCACAAGGCCGAGGCGATCCAGAACCGGACGACAATCCGTGTCTCGGGCCAGCCTTTGAATTCAAAATGGTGGTGCAACGGCGCGCAGCGGAACAGGCGTCTGCCGGTCGAGCGATACCAGCCGATTTGCAATAGGACGGATGCCGCTTCAGCGACGAACACGCCCCCTACGATCACCAACAGCAATTCCTGCCGCGCGATCACGGCGAGCAAACCCAACAGGCCGCCCAAGGGCAGCGAGCCGGTGTCGCCCATGAAGACCTGTGCCGGATGGCAATTGAACCAGAGGAAGCCGAGCACGCCGCCGCTCATCGCGCCGGCGACGACCAACATCTCGCCGGCCCGCGGAATTCGGGCGACGTGCAGGTACTCGGCCAGCCCGGCGTGACCACCGGCGAACACCAAGACGGCCATCGCCCCGGTGGCCAGAATCAAACAGCCGCCGGCCAGGCCGTCGAGCCCGTCGGTGAGGTTCACCGCGTTCGAGCTGCCCACGATCACGACCACCGCCAGAGGCACGAACCCTAGGCCCAGCGAGAACTCGCCGAGGGCGGGCAAATGCCATAGCAATCCGTCGGGCGTGCGCGCGTGCTGCTGGTACACCAGCCACGAGGCTGCCAGGGCGATCAGCGTCTGCCCCAGCAGCTTGCCGCTGATGGTAAGGCCATTTCGTCTGCCTCGCAGTTTGATCAGGTCGTCGGCCGCGCCGACCGCGGCCAATCCCACCGCGGTCAAAGCCGCCACCTGCGCGTAACGGTTGGCGAGGTCGGCGAAAACGAGCATGCCAACCAGCAAACCGGCCACGATGAACAATCCACCCATCGTCGGCGTGGCGTGCTTGGCCTGGTGCAAGTCACACAAGGTTGCCGAATCGCCCATGATCGGTTCGCGAAAGCGACCCCGCAACCATGCGATCCAGCGCGGTCCCAGGAGCAGCGCCACGCTGAAGCCGGCGCCCGAGGCCAACAGCGCTCGCGGGCTCGACTTGTCGAAGGCCGCGATCCGCTCGGTCCACCCGGCCGGAAGTCCCAAGGCGGCCAGATGATGAAAAAACCAAACGAGCATCGGCGCTGATCCCTTGGGCACGGAGGGTGTTCGACGCTATACTTCGCGCGGCCGACAATGAGGCATTTTGTCACGAGAACGTGGTGGCTGGTGGCAGAGCCTAAGCGATGCCCCGGCTAGATGGCGACCGGGGCATCGCTTAGGCTCTGCCCCAGCCACCGTGAATGTCTCATTCTCGACTTTGCCGTTCGCCGTGGACTCGCGCATCCAGCAAGTCATCACGCTCCGCGTGATGTGGTTTCATCACGCGGAGCGTGATGACTACGATGGCGAACCGCGGGGCGGATGACGAGTCGCGCCATCCGCCCAACGGCCGCGGTGTTCCCTGAGCAACCGGAGCGGCGGCTAGCGCCGCTCCGGTGCTCAGTCATAAAGCTCCATCGCGAAGCACCCACCGGAGCGGCCGACCCAGAGACCGCTTGATCCAGCAAGTTTGTTGCTCCTACCCAGGAGGGAGGGTAGC
>DATKSN010000213.1:0-60938 GCA_035531595.1 Pirellulales bacterium | reverse complement strand
GACCACTTCTCGGACCCTCGATCGATCCATCGGCAACCGCGACATTCCGGCCTCCTTTCCGAATTGCGGGAAAGGATTGTCGCTACTGCCCTGGATCGACGCCAGACCAAGAAAACCAGCAATTAAGCGGATCGTTGAAAGAAAAAGCCTGCACGGGTTGTTGGGTAGCGGCCGAGCGAAGCAAGGCCGCGTTAAGGCAAATAGGCGTCGAGCAGGGTCACAGGGTCCGTGGGACTCAACTCCACCGCACCGGCCGCGGCCGGAAGCAGGATCGTCGAGCCTGCCGCCAGCGGCGCCTCATCGGGATCGCCGGCCACTCGCAGCCGGCCCGCGACCACCGCCAGCAAATGGCAGCGATGATCGCCGCCGAGTTCCCGTGGGGCGTTGATCCGCCAGCGATCGAGGATGAATTTGTCGCACGACACCATGCGTTCGACGTGCGGCCGGTCGGTGGGCTGGGGTGTTTGAGGTTGGGCTGGCCCGTACTGGTAATCGATCGCTTCAAGGGCCTCTTGAACGTGCAAGGCCCGAGGCCGGCCGTCCGGTCCCAGGCGGTTGAAGTCGAACAGCCGATAGGTGGTGTCGCTCGATTGCTGTATCTCGGCGACCAGCAGACCCGCGCCAATCGCATGCGCGACGCCCGCCGGCAAGAAGACGCAGTCGCCGACGCGCGGCTCGAAACGGTGCAAGCAAAGTTCGCAGGTGCCGCGCCCGACCTCGCGCGCCAACGCATGCCGATCGAAACCCCGCTTCAGCCCGGCGTAAATCAGGCTCCCCGGCGCGGCGGCCAGAATCACCCAGGCCTCGGTCTTGCCCAGGTCCGCGGGACCGAGCAGGGCCGCGCGCGCATCGTCCGGGTGTACCTGGACCGAAAGTGTTTTCTGCGCGTCGAGGAACTTGAACAGCAAGGGAAAACGCGGTTGCGGAGCGTGCCGTCCCAGCAGTTCCTCGCCGCGCGTCGT
This sequence comes from Pirellulales bacterium, assembly GCA_035531595.1. GTDB lineage: Bacteria > Planctomycetota > Planctomycetia > Pirellulales > JAICIG01 > DATKSN01. Next base: position 59,976 of record DATKSN010000213.1, on the reverse strand, counting down.
GACCAGTTCGCCCAACGTCGCGCCGGCCAAAGGACCGAAGGCCACCACGCTTTGGTCGGCGCCGCGGTCGCAGATCTCCCAACTTTCGGCATAGTCGTCGCCTTCGCCGATCGGCTTGCGCAAATCCGTCCCCAAGCGGCGTCCGCCCCAAAGGTAGCGGCGCAGGATGGGATGAAAACGAAGTGGGTAGAGTGATGGCATGCCCTTGGTCTCCTCGTAGCTGAACGTGCGCGACTTCACATCATCGGATCGGAATGCGGGGGCGTGGCAGGGGCATTGTACCAGCGCCGTAGCCGACGACGAGCCGCTGTCGCCGCGCCGTCACGGCATGCGACCGCGGCGCGCCGCCCCTCCGAAAAACATTTTTTTCCGAAACTGGGATTGCCCCGTTTTTTTTGGCTAGACCTCCGCAAATGCTGACCGCCTTTACGCCGCTCACCTTGTTTGAGACGCGCCTCGGCTCGCTCTCCTCGTCAAGCATTGGATGCCGCTTTCGCGGCTCGCTCAGACGTCATGGGGTATTCGGAAGTCGTTTTTTTTCGCTTCGCCGTCGTTTTGTTTTTTGCACGTTCGTTGCTGCGCAACGAGCGTGCTTTTTTCGGGAAAATGATCCCTTCCGATTCGTGGGCCGCTCCGCGGACCCGTCGAGGTTGCGCTGCGGGTTAGTGTAACGGCAGTCTGCGCTCGTTTCCCCTGGAACATGAATCCGGCGTCGCTTGCCGGAGGGTGGCCGGGCCTGTTATCATTAAGAGCCTATCCCGAAACCGCCGGGCAGGCGCGACGCCTGCACCACAACATGCATTTGAAGCGCGACGACGACCTGTTCAAAGACACGACGATGACCTTCGGAGAGCACCTTGACGAATTGCGCAAGGCGTTGTTCAAGGCCGTGGCGGGGCTGTTCCTCGGCACTTGCCTGGGGCTGTTGGTGGGCAAACATGTGGTGGCCCTGATTTCCGCCCCTCTGAGCAGTGCCTTGGGCAGGTTTTACCAGACGAAAGCCCTCGAGGATTTCCAAACTTGGGCCGACGCGCGCCGCGCGGCGGGCGAAGAGGTGTTTTACACCGGACGTGAAGTCGAATGGATGGTCAACCAACAGCGCCTCATGTTCGAGATCCAGTATTACCACCCGCTCCAATTCATGGGTGAGTTGAAACAAGCCATACCCGACGCGTTTGAAGGCGTCAATCTCCCGACGCCGCCCGCGGAACAGACCAACGCTCCAGAGATTGACGTCGATCCGTCGCAGGCGAAACTCGGCGAACTGGCTGGCAAGGGGCGACTGGTGCCCACCTTTTTCTGGCACGCGATCGACGAGGACCAGCGAATCGAACCGGCGGCGATGGGCGCCGCCGAGGCGTTCTCGATTTGGATGAAGGCCTCGCTGGTGGTGGGCGTCATCCTTTCCAGCCCGTGGGTCTTCTGGTGCATCTGGTCGTTCGTCGGCGCCGGGCTTTACCCGCACGAGAAGCGATACGTCCACGTCTTCCTGCCCTTCAGCCTGGGGTTGTTCTTCTTGGGGGCCTTAACCGCCTACCTGTTCGTTTTCGAGCCCGTGTTGAACTTCCTGTTCAGCTTCAACCGCTGGCTGAAGCTGGGACCCGACCCGCGGATCAGCGAATGGCTGAGCTTCGTGATCTTCCTACCGCTGGGCTTCGGAATCAGCTTTCAGTTGCCGCTGGTGATGCTGTTCCTCGAGCGGATCGGCGTCTTCAGCGTGCGAACCTACATCGACAAGTGGCGGATCGCGATCATGGTGATCGTCATTCTGTCGGCGGTCCTCACGCCGGCCGACCCCTACACGCTGTTCTTCATGGCGATTCCGCTGATCGTGCTCTATTTCGGCGCCATCTTGTTGTGCAAGTACATGCCGCGCCCGGCCGCAGCGGCCGAATTGCTCTAGTAATTGCCGTCCAATAGCCGATACTGAAGAAACCACTGCGCTCCCCCCCCCCCTCGCACCTCCATCCTTAGGTAAACTGAATGTCCTTGTACCATGTTGAACCCGGCCAGCGGCGAACGACCCACGTCGGCGACAAAATCATGACCGTGCTCGTGCTCACTCAGGCGGTCGTCCCGTTCGGATACTGGATCTGCCAGAACGAGGAGGACGGCGCGCGTCGCATCGTCGCGGCGGAAGCCCTCTTCGCCTTGGAACCGGTCGTCAGCACTCCCGCCGCAATTCTCGCGGATAGCGCATCGCCCGTGCCCAGCGATACCGTGGCGACCCTGCGTGCCTAATGAACGTTGACGGCCCTCCGTGGCGCTGGCGGTGGCTCGGCTGACATCGCGACGCCCCGCTCTCCAGCCTTGCTAGGCAAGCGAAACGCTCGGCCGGCGCGCGGGCAATGGCCGCCCCAAGTCCCTGTACACCGCCGGTGACGAGGGCGACTCGACCCGTCAGATCGAAAGTGGCGGCCATGCGGGCGGACCTGGGAAAAAAAGGACACCTCGCCGTCAGTTGGGCGGCTGAAACAGTTCCAGCGTATAGCCGTCGGGATCGAAAAAGTAGACCACCAAACCGCCGGCATTGGAACCCGCCGTGATGGCCACCGGCTCGGACTTGAACCGCACCCCCTTGGCCTTGAGATCGGCATGGCATGCCCGCAGGTCGCTTACCGCGATGCAGAGATGGCTATTGCCCGGCCGGTTCGTCGCCGTCTCGGCCGGCGGCCCGGCATGCTCCATGTACTCGACGACTTCCAGCGACTGCGAGCTATCGGGCGAGACTTTGAACGACGCCACGTTCAATACGACGCCGGGGTAACCGGTTTGCAGCGCGACGTAATCGTTGTCGACGCGCGGGCGGCGGCGGTGCAACGTCATCCCCAGCAAATCGCGATAGAAAACGATCGAGCGCTCGATGTCTGCGACCGTCAAGCCGAGGTGGTGCATGTCCACCAGTCGCCAACGGTTGGAAGCCGTTTCGTGGTCCATACTGTCGCTCCTAAGCCGCGGGTTGTGTGGATTATACTTCACGCGGCCGAGAATGAGACGTTTTGCCGCGAAAAAGTGGTGGCTGGTGGCAGAGCGTAAGCGATGCCCGGCTAGTTAGTTAGCGACCGGGGCATCGCTTAGACTCTGCCCCAGCCACCGTGAATGTCTCATTCTCGACCGCGTGAAGTATAGTATGGTGCGCGCCGGCCCTCGACGGCCGCGAGGAACTCGCCCAGGGCCGCGTTGAACGCCGCCGGATTTTCCAGTGGCGCCAAGTGCCCCGCTTTCGGGATGGCGACCAGCCGCGAGCCGGGGATCGCCTGGGCGATCCGCCGCATCTCCTCCGGGGGTGAAATCACGTCATCTTCGCCGACGATAACCAACGTGGGCACGTCGATCGTCGCCAGCATGTCCGTCACGTCGGGCCGCGCGGCCATGCCGCGCTGCGCCGCGGCGACTCCTTGGCGATTGCATTGCAGAATCACCTTCCGAACCGCTTCGACGACGGGCGAGCGGTTTTCGATCGTTCGCTTGGCGAACAGCTTGGGGACCATCGCCCGCGCCAATGCCTCCGTCCCATCGGCCAGCACCGTCTCGGCGACCTTGAGCCGGCTTTCGGCCGCCTCGGGCGAATCGGCCGCCGCCTTCGTGTCGCAGAGCACCAATGCCCGCAGACGACAGCGGTACTTGCGCACGAACTGCCAGGCGACGTAACCTCCCATCGACAAACCGACCAGCGCGACCGGCTCCCGCACTCCGAGGGTATCGAGGATTGCCGCCAGGTCGTCGGCGAACTGCTCCATCGTGACCGCCGCTTCGCCGATTCCACTGGCGCCAAAGCCGCGCAGATCCGGCGCGATCACGCGGTACGCCGTCGCGAACTCGGCCAATTGGCCGCGCCACATGGTATGGTCGAGCGGGAACCCGTGGACGAACAGCAGCGGCGGCCCGTCGCCCTCGTCGAAAATGGAAAACTCGAGTCCGTGGATAGAAAGCTGCTTCATGGTGCTGTGTCTCCTTTTGACTTTTGGCGATTAACTTTCTACCTTCAACTTGGCGCGCGCGTCGCGCGCGTCGCGGAAGTTCGCCCGGTGGAGGAAACGAAACCCATGCTACTCTCGCCGCAAGATGCCGCGCGGTTCTTCAAGCTGAACTCGGCCCTGATGTTCCACGTCAACCAACAACTTGGTCTCGTACCCGACGTCAAAAGCGCCGGACGGTTCGCGGCGCTTCCGCCCGAAACCAGGATTGACGTACGGAAGGCCCTGCTCGGCCAAATGGACCTCATCGATTCGTTCGTCGCCGCCAACGCGGCGGCCTTTTCGGCCGACGATTTGGAAATCGTCCGGTCCTGGAAACACGGGATCCGCCGCCAATTCTACCTCTATCGTCCGCTGCAAAAGTACTCCGTGTTTCTCGTCGACGGGGACGACCCGATCGCCTACGGTGTCACGGCGCTCACGCAGCCGCTCGAATACCTGGTTGGACAGCCCCTGCCGGCCCTGGTCGAGACGATGTTGTTGCCGTTCAACGACAAACTGATCTACGACGGACTGCTCAACACCTTCCGCATCACGTTTGGTCCCGGCATTCGGCGTCGCTTGAACGCCGAGTATAAGCGGGCGAAGGGCCGTCATGGCATCGTCACGTCGCTTCCGGTCACGGGCTTGCCCGTCGCGGCGGCGAAGACGCAAGCGCCGCTCAGCCGGCCGAAGCGCGCGGCCAACCGTTCGTCGGATGAGGCGAGGAATGTTCTCGCGATCATCGTCGGCATGACCGACCAGTTTTGCCGCGACCGGCTGAACGAGGAATATGCGGTCCTCTGCCGCAAGCTGGCCGAAAAGCTCGCTCGCAAACGTCCTTCGCCGCTGTTGAGCGGAAAACCGGCCATGTGGGCCTACGGCATCATCCGCACCATTGGTTGGGTGAACTTCCTGCATGACAAGAGCCAAACACCTTACATGAGGTCGTCCGACATCGGTCTCTGCTTCGGTATCGGTCAAAACAGCGGGGCGGCAAAACTCAAGGCGATCCGTACGATGCTCAGGATTCACCAGCTCGAGCCCGAATGGACGCTGCCCAGCAGAATGGGCGACAACTCACTCACATGGTGGATGTAGATCAACGGCTTGACGATGGACGTTCGGCTTGCTGCGAGGGGGTTGACCTCGTCCCACTCAACCATTATCCCCCGCCGTGTCTCGCGCCCGGTCGTCGGCGCCGCCGGTCGCCGGTTCCCGGCCCCATTGCCAGTCGCGGATCTCCGGCAGGTCGTCGCCTTGGCGGCGGATGTACTGCGCATGTTCGATCAGTCGGTCGCGCATCGCCTGCTTGAGGTACGCCGATCGCGAGCCAAGTCGCGGCAGCCGATCGAGGACGTCCATGACCAGGTGAAAGCGGTCGAGATCGTTGAGCACCACCATGTCGAAGGGGGTCGTGGTCGTGCCTTCCTCCTTGTAGCCGCGAACGTGCAGGTTCGCGTGGTTGGTCCGCCGGTAGGTCAGGCGATGGATCAGCCAGGGATAGCCGTGGAACGCGAAGATGATCGGCTTGTCGGTGGTGAACAAGACGTCGAAATCGCGATCGCTCAACCCGTGTGGGTGCTCCGAGGCGGGCTGGAGCGTCATCAGGTCGACCACGTTGACCACGCGCAGCTTCAATTCGGGCACGTTCCGCCGCAGCAACTCGACCGCGGCGAGCGTCTCGAGCGTCGGCACGTCGCCGCAGCAGGCCATCACCACGTCGGGCTCGCCGCCCTTGTCGTTGCTGGCCCATTCCCAGATGCCGATCCCCGCCGTGCAATGCTTGATCGCCTCGTCCATCGAGAGCCACTGCGGCGCAGGCTGCTTGCCCGCCACGATCAGGTTCACGTACTGCCGGCTCCGCAAACAATGGTCCGTGACGGAGAGCAGCGTATTCGCGTCGGGCGGCAGGTACACCCGGATGATGTCGGCCTTCTTGTTCACGACGTGGTCGATGAAGCCGGGATCCTGGTGGCTGAAGCCGTTGTGGTCTTGTCGCCAAACGTGGCTCGAAAGCAGGTAATTCAGCGATGCGATAGGACGCCGCCAAGGGATGTGCCGCGTGACCTTGAGCCACTTGGCGTGCTGGTTGAACATCGAGTCGATGATGTGAATGAACGCCTCGTAGCAAGAAAAGAAGCCGTGCCGCCCGGTGAGCAGATAACCCTCGAGCCAGCCCTGGCACTGGTGCTCCGAGAGCATCTCCATCACGCGGCCGTCGGGCGCCAGGTGGTCGTCGTACGGCAGGATTTCGGCGGTCCACGCGCGGTGGGTGACCTGAAGCACGTCTTGCCAGCGGTTCGAGTTGTTCTCGTCGGGGCTGAAAAGGCGGAAGTTCTTGGCGTCGAGGTTGCTTCGCATCACGTCGCGCAGATAGTCGCCCATCACGCGCGTCGCTTCGGCCGTCGTGGCGCCGGGGCTGGGCACGTCAACGGCGTACCGCCGGAAGTCGGGCAGATTGAGGGCCTTGAGCAACGCTCCACCGTTGGCGTGCGGGTTGGCGCTCATCCGCCGCGAGCCCTCGGGGGCCAGTTCGGCCAACTCCGGCGCCAGCTTGCCCGTCGCGTCGAACAATTCCCCCGGCTTGTAGCTTCGCATCCAGGTTTCCAGGATCTTGACGTGGCCCGGATGGGCCATGTCGCCCATCGGCACCTGGTGCGAACGCCAATAGCCTTCGGTCTTCAGGCCATCGACTTCCTTCGGGCCGGTCCAGCCCTTGGGAGAACGCAGCACGATCATCGGCCAAAGGGGCCGCTTCTGGAAGCCGTCGCGGCGCGCCACGGTCTGGATGTTCTGGATCTCGTCGACCACGCGATCCAAGGTCGCGGCCATGAGCTGGTGCATCGCCGGCGGGTCGTCGCCCTCGACGAAGTACGGCGTGTAGCCGTAACCCTTCAGCAGGCTTTCGAGCTCGTCATGGCTGATGCGCGCGAGCACGGTCGGGTTGGCGATCTTGTAGCCATTGAGGTGCAAAATGGGGAGCACGGCGCCGTCGCGGGCCGGGTTGAGAAACTTGTTGCCGTGCCAACCGGTGGCCAGCGGACCGGTTTCCGCCTCCCCGTCGCCGACGACGCAGGCCACCAGCAGGTTCGGATTGTCGAAGGCGGCGCCGTAGGCGTGCGACAGGGAGTAACCCAACTCGCCCCCCTCGTGAATCGAGCCCGGCGTTTCCGGCGCGACGTGGCTGGGGATGCCGCCGGGAAACGAGAACTGCGTGAACAGCCGTTTCATCCCGTCCTCATCCTGGCTGATGTGGGGGTAGACCTCGCTGTACGTCCCTTCCAGGTAGGCGTTGGCGACCAGGCCCGGCCCTCCGTGTCCCGGTCCCGTGACGTAGAGCACGCACAGGTCGCGCTGGTTGATCACGCGGTTGAGGTGCAGGTAGATGAAGTTCAGGCCGGGCGTCGTGCCCCAGTGGCCCAACAGCCGTGGCTTCACATGTTTCAGCTCGAGCGGCTGCTTCAAGAGCGGGTTGTCGAACAGGTAAATCTGACCGACGGAAAGGTAGTTCGCCGCGCGCCAATAGGCGTCCATTTTCCGCAGCAGGTCGGGAGCCAGGGGGGGCGTCATGGGGCCTCCAAAAAGTCGGAAGTCGGAAGTAACCTGTCACCTATCACCTCTGTGTTCCTGCCCCCAGTACGCGCCGCACGGCGCGGGCGATCATCAACGCCTCGTCCGTCGCGATCACCCGCACCGTCACGCGACTTCCGTCGACCGAGATCACGGGCGCGGCGGTCGCGTTGCGATCCGCATTGAGTTCGACGCCCAGGAACTCGAGGCCGGCGCAGATCCGCTCCCGCGCCTGCGGTGAATTCTCGCCGATTCCGCCCGCGAAGACTAGGGTGTCGAGCCCGCCCAGCGCCGCGGCAAAGGCCCCCATCCATTTTTTGGCCAGGTAGCAGAACAGCGCGATCGCCTCGGCCGCCCGCGGATCGAGCGATTCGTCCCGCAGCAAATCGCGGAAATCGGAACTGGTTTCGGAAACGCCCAGCAACCCCGATTGGCGGTTGAGCAGGTCATCCAACTCGTCGGTGGTCATTTTCTCGCTCCGCAGCCAGTGGACGAGCAAACCCGGGTCGAGGTCGCCCGGGCGAGTACCCATCATGAGCCCCGCAGTGGGCGTGAAGCCCATTGAGGTGTCGATGCATTGGCCTTGCCACACGGCTGCGAGACTGGCGCCGGAGCCGATGTGTGCCAGGATCACTCGTCCGTCGGCGGCCTGGCGGCCTGCTTCGCGCTTGAGTTCCTCCATCAGGTACGAGTATGAAATGCCGTGAAACCCATAGCGCCGCACGCCCGCGGCTTCGTAACGCCTGGGAATCGGCAATTGTTGCGCCACCCGTGGCATGTTCCGGTGGAAGGACGTATCGAAACAGGCCACCTGTTGGAGTTTGGGGCACGCGGCGGCGAAGGCCTCGATCAGCTCGATTTCGGCGGGCAGGTGCGCCAGGTCGAGCGGGCTAAGCCGGCGTAGTTCGTCAATGACCTCAGGCGTGATCCGCACCGGTTCGCCATACCGCGGGCCGCCGTGGACCACGCGATGTCCCACGCCGACAAGGCTCGTCAAGCCGAGTTTGGTTTCGATCCAGCCGATCAGTTCGGCGACGACGCGCCGGTGGTCGGCGGCGCCGATTTCGCGCCGCTCATCCAACAGGGGGCTTACGCCCCCCGCTCGCCGCTCATCCGCTCGCCGCTCATCCAACAGGGGGCTTACGCCCCCCGCTCGCCGCTGTTGCTCGTCGTCAACCGCGTGAAACACGGCGTCCGCAAGGCCAATCCGCTCGACTGAGCCGTGGACGAGCCTCCGCAACGGCTCGTCCATGGTATACACAGCGAACTTGACGCTCGACGAGCCGCCGTTGACCGACAGCACACAGCGCCGCGCGGCGGGCGATGGCAACGATGGCGTGGGGTATAACATGGCGGTCGCTGTATCGTTTTAATGCGCATGTGCATAAACGATACACCAGAATGCAACACGCGAGTCGGGAACTTAGCGAGTTGCTAGCATTCCCGACTCGTGGCGTTTTCCTTGTTGCCAGACGATTTAGCCTTGTTGCCAAACGATCGTCCGAATACCCGGAGAGCCAGGGCACGGTGCCTGCTGGCTCTTTCCCAGCATTCTCAAGGCGTGTTGCACTTGCCTCTTCCTCGCCCCGGCCTCTTCCTCGCCCCGGCCTCTTCCTCGCCCCGGACTTTTCGCTCGTTTCTCTGTTCCGAGCCGCTGACCTTGACCGCCCCAGCAAGGATGTCCCGCCATGCAGTGCGAGCGATAAGAGCAAACAGTATGCCAACGCAGCGGCTCAGGCGATTTCCTTGAACTGAATGTCGTAAAGGCGGCCGTAGAGGTTCGAGCGTTGAAGTAGCTCGTCGTGGCTGCCGACGTCGAGAATGCGGCCGGCCTCCATGACCACGATCCGGTCGGCCAAGGCCAGGGTGGCCATGCGATGGGTGATGATCACCGTCGTGCGGTTGCGAATGAATTGCTCGAGTACTTGCTGGATGACCTGCTCGCTTTCCAGGTCGATCTGGCTGGTGGCCTCGTCGAGGATCAACAGCGAGGGATCGCGTAGGATGGCGCGCGCCAGCGAGATGCGCTGGCGCTGCCCCCCCGAAAGCAGTCCACCCCGCGAGCCGACGACCGTTTCGTAGCCCGACTCCAGCCGCTCCTCGATGAATCGATGGGCGTGGGCTTGCTGGGCCGCGCGGATCACCTCTTGGCGCGTCGTATGGGGGCAACCATAGCGGATGTTGTTGAACACGGTGTCGTCGAACAGCAGCGTCTCCTGGGTCACCACCCCAATTTGCTCGCGCAGTTCGCGCAGCCGCACGTCGCGCAGGTCGATGCCGTCGATTCGGACGCTGCCGGCCACCGGATCGAAGAACCGAGGAATCAGGTTCGCCAGAGTGCTCTTACCGCAACCGTTGGGACCGACGACGGCGATCGTCTCGCCGAAGCCAATCGTCAGTTGAATGTCTTCCAGCACCCGCTGGCTGGGCTGGTAATGGAATTGGACGCCGTCGAAAACCAGCTCGCGACGGTGCCTTCCGAGGGGTCGCGGGCGGGGCGGATCGACGATCGTTGGCCGCCGGTCGAGAAGTTGAAAGATGCGGTCGCCGGCCGCGCTCGCGCGCTGGATGCGGCTGAACACCTCGGAAAGCTTTCGCGCCGGGTCGCTCACGCCGGCCAACAGGCCGTAGAACAACAGCATCGCCTCGTACGACAGGGGCTGGCTGCACATCGTCATGCCCATCAGCTCCGTCTTCTTGTTCAGCACCAGGTAGGCGCCCGCCAAGAGCGCCACGCAGACCGTGGCGATGCCCATGACCTCGGTCATGGGCCGCGTCAGCGAATCGTAACGGGCGATGCGCATCGCCTTTTTCAGGTATTTCTTGCTCACCTGGTGGAACCGCCAGCGTTCGCTGCGCTCCATGGTGAAGGCCTTGACCACCTTGATCCCCTGGAACGTTTCCTCCAGGATGTTGTAGATCTGCGACATTTCCTCCATGGCCCGTCGGTTGGCTCGCTTCAGGGCGCGCGCCAGGCCGCGGATCAAGAGCACCGACAAGGGCGCCAACACCAGCGACAACACCAGCAACTGCCAGCAAACCCAGGCCGCCCCCACCAGGCAAGAGATCATCTTCAGCGGCTCACGGATCAGCTTGCCGAAGAAATCGCTGATCCCGACCGACAAGCTCTCCATGTCGTACGTGAAACGGCTCATCAACTCGCCGGTGCCGTCCTCGCCAAAGGTGGCCAGATCCATCCGCAAGGTGCGGCGATAGAACTCCTTGCGCAGGTTGAAGATCACCATTTGGGCCAGCCGGCCGACCAGGATCTGGTGCCAAACGAAGAACAGGCTCTTGACCAGTGTGCCGACCAAGAGCAGGCCGACGATCAGTACCAGCGTCATGAACGGGTCGTCGGGCAGGAACGGCTCGATCACATGGGCCAACAGCCACCGGTACTTGCGAGTTTCCCGCTCCTGGATGGCCAGCTCGCTTTCAAGGCGCTCCAATTCGCGGCGCGCCGCGGGCTGGCCGATCGGCGCCAAGGCGGCCGGCCGCGTTTGGGCCTGGGCAATTTCGGTGCGCAGCCGGTCAGCCGTTTCGTCGGCGGCGTCGATTTCGACTTGGGCCCATTGGTGCAGCGAACGGCCCTCGGTCGTCACTGCGACCAGAGGGTAGACGGCGCCGATATTCCCCCCCCAAAGAATGGCCACCACCAGTGCGCAGACGACCGACGCCGCGAAGGTGTAGCGGTATCGCAGCGCCAGACGCAAAGCCCTGCCGAAGTTGTTCATCCGTGATTTTCCCTTGCCGCGCGTTGGGTAGGCCCACGACGAGGCGTGCGCATCCAGAAGCGGCGCCTTCCTTAGAGCCTATCACAAAACCGCCCGGCAGGCGGGACGCCTGCAGCACAATGGCGGTTCTGGGATAGGCTCTTGGTTTCCGTTCCGCCGGCCGTGGCCCCGCGCGTACACCGTAACAGAAGACGCCCTCCCGGCCAAGGTCGGCTAGGAGGACCGGCTCCGCGTGGGAACACTGGCGATTTCGCCAGATCGAATCGTTGCGGTTCCGCGGCGGTGCGGACGGCCTAGGAAGGCCGTCCTGTATTCGCCGTGACGGGCAAAGCCGACGGCGGCAAGAGCCAGCCAGCCTACTCGCGTCGATATACAGACAGGCAGGATCTCGCGACATGGTCAGGTTCTTCGTGACCTCGGCGACGATCAGCGTGCTGACGGCCCTCGCGTAAGCGTCGGACTGCACAATCACAGCCGGCCGCTTTTTTCCGCACCATGCTGATCGCATCGAGGTCCACCCCGGACCATGAATAATACGGGCTACCCGGACTTACTATACGCAGCGACACGCGGTCCTTACTTCGGGGCCGCGGAGCGGCCGAAGTGTTCCCACGCGGAGCGTGGGAACAAGGAAAGCAAGGGCCCAGCGCTGGACTTGCCTTGCTTGCGCTGCGGGTTAGTGTGGGCATCTGTAGGGAACGCCCTCCGTGGCGTTCCGTGTCCCGCCAGATGACGTCGCTCCAGCTTCACGGAACGCCACGGAGGGCGTTCCCTACAGAACCCTAAGGGACGATTCTGGCAATTAAGCGGGTGGTTGAAAAAAGGATGAAACTTTTTCGCCCTGGGCAACGTCTGAACTGTAGCGCCCGCCGCGCAAGCAAGGCAAGTCGTTGCGCGCCTTGCTTGTCGTTACGCGCCTTGCTTGCGCTGCGGGTTAGTGTCGAAGCAGCCCGCTCGCAGTAGTAGGGATGCAGTTCCGCCGTACTCATCATGTTCTCCGTGGTACACCATGAAAACCTTCTCTTTCGTAGCAAGCCTGGTGATCGCCGCCTGGTCGGTCGCCTCTTCGACCCATGCCCAGGACAAGCCCGCCGAGCCGAACGTGCCGCCGGAAGTCAAGAAGCTGATGCAGGGCCGCAAATACGCCGAAGCGGCCAAGGCGATCGACAAGGTCGCCCAGCGGAAGGAGGTTCCCCTCGATGGGCTGGCCTACCTCAAGGGCCGCGCCCTGCACCTGGCCGGCCAATACGACGACGCGATTGCCGCCTATGAGGCGCTGGAAAACGAATTCCCCAAGAGCGCCTGGCTGCGCCGGGCTCGCTTCGGGCGCGCCGTGTCGCTGGCCCGCAAGGGCGACTTCGAGGCGGCCGAGCGGATCTATCGGCAAGAGGCCGCCGCGCTCTTGTCGCTCGATCGGAAACAGGAAATCGCCGACATCTACCTGGAGTTCGCCGACGCCTACTTCAAGCCGGCCGACGAGCGCCAGCCGCCCGACTTCGCCAAAGCGCTCGAGTTCTACACGAAGGCCCTCGCGGTCGGTCCCCGGCCCGAGAAACGCGCCGAGATCGAGCTGCTCGTGGCCCGCTGCTACCAGTCGCAGGGCAATCTGCAAGAAGCGGCCAACCGTTTCGCTCAATTCCTCTCTGTAGGGTGGGCACCGCCCGCCAACGACGTCGAAGCGCGTTACCTGCTGGGGGAATGCCAACTCGGCCTGGGCCAGCACGAGCAGGCGCGCCGCACCTGGCAGGATCTGCTGGCCGCTTACCCTAACGACAAGTCGCCGCGGATCGCCGAGGCGGCCTTCAACCTCTCGCGGACGTACAACCTGCCGGCCCCCCAAACCGACGACGAACTGGGCCTGGGCGTGGCCTCGCTCGAAGCATTCGTCAAGCGTTTTCCCGAACACAAGTTGGCCGGCCAGGCCCACTTGCGAATCGCGGCCAGTGACGTGTTCCGCGGCCGGTTCGACAACGCGGTGGAAGCCATCCACCGCTTCCTGGCCGACGAACGTTACTCCGACACCGACGAGGCGCCGGAAGCGCGCGTGCTCTTGGGCCGCTCGTACCAGTTGCAGAAGAAGTTCCCCGAGGCCCTGGAAGCTTGGCGCGACTACCTGGCCAAGTACCCGGCCCACCACGCCTGGAGCGAGGTGCAACGCGACATCATCAATACCGAGTTCCTGCTGGGCTACGAAGCCCTCCAGGCCAAACGCTACGACGAAGCCCGCAAGCTCTGGAACGAGTTCTTGGCCAAATACCCGCTCGATGGCCGCGACCCGTCGATCCTCTACGAGTTCGGCCGCATGGCCTTCCAACAGGAGAAGTACGACGACGCCCTGGCCGAATGGCGGCGGCTGGTGTCGAAATACCCCGGCACGAACGAGTCGTCCCAGGCCCAGTTCATGATCGGTGTCACGCTCGAGGAAAAACTCGGCAAGCTCGATCCAGCACTCAAGGAATACCGCAAAGTGACCTGGGGCGACCACGCCGCCGCGGCGGGCCAGCGGATTGCCCGGCTCACCGAGAAGGCCCTGACCATCGCCACCGAGCGAGTCTACCGCGGCAACGAAACGCCCAAGATCAAGCTGGTCTCCCGCAACATCGAGAAAGTGGCCGTGCGGGCGTACACGGTCGACCTGGAGACCTATTTCCGCAAGATGCACCTGGCCGGGGGCGTCGAAGGGCTGGACATCGCCCTGATCGACCCCGACAAGTCGTTCGAGTTCGAGGTGCCCAACTACGCCGAGTACCAGCAGTTCGAAAACGAGATTGAAGTCCCGCTCCCCGACGAGGGGCGTTCGGGCGTGATGGCGGTCACCGTCAGCGGCAAGACGCTGGAGGCCACGACGCTGGTCGTGCGCAGCGATCTCGACGTGATCGTGAAGAGTTCGCGCGACGAGGTGTTCGTGTTCGCCGAAAACCTGCGCACGAAGAAGCCCTGGGCCAACGCGCGGCTCTTGATCTCCAACGGCCAGCAGGTCTTCGCCGAGGCGGCGACCGGCGACGACGGGGTGTTCCAGAAGAGCTACGACGAGTTGAAGAGCGCGGCCGACGTGCGCGTGTTCGCCGTCGCCGAGGGGAGCGTGGCCTCGAACGTGGTCGGCCTGGAAGGCGTGGGGGTCTCAGTCGGGCTGAGCGAGCGGGGCTATATTTTCACCGACCGGCCCGTCTACCGGGCAGGGCAGGTGGTGCATGTCCGCGGCGTCGTTCGGATCGTCAAGGCCGACCGCTTCGAGATCGAGGCCGGCAAGAAGTACCATCTGGAGGTTTTCGACAGCCGCGACCGGCTGATCCGCCAGGACGAGGTGGCGCTGGGCGAGTTCGGCAGTTTCCATGCCCACTTCGCATTGCCGGCCACGAGCACGCCGGGCGGTTGCCGCATCCAGGTTCGCGACGACGACGGGCATGCCTACCAGGGCGCGTTCGCCGTCCACGAGTACCAACTCGAGCCGGTCAAGCTGGCGGTCGATACGCAGCGAAAAGTCTATTACCGGGGCGAGGAAATCGAGGGCACGATCACGGCCAAGTTCTACTACGGCGCGCCCCTGGCCGGTCGCGAGCTTCGCTATTCGCTGGCGGGCGGCCGCAGCTACAGCGGCACGACCAACGAGCGCGGCGAACTGGCGTTCAAGCTTCCGACGCGCGAGTTCCGCGAGTCGCAAACGCTGCCCTTGGTGGTATCGCTGGCCGAGCGCGGCTTGCAGACCTCGGTCAACTTCTTCTTGGCCACGCAGGGGTTTTCGCTCACGGTCGGCACGGTGCGGCCGGTCTACGTGGCGGGCGAGACGTTTGAAGTGGCCGTCAGCGCCCTTGACGCCGAAGGAAAGCCCAGCGCCCAGAAGCTCACGCTCCATGTCTTGGAGCGAACCACGGTCGATGGCAAAGTGGGCGAGCGCGAGGTGGAAGAGCATGAGTTGGCCACCGATGAGAAGCTCGGCCAAGCCCGGCTGACGCTGCGATTGGAACAAGGGGGCCAGTACGCGCTGCGCGTGCAAGGCACGGATCGTTTCGAGAACCCGATCTCGGCGACACACGCCGTGCAACTGTCGGACGAGAGCGACCGCGTGCGGTTGCGCATCCTGGCCGACCGGCACACGTTCAAGGTCGGCGACACGGCGAAGGTGCAGTTGCACTGGCGCGAAGCGCCGGCCTTGGCCCTGGTCACGTTCCAGGGGGCCAAGGTGCTCGATTACCAACTCGTGGCCTTGAAAGAGGGGGCCAACGAGCTCGAAGTTCCGCTCACCGCGACGCTGGCGCCGAACTTCGAACTGGCCGTGGCCGTGATGACCGACGCCCATCCGCCCAAGGATTCCGAGGCGGCGGCCTCGTTCAGCCGCTTCCACGAGGCCTCCAGCCCGTTCACGGTCGAGCGCGACCTGCGGTTGGCGATCAAGACCAAGCGCAAGGCGGGCGAGGGACCGGCGCGGCCGGGCGACGACGTCGACGTCACGATCACGGCCACCGATCCGCAGGGCAAGCCGGTCTCGGCCGAGGTGAGCCTGGCACTGGTCGAGCAAGCGTTGGTCGAGATGTTTGGCTCGAACGTGGCCCCGATCCAAGACTTTTTCCGCGGTCAAACGCGCGCGCCGGCGGTGCGGACCATGTCGAGCGTCACGTTCGCGTACCATCCCGCCACGCGGCCGATCGACCCCAAGCTGCTGGCCGAGAAAGACCGGCTCGAAGTCGCGGCGGAGGAGGCGGAGCGGTTGGCAAGAGCGCACCTGTCGCAGCGTGGCGGCGAGGATGCCCGTCGTATCGCGGGGCCTGCCGGCACGGCGGGTGACGCGCTGGCAGAGGAGAGTGGCGTACCAGCGCCTGCCGATGACGGCCCCTCCCTACTCAAACACCGCCTCGGCGAAGTAGACGGGAAGGGTGCGCTTGTCGCCAAGGATCAGCCGTTCGGCTCTGTCGAACTGAATCTCGGCTTGCTTAAACCCGGGGCACGGGTTCAGGCCGAGATCCGCGCCGGAGGCACGCTCAGTCGAAAGAAGTTGGCAGATAAGAAAGCCGGAAAACGCGAAAAGCTGCGTGACTCCGACTTATCCGCCAAGATGTCTATCGACGCGGAGGTTCTGGATGTCACGGAACGCGAATTGGTGTTCGGGAGCTTTGAATTCGATGACCGGGCGGAAGCCGCGGCCGTGTCGCCCCAGCAACTGCTTGAAAGGCCCGACTGGCGGGAAAACGGAGCATTCTTCTGCGTTTTTTCCGCCGATGGCACGCAAAACAACTTCAAGTTGTCCCGCGACCTCAGCGACAAGGAAGTCGCGGTTCTGGCCGGCAAACTGGCGACGCAGGGCGCCGTTTTGCTGCCGGCGGCGGCGGCACGCGAAACGGCCTATTGGAACCCCGCCGTCGTCACCGACGAAAAAGGAAAAGCCACTGTCACCATCACGTTGCCCGAGCGCACGACCGCTTGGAGGCTCTTGGCCAAGGGCGTCACCGCCGAAACCCTGGCCGGCGAGGCCGATGGGGAACTCGTCGTCAAGAAGGATCTGTTCGGCGAGTTGAAACTGCCGCTGGCCTTCACCGACGGCGACGAGGCCGAAATCCTGGCCGGCGTTCATAACGACGCGGTCGAGAAGGGACCAATCGAGGTAACGCTCAAGACGACCATCGGCGGAAAGACGGTCGAGGAGAAGAAGACGCTCGACGCCGGCAAGGGAATTCACGAGCTGAGCTTCAAGACCACGCTCAACCGGCCCGACGACGAACCCGAGGGCGGCGGCGACGCGGGTCGCCCGCGGGTGACGTTCGAGTTGACCGTCGCGGCTGGCGAGCAGACCGACGTGGTCCGCCGCGAGGTTCCCTTGGAAGCCTATGGCATGCCGGTCTACGCCACCGCCGGCGGCTCGGCCACGAGCGACACGACCGCCTGGGTTGAACCGCCGGCCGACATGCCGCTGGCCGCGCCGACGCTGGAAGTGATCGTCGGACCCAACGTCGAGAGTAGCCTCTTGGATGTGCTGCTGGCTCCGGCGCCTCGCTGCCAGCTCGACTCGCAGCGGATCGCCTCGGGGCTCGACAGCGCGACGAGCGACCTGATGGCGGCGGTTGCGATCCAAAAACTCCTCGGCAGCACGCGCCAGGCCGGCTCGCCGCGGGCCGAGGCGATCGACCTGCGGATTCGCGCCTCGATCAGCTTGCTGGTGTCGTCGCAGGCCGACGACGGCGGCTGGAGTTGGACGGGGAGCGGCGGCCCCAGCAACCAAACAACCGGTGGCAAGAACACCAGCAACCGCTATACGTCCGCGCGCGTCGTGTGGGCCTTGAGCCTGGCCCGCTCGGCGGGCTACAAGCTGCCCGACGAGGCTTTCGAGAAGGCGCTGACGTACCTCAACGCGCAAATCGCCGCCACCGCCGACGGCGACTACGACAGCAAGGCGGTGCTCCTGCAAGGCGCGGCCGCCGCGGGCCGCGGCGATTTTACCTTGGCCAACCGCCTTTTCCGCAACCGGCCCAGCCTGTCGAACGCGGCCTTGGCGCATCTGGCCCTGGCCCTGGCGCAGATGGACCGCCTGCCGATGGCCGGCGACATTCTCGACGTGCTGGCCCAGCGCAACCTCGACGACGCGGCGCCCAAGCGCACGGCGGCCATCGCCTCGTTGCCCTGGAGCCAGGCGGCGGCGGAACTGCGGGCCTTGTACCTGTTGGCCCAGGAGAAGGTGGCGCCCGAGGCGGCCCAGACCAGGCAATTGGTCGAGTGGCTGATGGCGCACCGGGCCGGCTTCCGCTGGTCGCCCGACAAGGCCACCGGGCCCGCCACGCTGGCCCTGGGCGAGTGGTTCGCCAAAACCCGCTTCCAGGGGGAGCACTACCAGCTCACCATCGTCGTCAACGACACCGACGCCGCCACGCTCGACGTCACCCAGGACGCCGGCACGCGGACCGTGCAGGTTCCGGCGAAGCTCTTGAAGCGGGGCAAGCAGAAAATCAATTTCCGCATCACCGGGCGAGGTCGGTTCACTTACCAGTGCGTGCTGGGCGGATTCGTTCCGGCCGACAAGCTCAAGAGCACCACGCGCGACTGGATCGTGAGGCGGCATTATGAACCGGCCGAGCGCGAGCTCGACGGCCAGCCGGTACACCGCGGCTTCGGCGTTTTACAGGGGAGCTACACGGCGTTCCGCAACCCGCTCACGCAATTGCCCGTCGGCCGGCGCGGCCGCGTCGAGATCGAGATCCAGCGGCAGAACGTGCCAGCCAACGCGACGGACGAGCAACTCGAGTACCTGGTGGTCAGCGAGCCGCTGCCGGCCGGCGCCACCGTGATCGAGCAGTCGATCAGCGGCGGTTTCGAGCGCTTCGAGATCTCGCCCGGCGCGATCACGTTCTATATCGGCAGCCGGCACTACATCGAGCCGATCCGTTATGACATCCACGGCTACCTGCCCGGAGCGTATCGCGCCGCGCCGACCGTGATCCGCAACCCCTACCGCCCCGAGCAACTGGCGGTGGCCCAAAGCAAATCGCTGGCGGTGCTGCCTCTGGGGGCGGCCAGTGGCGACGAGTACCAGCTCACGCCGCAAGAACTGTACGAGTTCGGCAAACGGCAGTTCGCCAAGCGTGAGCTGGCTGCGGCGGGCACGTATCTGACGGAACTGGTCGAGAAATGGCAGTTGCAGCCCGCCATTTACCAGGAAGCGGTCACGATGCTCCTGGACGTCCACCTCGAACAAGGGCCCGACGCCGCCATCGTCCGCTACTTCGAGCTGATCAAGGAAAAGTGGCCCGAGGTGGAGCTTTCGTTCGAGAAGATCATGCGGATCGGCGCGGCCTACGACAAGATCGGCGAGTACGAGCGCAGTTTCCTGGTCTTCCGGGCGACCGTCGAGAGCAGCTTCCTGCGCGAGACGGGCGTGGCTGGGTTCCTCGAAGCGCAGGGTGAGTTCTCGCGTTCGGTCGAGGTCATGGGCCGGCTCTTGGCCGAGTACCCGCCCGAGCCCTACGCGGCCGCGGCGCAGTACGCCCTGGCGCAGCGCGTTTACGCCTACGCCCCGCATGCGGCGGCCGACCCCAAGCTGCGCGAGAAGAAGCTCAACCGCGTCGACCTGGTGCGGCAGGCGCTGGCGATGCTCGACGACTTCCTCACCTCGTACCCCAACGACCCGGCGGCCGACCAGGCGAGCTTCTCGCTGGCCAACGCGCTCTTGGAGTTGAAAGCTTACCGCGAGGCGATCGTTGCCTGCAACTTGTACGCGGAGCGCTATCCGGCGAGCGACTATTTGGACAGTTTCTGGTACGTGGTCGGCTACAGCCACTTCGCATTGGGCGAGCACGAGCAGGCCCTGGCCATGTGCCGCAAGGTGGCCGAGGCCAAGCGAACCGACCGCCAGACCGGCCGTGAGCTGGAGAGCCACTACAAGTGGCAGGCGATTTACATCCTAGGCCAGGTCCACCACAGCCTGGGTCAGGCGGCCGACGCGATCCGCCAATACGCGCGGGTCGAGGAGCGTTTCGCCGACGCCAAGCAGGCCATCCAGTACTTCCTGCGCAAGGCGATCGCCTTGCCCGAGGTGACGACCATCCAGCCGGGCAAAGCCGTCGCGTTGGAACTGAAGTTCCGCAACGTCGCCCACTGCGATGTGCGGGTTTACAAGATCGACTTGATGAAGTTCAGCCTCTTGAAGCGGAACCTGGCCGGGATCACCGGCATCAACCTGGCCGGCATCCGCCCCTACCACGAGGCGGTCATCGAGTTGGGCGACGGCAAGGACTACCGCGACCGCGCGCGGAAGCTCCCCTTGCCGTTGAAAGACGAGGGGGCGTACCTGGTGGTCTGCCGCGGCGACGACCTGTACGCCAGCGGGCTGGTGCTGGTGACGCCGCTGGTGGTCGACGTCGCGGAGGAGGCTTCCAGCGGCGAGGTGCGGGCGACCGTGAAGGACGCCACCACGGACGGCTATGTTTCCGACGTCCATGTGAAGGTGATTGGGACGCGGAACCCCGACTTCGTTTCCGGCGAGACCGACTTGCGGGGCGTATTCGTCGCCGAGGCGATCCAGGGCGCCAGCACGGTGATCGCCGAGGCGGGCGAGGGCCGCTACGCCTTCTACCGCGGCAAGCTCGATCTGGGGCCACCGCTCGCGGCCGCCACGGCGCCGGCGGCGCCGCAATCCAACGTCGAACGCCCTCCGGCGCAAAGCTTTCCGGCGCAAAGCCAAGCCGAGCAATTGTTGGAGAGTTTGAACCAGAGCAACTGCGCCATCCAGCAGATGGGGTGCGAGAACCTCAAGAATCTCTATGAAAGGAACAAGACGGGGGTCCAGGCGAAGGAGGCGTATTAGGCGGTTGGTCAAATGCCAGAGTTGTTGTCAGTTGTCGGTTGTCAGTGGCTTGGCGGTAGCGGGCCGGCTTCACGGTGGTTGGGGCAGAGCCTGAGCGATGCGCCGGTCGCTTTCTCGCCCGGATTATTCATGGTCCCGTAGCTGGCTTCGCAAGAAGTCAGGCCGTGGACGCGAGTTACACCAGAATTCTTGCGAATTCTGCTACAGTACAGTGCGCGAGTTCCTCCCTGGACCATGAATAATCCGGGCTAGCCGGGGCATCGCGGCTGGGCGAAAGCGGCGTCGAATCGCCGCACTCCAAAGAGGGTGCGGGCGTTTTTTGCCCTTGCCTATCTTCACCCTTGGCAGGTATCATCCCGACCCCTTGTAGAGCGCTGGGCATCAGGTGCAAGGACGGACCTGGTGAGACCGAATAGGAAGGGAGTCAATCCGGCCATGCAGTCGTCGGGAATGGTGGCATTTCGCGCGACGATCATGATTGTGTGCATGGTCGGCCTCCCGCTGGCGGCGGTGGTGGGGACGGCGCTGCCCAAGGCGGTGCAATCGGCGATTCAGAGCCATTCAAAGCAGGCACCGCCCGCCGACGGCGACGAGCCATCGACCCGCGGCGCCAGGCCCGACGAGTCTCAGACCGCGAAGGCGGCCACAAAGGCCCCATCCACCGCGGCGGGGGCCGAAACGGGACCGGAAAGCCTGCCGCGAGCCCGAATCACCGCCGTCCAGCCCGTCGGAAACGGGACGCCGGTCGCGAGCCAGGGACCGGTCGCGAGCCAGGCACAGGTCGCGAGCCAGGCACCGGTTGCGAGCCAGGCACCGGTTGCGAGCCAGGCACAGGTCGCGAGCCAGGCGCGGAACGCGGCGCCCAGTGAGCCCAATAAACTGCCGGGCGGAGCGGCCGTCGGCCGAAACGATGCGACGGCCTCGCTTTGGTCGCGTGGTGAGCGTCCGCCCGCGACCGCGCGGCGCGTTTCCCTTGGCGCCGAACGACAACCACAACGGCGGCCGCGCGGCGCGTCGCACGGCGAGCCGCCCACGACCCGTCGCGGTGAGTCGCCGTTGAAGGCAACCACCTATTCAGACCGCGTCGAATCGGGAGCGGACGACTCGGATCGCTCGGAATCAGCCGATCGGCTTGCCGCGGATTCCGCCGAGCTGGCCGCGGAACCGGACGCCGACGACCCGTTGAGCCGCGGTGAATGGCGATTGCGCAAGTTGGGCGCCGTCGGATACCGCTTGGAGACATGGGGCGTCACCGGCCAACTCTATCGCTTTAGTTGCAAGGTGGCGCTCTCAAACCAGGGCCAGGCGACGCGGCACTTCGAGGCCACGGAAACCAGCCCCGCCAAGGTGATTGAGGCGGTCGTCGAGCAAGTCGAGGCCTGGCACGCGAAGAGACGCTAAGTGGTTGATGGGCCGGAATTAGGTCTTGCCATCCGGCTGCCCACGGCTTACTTTGAGCGGCATGTTGCCAGTTCCCCGATCGGTCGCCCAGCGGTTACGAAGCGTGAGCCTGCGCTACCGTCACGCGCTGGCGGCGCCGGCGGCGCCGGCTGCGCGGGGCGATGGCCCCAAAGCAACCTCACGCGCAGCGGGGCAACCGGCCAAGGCGGCGGAGGTCGAATCGGACAGTTCCGTCCGCCGCGACCCGCGCGCGGCGAGGGTCGAGGCGGTGTTGTTCGTCGCCACGGAACCGCTGGGCAGCCGAAAAATCGCTCAATTTGCCAGCTTGGCGGACGGCACGGAAGCGCGTACATTAATTCGCCGGCTGAACCGATATTACGATTCCCAGGACAGCGCGTTCCGGATCGAAGAAATCGCCGGCGGGTTCCAATTGCTCACGCGGCCGAAGTTCGGCGGCTGGTTGCGGCGGCTCCACCAGGCGCCGGTCGAAACCCGTCTGTCGGCGCCGGCCATGGAAACCTTGGCGGTCGTCGCCTATCGGCAAGTTGTGCCGAGGGCCGAGATTGAAGCGGTGCGCGGCGTGCAGTGCGGAGAAATGCTGCGGCAACTGATGGAACGAGATTTAGTGCGGATCGTCGGACGCGCGAACGAACTGGGCCGCCCGTTCTTGTACGGCACCACGAAGCGGTTTTTGCAACTTTTCGGACTGCGGCACCTCGACGAGTTGCCGCGTGCCGACTTGCTTCGGCGCGCCGAGGACGGCACGACGAACGACGACGCGCGACATGAAACCAACCCCGTCGCGGGACGGGAAGCGGAACTAACCCCCACTGATTCGAACGAGGAGTCTGAAGTGAGTATCGCAGCCAATCCGGAGCCAGCCCGCGAAGATCTGTGGAAATTGCGCGCCGTCGCAACGCTGACCGGCCCACAAGCCGAGGTCGATGAAGACGATGATCTCGAAGACGACGACGATTGGGACGACGACGAGGATGACGACGACGATGACGATGATGACGACGATGACGACGACGACGATGACCTCGAAGACGACGAGTGGGAGGAAGTCGACGACGACGACGACGAATGGGACGACGACGAGGACGATGATGAGGATGAGGAAGAGGATGACGACGACTGGGAAGACGACGACGATGAAGATGAAGAGGACGACGATTGGGAAGATGAAGAGTAGCGTTACTCGTTCCCACGCGGAGCGTGGGAACAAGGGTCGGCTCGCGTTAATCCTTCAGATGAAACAGCTTCTTCATCGCGTCGCGCAAGGCGTGCAGGGTGCCCGTGTGCGCCGCGTCGCGGAGCGATTCCAGCGGCGGGTGCAAGAGCTTGTTGATCAGCCTGTCGAACGATTGCCGGATCTCGCCGCGCTGCTGGTCGCTCAGGTCGGGCAGGCGGTTGAATAGCCGCCGCAACTCATCGTCTTTCGGCTCCTCCCATCCTTGCCGCAGCCGCTTGATGATCGGGCCGGTGGCGTGGTGCCGCAGTTCGGCCATGAACAGGTTCGTCTCCTGCTCGACGATCCGCATCGCGGCGGGGAGTTCCCGTTCGCGTTCCTGGCGGTTGCGCTCGCAGGCCGCTTCGAGGTCATCGAGTGTGAAGAGGTAGACGTTTTTCGACTCGCCGATCGCCGGGTCGAAGTCGCGGGGGATGGCCAGGTCGAGAATGAACAGGTCGCGTTGGTAGCGGGCCGGCTCGATGCGCTGGAAATCGGCGAGCGTGACGATCGGCTCGGCGGCGCCGGTGGTGCTGATCACCAGATCGGCGGCGGCCAGCGCCTCGCCCAGCCGATCCCAGCTCAGCGCCCGGCCCCGCCAACGCGCCGCCGTCGCCAGGGCGCCATCGAAATTTCGGTTCACCACCGTCACGTCGCCGGCCCCCTCGTCGCGCAAGTAGCGCAGGGCCTCCTCGCCCGTCTCGCCCGCGCCGATCACCAGCACATGCTTGTCGTCGAAGCGCTCGAAGATCCGCTTGGCGAGGTCGGCGACGGCGAGGCTGGCGACGCTGACTCGTTTTTCGTTGATCGACGTCTCGCTGGCCACGCGTTTGGCCACGCGCAGCGCCGCCTGGAAAATTTGGTTCGTCATGGGGCCGGTGCTGCGGCGGGCCAGGGCCAGATCGTAGGCCCGTTTCACCTGGGCGACGATCTGGGGTTCGCCGACGACCATGCTGTCGAGGCTGGCCGCCACGGTGAACAGATGCCGCACGGCGTCCTCACCGGTTCGTTCGAAGAGATCGTCGAAAATGTCGAGGACATCCAGCCCGTGGAAGGCGGCCAGAAACTCGGCGACATCCTGGTGTGTCGGCGCGCGCTCGGGATCCTCCGCGGCCGTGTAGAGTTCGACTCGGTTGCAGGTCGAAAGCAAGACCGCCTCGGTCTGTGGGAACCGTTGGCGCAGTCGGTCGAGCGCCGCCTCGGCCTGGGCCGGGCTGAAGGCCAACCGTTCGCGCGTCGCCACCGACGAGTAGCGGTGGCTACAACCGACGAGCTGGAGCTTCATGAGCGCCCTCCCGGGTGGAAAGGGAACAGCTTCCAGGTGACAGGGGACCGTGCCCGAACATAACGCTGGACAAACAGGGGGCTAACGCCCCCCGCTGGACAAACAGGGGGCTAACGCCCCCCGCTCGCCTGCCCACGGCCTTCCGCCTTCCGCGTTCTCCGTCCCGATTTCCTACTCCGCTCACCTGCCCCCTGGCTCCTGGCTCCTGACTCCTGACTCCTTCCTTACTTCCCTCCGCTCCGTGCCGTGTCGGCGAAAACAGCCGCACGCCCAGCGCCAGCAGCAGAAACAGGAAGCTGGCCACGGTCAAGTACGCGACCTTGCGCCCCTGCCTGGCGGGCTTGTAGACCAGGCTGAACACGGCGGCGGCGATCAGCCACGCCGTGATCAGCCCGGAACTCCAAATCACCGGATCGGTCCACGGTACGTATTCTTCTTCCGATTGTCCGTGGTTGACGACGTTCAGTACGACACCGGACAGGAATCCGATCAAGAGCATCAGGGCCGAGACGCGAACCGCGCGGCTGTTGGCGCGTTCGAGGTGTTCCAGGCTGGGCAACTGGAAACCCTGCGATGGGCGGACCTTGTGCTTCAGGCGGTAACTTTGCGCCAGGTGCATCGCGCCGGCGACGAAACCGACGAGCACGGCGACCGTGCCCAACAACAAGAAGCCGCCGTGGATCATGCCCCAGATCTGCGAGGCCCTGGTCCGCGGAAAAGGAACCTGATCGGCGAAGTGGGCACAGCCGATCAGGCCCAGCACCAGCGGCAGCGTGAACAAACCGACGGCCGTGCGCGGATGTTGGAGTGTGAGATAGAGGTAGACGACCGCCAGCACCCAGGCCGCCAGCAGATACCAATCGTATTCGCTCGACAAGGGCGCGGCCCCGGCCTCGATGGCACGCCGCCCCAGGAACAGCGTGTGGGCAAGCAAGCCCGCCCCACCGAAACCCAGCAGAAGCGCCCCGCGCACGCCGCTACGGAACGCCAGCCGCGAGGCTTCGAGCAATAAGGCCACCGTGTAACTGGCCGCGAAGCAGAAGATGGTCATGGGGCATGGGTCATGGGTCGGTTCCGGTCTTCCTCTGTCTGTCCGCCCACTTTCTCCTTTCTCCTTTCTCCTTTCTCCTTTCTCCTTTCTCCTTTCTCCTTTTTAACTTTCTCCTTTTTAACTTTCTCCTTCCGTCTCATCCAGCCCGTACTCCTTCGACTTCCTGTGCAGCGTGTTTCGATTGATCCCCAACTTCGTGGCCGCCTTGACCTGGACGTTTTCGCAAGCGGTCAGCACCTGCGAAAGCAGTTCCTTCTCGACGCGATTGACGATCCTGGCGTGCAGGTCCGTGCCCTCGGCCCCGGCCTCGGCGATGCCTCGCAACACCAACTCGTGAGTCAGCGTTTCGACGTCGACGCCGGCCAGCCGCTTGGACTCGGGCCTTCGCCCCAGCACGGCGTCGGGCAACAGGTCGCAGGTCAATTCGTCGCCGGGCGCCAGCACGACGGCGCGCTCGATGTAGTTCTGCAGCTCGCGGACGTTGCCCGGCCATTCGTAGCCTTCCAGCGCCTCCAGCGCCTTGGGCTCGATGTGCGCCACATAACGATCGTTCTCCTCATTGTAAATGGCGAGGAAGTGTCCAATCAACTCGCGGACGTCCTCGCGGCGCTCGCGCAAAGGCGGCAGATGGATCGGCACCACGTTGAGCCGGTAGTAGAGATCCTCGCGGAATCGCTCGGCCTCGATCTCGTCGAGGAGGTCGCGGTTGCTGGCCGCGATCACACGGGTATCGACGCGGATCGTGTGTGTGTCGCCCACGCGCTCGAACTCGCGCTCTTGCAGCACGCGCAACAACTTGACTTGCAGCTTGGGTGTGGTCGAGTTGATCTCGTCGAGGAACACGGTGCCGGTGTGGGCGGCTTCGAAGC
This sequence comes from Pirellulales bacterium, assembly GCA_035531595.1. Classification (GTDB taxonomy): domain Bacteria; phylum Planctomycetota; class Planctomycetia; order Pirellulales; family JAICIG01; genus DATKSN01. Next base: position 33,590 of record DATKSN010000213.1, on the reverse strand, counting down.
GGCCCGTTCGGTTGTCGATCGCGCCGGTGAACGAGCCGCGGACGTGACCGAACAATTCGCTTTCCAACAGACTCTCGGACAAGGCGCCGCAATTGACCCGCACGAACGGCCCAGTGCCGCGCGGGCTGAGCGTGTGGACCGCCTTGGCGATCAGTTCCTTGCCCGTCCCGGTCTCGCCCAATAGCAGCACCGAGGCGTTCGAGCGGGCAACCAGGCGCGTGCGCGCATAGACCTTCTGCATGGCCGGACCCGCGCCGATCAGGCCGGTGATCGGTGGAGTGGAATCATGAGGGTCGAAGGCTCGCACGGGTGGCTACTCCACTTCCGCGCGAGCCTCGATCGCGTCGAGCAGCGAACCCAACAAGCGTTGCGTCTCGCGGTCCTGGGTTTCGCTCCGATTGTAGCGTTCATATTGGCGGGCAATCTCGCCGGTCGTCAGCAGCGTGCCGAAGCGGCCCACGCTTTCGGCGAAGGCGTCGGCCGCCGCCCGCCGCGCCTCCAACGGGCTTAGCGGCCGGCTGACCAGATCGACCAGCGCTTTCTGGCTGGTGGCGGTTCCCAGGGTGGCCAGCACCCTCGCGGCCTTCGGGCTGTGCTCCGGCCGTTCGAGTGCTTTCAAAATCGCCGGTTCGATCCGCCGCAGGTTGTAAAGCCCCGGCGGCACCTGGGCCAGTTCGACCAGCCAGGCGAGCGCTTGCTCGGCCTGCCGATCGCGCTCTTCGATGCCCACGGCGTCGCGGCCCGCCGCCGCGAGCAGCCGGCCAAGCTGGAATTCGAGTCGCGCCAGGTTTTCGGTGGGAATGATCACCACCGCGGGCGGGTAGAGTCGCGCCAGCCTCTCGGCGCGGCTGAGCTCGTCGCTGGCGGCCATAATGCCGATCGGCAATCGCGCGGTGCGGCTGTCGGCGTGAATCCGTTCGAGCAACTCGCCCGACGTGGGCGCCGCGAGCTTGAAGTCGATCAGGGCCAACTCCAGATCGGGCGAGGCCGTGGCCCCCGCCACGACGTCATGATCGATCGTCGCGACTTGGGTCTCGTACCCCAAAGTGGCCAAGAGCCCCGCCTCCTGTTCGGCCGTGGCGGCGCGCGGGTGGCCCACCAGCGCTCGCTTCGCGCCGGCCGACGAGGCGAAAAACCCCAGCGCCGCGGGCACGAAACTCGAACCGGGGTACGGCTTGGTGGGCCGCAGCGAGACGATCGCCTCCAGCGCCGAGAACCGCAGCCGCCGGTCGGCCTGCCGTGCCGCTTCGACCAGGACACTGGGTTGCGGCAGTTTGCGATAGAGCACGTCGACCGTGCCGATCTTGCCGTTGCCCTTGCCCAGGATGCGGGCCGCCGACGCCGCGGCCAGCAGGTGCCCGCCGGCGATCGAGTCTTCCAGCAAATCCTCGACGGCGGCGACGCCGCGATCGGCCGCCTCAACCTCGGCGCTCGTCAGCCCGTCGGCCGTCGCTTGCGCCGCCGCGGGACGCAACGCCTCGGCCTCCAATCGCGCACCCAGGTAAACCGTCAGCGCCGCATGATGGTGGCGCTTCAGTTCCATCGCGTCGCCGGCCCAGCGGGCGGCAACCCGCAGTGCGGCCACCTGCGCCGTCGTCGGCTCCGACACGAGCCGCGAGGCTTCGGCGTCCCACCGCCAGACGTTCAGCGGCGGTTCGCCGTCGTTGGCCCCCTCGTGTTGGCGGTCGTACAGCTTGCGGGCGCTTCGCTCGAGCGCATCGGCCGCCTCGTCGACGTCGGGCACGCGGCCGATCGACCCGACCAGCGCTTGTTGGGCCGCCGCTTGGATCTCCGCTGGACTGGTCTCGATCAACGCCGGTCCCAGGAACTCCAGCGCCAAATCCGCTTGCTCCATTCGCCCAAGGATCTCGATGGCCTCGGTTCGCAAGGCGGCTTGGGCGTCGTGTGCCAGCGCCACCAGTGGCGGGACGGCCTCGCGCCCAAAGGCCAAGAGCGCCGCGCCGAAGGCGCCGTGGTGCTCGGCCTGCGCCGTGTCGGCCAGCGCGGCCAGCAAAGCCGCCAGGGACGACTCGCGTCCGGCGCGGAGCCTTACGATCGCCGCGTGACGCAACTCGATCGACGGGTTCTTGAGCTGTTCGATCAGGGCGGCGATCCGCGCCGGGTCGCGGGCTTTCTTATCGGCGGCCGAGAGCACGGCGTCGGCGAACTTGCGTCCGTCGGGCTGCAATTCCTCAACCAGCGCGAGCTTCATGAACGCGGCCGAGCCGAACTTCTCGGCCAGCGCGGCCAATGCCGCCTCGTCGAGCTTGGCCTCGGCCAAACGCGCCGCCAGCGGCGCCACCTCGGCCATCGCTCCCAAGTCGATCAGCAGGTCGGCCACGCGGAGCAGTTCGGCGGGCGTCGTCGGGTTCGTCTCGAGCAACTCGCGCACGGTGGGATCGTTCGCCCTTGAACGCATGATCTTCACGGGCGCGACGCCGGGCGGGGAGGCCTCGGCCGGGTCGTCCTCATCGCCTTGGGCGCGTAACGGCGGCGCGCCAAACCCAGCCAGGGCGATCAGCGCGATGCAGATGCCATACAAATTGAACCGTGAATCCCAGATCATGGTGCGACTCGTTACAACGGTGAAGTCCAATTTCGATTTGACTCCTGACTTGCGACCTCTCTTCCGATCCCCAGCCTCTCCCTCCACGCTTCCACCTGTTTTTCCACCTCCGCCGGATTGGTCGAACCGAAGCTGACGAAGGCCCGCACCGCCCGTTCCACCCCCAGCACCTGATAAACCGTTTCATCGAGGCTCGGGTCGGCCTCCCGCAGTTCGGCCAGCGACAACCCGGCCAACGGCACGCCGCGGGCTCGCGCGCCGCGGACGAGCTTCCCGACCAACTCGTGGGCCGTGCGCTGGGGCAGCCCGCGGCCGATCAAATGCTCCATCAGCGTGGTGGCGTCGAGGTAGCCTTCGTCCAGCCGCGCGGCGATGACCCGCCGGTCGAGCTCGGCCCCGCCGATCAACGGCGCCGCCACTTCCAGGCAGTTTCGCACCGTGTCGAACGAGTCGAACAGCGGCTCCTTGTCTTCCTGTAAATCGCGGTTGTACGCCAGTGGCAAGCCTTTCACCAGCACCAAAAGCCGCGTCACGTTGCCGATCACGCGGGCCGTCTTCCCTCGCACCAATTCCAGCACGTCGGGATTGATCTTCTGGGGCATGATCGACGAGCCGGTGCAAAACTCCTGCGGCAAATGCAGGAAGCCGAATTCGGTGGTCGACCACAAAATCCACTCCTCGGCCCAAGTGCTCAGATGGGCGGCCACCAGCGACAAGGAGAAGGCAAACTCCAGCGCGAAGTCGCGATCGCTCGATACATCGAGGCTGTTTGCCGCGACGGAGTCGAACCCCAGCCGCCGTGCGACGTCGTCGCGGTCGATCGGCAGGCTCGTGCCGGCCAACGCCGCGGCGCCCGCGCTCGACACATTGGCCCTTCGCCGGCAGTCGGCCAAGCGGCCCCGGTCGCGTTCGAATTTCTCGCAATAAGCCAACCAATAGTGGGTGGCCAGCACGGGCTGGGCACGTCGCAGGTGCGTATAACCGGGCACAATGCAGCCGCGATCGCGCTCGGCTCGGCCGACGAACGCCCATTGCACCGCGACGAGCCGCTGATCGACCTCGTCGATCGCCTCGCGCACCCAGAGGCGCAGATCGGTTGCCACCTGGTCGTTGCGGCTGCGGGCCGTGTGCAGTTTGCGGCCAACGTCGCCCAGGCGGTCGATCAACGCTTTCTCGACATGCATGTGAATGTCTTCGAGCTCGACATGGAACTCGAAACACCCTTGCTCAATTTCCTGGCGGATGTGGCCGAGCGCCTGCGTGATTTGTTGGCATTCGTCCTTGGTCATGAGACCGACCTGCGCGAGCATCTCGGCATGGGCGATGGACGAGCGAATGTCTTGCGCGTACAAGCGTCGGTCGAAGTTCACGCTTTCGGTGAACTTTTCCACTTGGCGATCCGTCGCCTGTTCGAAAACACCGGCCCAAGCTTTGGCTGCCAACGTGCGGCTCGCGAGACGCGTGGTAAATGGTCCTTGGAATTACGTCAAGATATTTACTCTAAACAGCTTACGGCGAGGTGTCAACGAACGGCGACGGCCTCGGGGCGTGCCTGGTTCCGATTGTGCCGGTTGTGCGGCACGCGTAGCGGAACTCGTGAGAGTTCCGATGCCCCTGCCCCAAGGGTCGGAATTCTCACGAATTCCGCTACACCTGTGGCCGGGCGAGAAGGGCAAAGCGGGATTTGCCAGCGCGGGTCCACGAACGCGTTCGGCGTCTGGTCCTGGAAAGCGAGCCGGTCGTTCCACCGTTGTAGGAGGATGGTGGGCCAGGGCAACCTTTGCCGTTGCTTAGATCCCTACGAGAACATTTCGGCTTCGATCAACCTCATGTATCGATTGGCATAAAACAGGTCTGGCTGCTGGTATCGCGGTCTCGCGCGAATGGTAAACCGTGGATCTTTTGGGTTTTCCGAGTCGAACAAGACGAATCCAAGCCCGAACACCTGGCACAGGGCGTCGAGGCGTGCGACCTCATCATCAGGCGCCTTGTTGGAAATTACCAAATAGACCTTATGACTGAAGAGGCAGTACGCACATGCCTGTCCGAACGCCGTGACGAGTTGGTAGACGTCAGGCTTGACCTCGGCGGAAACAATTTCCACGGGTGCTTGAATGATGTCACTTCGCTTGGATTCGCGTTTGCCGATCACGTCGGGGGTTCCCCACTTGTCGCGGAACCGATTGCCGCCAAGAGGGATGGCTTTCGTACATTCCTCCATCTCATTCATCAACCAGTCGGCGAATGATTCGTAGAAATCTTCTTCCTTGAATTTCTCCGGCCGCTTCGGAACGAGTTCTTCCTTGAGTTGATCGGTATCCGCCGCGCGGAATTTGGTGAGCCGGTACAGGCCGCGCGATGGTTTATAAATGCGATCAGGAAAACGTTCGTCGAGGCCATAGACGTTGCCATGCACCGTATTCTGTTTGAAGGAGCCGTCCAATTCCATCACGCGCCTGACGAGGTTGGAATAACGCAGACCCTCGGGTGTGGCGTTCAGGGCTTCCAAGGCCTTCTCAACGATCCGTTCACCAATTGTAGCCATGAAAACCGCCATGTGGGGCAAACGAATCGGCTTCTTTACCTCTCTGCTCCCGAAAGAAGACGCTTGCCAAGTCGTTAGAGCGAGTTTACCACCACTGCACGGCTGGAACAAGCCCCCGCCGCCATCGGCTGGCGAGAGGGGAAGAGAGCGCTATCGCCCCCGTTCGCCAGCGCCCCAGCGCGTGTCGGGCTTACTGGGGCGACCGCGCCGCCTGGCTTTCTTTCCAGGCCGCGGTGTAGGCGGCGAAGCCGCGACCGACATGGGCCGGGGCGGCACGTAGCGCAGTGGCAAGATCGTCGGCGAAAAGCGATCGCCCCCCGGCGACCCAAAGGCTGGCCGCCTGCACCGCGACGGCCTCGTCGTAGTCGGCCAGCGTCCGGCACAACTCGGCCGCGTCGTGGCCGGCCGCGGTCACCAGCCGTCCGGCGTAGCCGTGAGCAACGGTAAAACCCTCCGCGTCGTCGGCATCGAGCCGCACCGCGCCCGTCGCGCCGATGACGTAGGGCCGCCAGTCGGGCGACGTGGGCTGATAGGCCTTCGGGATCGGCCAGTAGGGCGCGGTCACGCCCGGCCCCGTGGCGATCGCCAACAGGTACAAATCGTGCTTCGGCCGCGGCAGCGTCCAAGTGGCCTGCCATTTGACGCCCGCCGGTTGGCGGCCCTCGGCCGGCACCTCGATGGTTGCCTCGCGGATCGGAACGCCGTTGGCATAAAGCACGACGTGGCTGACCTTTGTCCATGAGGGGCCGAGTACGCGAATGGCGATGTCGACGTCTTCGGTTACCCCAACCAGGTCGCCGGGACCATACCGGCCGCCAATGGTGATCTCGGTCAACAGCCCCAGGCTCACGCTCACGCGACCTGCCAGCAGGTTGCCGACCGCCACGTCGACGTCGATCGCACCGGGGTCATCGTCGGCGCAGCGAATGTAGGTCCGCCCCTGGCCGATGAAGTGCCGCGCCACGTCGTGCGAGTCGCTGCCACCGACGGGCGTGATCGCCAGGCCGCGATTCAAGAGGCCGAACCAATCGCGAAAAAGTTGCAAGGGATCGCTTTGCAACGCCCCGGAGTTGACGACTTCCATCGCATTGGCCCGCAGCGTGCGACCATCGAGGTTCTCGCCGGCCACGCCGATGTGGTGCTCCGGGCCGAAGGGGCGGAAGCCGCCGTGCAAGTCGCGCGCGTGGTTGAGCACCGCGATGCGCGGGCTCCCTGTCGAGAAAATGCGACCGAAGAGCGTTGGCCAGTCGGCAACATCCGCGTCAATGGCCGGAGCGTCGGCGGCCAGAGGGAAGACGTTGAAGTGCCCCAGCCGGGCCGTCGTGACTTCGTTGCCGGCGACGGGTGTAAAATAGCGGCGCAGGCCGGCCGCCCTGGCCGCTTGGTCGTAGTCGACGCGCAGGTTGTGGTCGGTGGCGATCGGCAGTTCGATCCCTTCGCCGGCCACGGCGATCAGGCGTTCGGCCAGCGTGGCGTCGCCGTGGCCCGAGTAGGTGAGCGTGTGGCAGTGGGTATCGCAGGCGACCCAGCCTTCGGTCGGCACTTCGCGACGGATCGCCAGCTTCACGCTCGCGGCGCCGCCGGAGGTCAGATCGACGTCCGCCGAATCGATTCCGTACTCGAAACCGCGGCCGGCATACAGCGTGTAGCGACCGGCGGGTAGGGAAAGCCGCGCCTTTCCGTCGCAGGTGTAGACCACGCCCGGGCGAACCGCCAGCCGTTCGCCCGATTGGGTTCCCAGGGTCATCAGCGAGCCGTTGCCGTCGACGAGCGTCAAGCGGCAGGGGACCGGCTCGCCAGCCTCGGTGACGGCAACCTCCAGCATGGCTTCGTTGAGCACCGCTTCGAGCCGCCGGTCGTCAAGCCGCAGGTCGCCCACCAGAACATCATCGGGCGCGCCGCCGGCGGTGACGATTGCCAATGTGTTCCGACCGGCCGGAAGGTCATCGGGCAAAGACCAAAAGCTGACCGTGTCGTTTTCGTCCTGTGAGAGCCGGCCGATATCGCGGTCGTTGACTGTGAGCTTCCACGATTGTTTCACATCGCGGTGCCGCAGCCGCAGCGTTTTGGGCGGATGGCCGGCCTCAACGTCAAACGCGATGTTCAGTCGGTCGCCTTCGGCTTGATCGGGGAACTCCGTCCATTCGCGCACGTCGCCGGCGCGGAGGTGGTGGAGCTTGAAGTCGACTATGGTTTCGCCGGCGAACGTCGGAACGCATACGGCCAGGACAGCGGCAAGCACCGCGAAACTGCGAGTCATGGGGAGCGAGGTTCCTGCGAGCGCCAATTCCATCGATCATGTCGGTAGTTTGAGGATTTGAGCGCCGTCGGAACGCGCGCAACCATGCGCTTCGCAACCCCGCTTCAAACTCCGCGAAAAGTCGAATCACGTACGTCGCTTCGAGGTTTTCGCGAAGATTTCCAAAGTCGCGATGTCCGAGGTCGAACGAAACGAGGGCCGACGGATCGGAGCGCAACCGCTCGGCCAACATCGCCACGGCGACGGTCGCAGTTCCGTATTCGCGTACGACGCCCCGCAGACGTCCTTGCCGTTCCTCTCGTTCCTTCACGCTTTGTCCGCCAGGTCGATGGCCGCATTGACGAAGGCGTCCTCGGACCAATCACCCCTGGGCCCATCGTCCTCAAATGCGCGCAGTCGCCATCCTTTCGAATCGAGCAGGATCGGAATGTCGTGGTAGGAAGGAAAGACCGCCAGATCGACACGCCCCTCCGCTCCCATGACAAATCGAGCAATCGGTTCAAGGATCAGGCGGCTCGAGGGAGTCTGCAACCTCAAGATGGGAACTTCGTAGCTGCCAATGCGGTCTTCCGTCAGCGTCAGCGATTCGCGGCCGACCCACCAGCCGCGTTTGATCGCCCAAGCCTCCACATCGTCAGCCAGTTTCGTGACGTCGGCAATCCAATCGGCCCGGATTCGCTCCCAGTTCTCGACGGGCACGCGCGGCAATGTTTGTTCAGGCATGGTTCAACACCTCGTTCACCTAGAGTTCAAGAATACGTCTTGCCACCCACGGCTCAGTCTCCCCAGGTCATCCAGTTCCAATATACCGCGCCGGCTTGAGGTCCGTCGAGCGATTCTTACTTCGCGCGGCCGACAATGAGACATTCACGGTGGCTGGGGCAGAGCCTTAGCGATGCCCGGTCGCTATCTTGCCGGGGCATCGCTAACGCTCTGCCACCAGCCACCACTTTCTACTGGCAAGATGTCTCATTGTCGGCCGCGCGAAGCATAGCTTTCCTGCTGAATGATTTGCTATAATGTCAGCCGACGTCGATCATGCGCCCTGGGGCCGCGCGCCGACGGGCGGCCCCACCACGATTTCGACCATAACCGGGTGACCCATGCTGAACATTCTTGGTTCGACACGCCAATTCTGCGGCGGAATGTCCCGCCGCGATTGGCTCCGCGTGGGAAGCCTGGGCCTGGCCGGCATGACGCTGCTTGACTTGGCCCAGTGGCGGCAAGCATCGGCTGCCAACGACGACCAACGCCCGCGGTCGTTCGGCAAGGCCAAAAGCATCATCCTGATCCACCTCTACGGCTCGCCCAGCCAACTGGAAACCGTTGACCCCAAGCCCCACGCCCCCGTCGAAATCCGTGGCGAGTTGGGCCAGATTCCTTCGAGCGTGCCCGGCTTGAACGTCTGCGAACTGCTGCCGAACCTGGCCAAGGTCATGGACCGATGCACGGTGCTCAGGTCGCTCACGCACCCTTACCCGCTGCACGGCGTGGCCTTCGCGTTGACCGGTGTGCCGGCCATCGACGTGCCGATGGAACTGAACCCTCACGATCCGCGGCACTGGCCCTTCTTTGGCTCGGTCGTCGATTACGTCGACTCGCACAACCCCGGGCGCACCGCGCCGCGCGGCGTTCCGGCCAATGTCGCCCTGCCCTGGCAGTTTAGCAGCCGGCGCGTGGGCGAGGTGCCGCGGGCCGGCCCCTATGCGGCCTTCCTCGGCGGCGAATACAACCCGGTCTGGACCGATTTCATCGGCACGGCCACTAAGTCGCTCGCCAAGACGCTGCTCAAGCAGGTCTACACCGAAAATGATCCTTACATCGGAATCACGCCCGACAGCCATTTCGTCGTCCCCTCGGCGACCAGCTTGCAGAGCGACGTGACGCTCGACCGGCTCAACCGCCGCCGCTCGCTGGTCGAGCAGTTGGACCATGCCCGCGCCGACCTGGGCGGCTCGGCCGGCGGAAAGCAACTCGACCGCTACCGCGAGATGACCTACAGCTTGTTGGAATCCGACCAGTTGCGCGCGGCGCTCGATGTGCGCGCCGAGCCGGAAGCCACGCGAAAAATCTACGGCGACACGCTTTTCGGCCAGGGATGTCTTGCCGCCCGCCGCTTGGTCGAGGCGGGCAGTCGCGTGGTCACGCTGTTTTGGGACGAGTACGGATTGGCCGGTAGCGCCTGGGATACGCACTGGAACCATTATCCTCGAATGCGGCAAGAGCTTTGCCCCGGCTTCGACCAGGGTTGGTACGGTTTGATCACCGACCTCGACCAGCGCGGCTTGATGGACGACGTGCTGGTCGTCTGCACCAGCGAGCACGGCCGCACGCCGCAACTCAATTCAGCAAACGGCGGCGGGCGCGATCATTGGTCGCGGGTGTACTCATCGCTCGTGGCCGGTGCGGGCGTGCAGCGGGGCCATGTGGTCGGCGCATCCGACAAACATGGCGGCGACGTGGCCGACCGGCCTGTGAGCCCAAAAGATTTGCTGGCCACGATGTACCACCTCCTAGGGGTTGACCATCGGCTGATGGTACACGACCACCTGGGCCGGCCGCTGCCGATTGTCGACGGCGAACTGATTACGGAAATCCTTTCATAGTAATGGTTTGTATCTAAGAACGCGGGCCATGGTTCTGGCTTTTCGGCCTTGCGGACGATGCGATTTGAATGCTTGCGACGGGTCTCGTGGCGTTTCCGCAAGCTACGCTTCTTAAGATTAAGGGTGGCAATTAGCTTGCTTTTCAGACCAAATTCGGTCATGCTGGGAGTCTGCCATCGGGCTCCCTCCTGACGATTCGCCCGTGCCATGCCTTCGACGACGGCCGCCCGACCGTATGGGAAGGTGAAATCCGCGAGAAACTCCCCATGGGATATACCTGCCGCGCGAAGTTAGCCACCGCGTTCCATGAAGCGGGCCACGCCTGCGTGTCGCTTGTGCTGGGCCGGCCCATCGAGGCGGTCTCGGTGATGTTTCATAGCCAGCGGGTTTTTTTCGAGCACGGCCAATGGTTGCCGGCGGAATGCGCCTGCGTTCCTGAGCAACTGGATACAGACATCATGATCGGTCTGGCCGGTGCTTTGGCCGAGGCCTATGCGGTTGGCCAAGGACACGCTGTCACCGCGGAGGAAAGCCCGTCGCATGGCGACGTGTGGGTCAACGAGGCGATTCAACAATGGCTGGCTCGCGGTGAGTGCGACTTGCACCTGGACGACGACCACATTGACTGGCTGCGAGAACGCACTTGGAGCGCCTTGACGAATCGCGGCTGTTGGGACGGAGTGGCGGCGGTGGCCTGGGCGCTCGTCTATCGGGTGCGACTGGCGCCGGCCGATGTCGAACGGCTTTTCTGGAGCGCGGTCGCCGCGCACCAGCGGAGTGAGGCCGAGCGGGCCAGCGTGCCGGAGCACGCCGCCTGAGCGGCAGCCGCGTTTGTGGTGCGGGCGTCCCGCCTGCCCTGGGCAGCCGAGACGGCTGCACCGCAAATTACGACCTCCCGACTAAAAGCCTATCCCAAAACCGCCCGGCAGGCGGGACGCCTACAACGGCGGTTTTGGGATAGCCTCTAAGAGGCCAGGATGCGATGACGGGGCCGACTCTGTAGGGAACGCCCTTCGTGGCGTTCCGTCTGGTTGACACCAGTGCCCAAAAAGTCCACCATGCGGGCATGTCCAAAGCCAGCCATCTCGACCGTTTGCTGGGTGAAGGGATCGTGGCCATCATCCGCGCCGCCGACCCCAGCCGGCTGGTCGATGTGGCCCAGGCCCTCATCGACGGCGGCGTGTCGGTGATGGAGGTCACCTTCACCGTACCCAGGGCCGAGCAGGTCTTGGAGCGGGTGGCCGACCGCCTGGGCGACAAAGTCTTGCTCGGCGCCGGCACCGTGCTCGATACCGAAACGGCACGCATGGCGATGGCGGCCGGCGCGCGGTTCATCGTTTCGCCGGTCGTCAATTTCGAGGTGATCCGCTTCTGCCGCCGATACGACATGCTCGTCCTGCCCGGCGCGTTGACTCCCACGGAAGTGCTCGCCGCCTGGGAGGCCGGCGCCGATATCGTCAAGATCTTCCCCTCGGAAGTGACGGGGCCCGGCTACCTCAAGGCACTCGCCGGACCGTTGCCCCAGGTGCGCTTGATGCCGACCGGCGGCGTACACCTCCAGACCGCCGCCGACTTCCTGCGGGCCGGGGCGTGCGCGTTGGGTATTGGCGGTTCGCTGGTCGATCCCAAGGCGGTCGCGGAGGGCGACCTCGCTCGCATCACCTCGCTGGCCCGCCAGTTCGTACAAATTGTGCGAGAAACGCGGGCGAACTCGTAGTCAATGACACCTTACATGCCCGCTCGGACGATCGCCATCGGCGACATTCACGGTTGCTCGACGGCCTTTCGAAAGCTTGTCGAGGCGGTGGAACTGCGCCCGGACGACACGCTGGTCACCCTTGGTGATTATGTTGACCGGGGCCTCGACAGCCGTGGTGTTCTCGAATTCTTGATTGAACTGACCAACCGCTGCCGTCTGATTCCGCTTTTGGGCAATCATGAGGAAATGATGTGGGCCGCATGCGAAGGACGCTTTGAATTGCGGTACTGGCGCGAGTGCGGCGGTCAGGCGACGCTCGACTCGTACGGTAAGCAAGGCGTGCTGGAACTCGTGCCGCGTTGCCACCTCGAATTCGTCAGACGATGCCATGTGTGGTTCGAGACCGAAACGCATTTGTTCGTCCATGCCAACTACCGCGCCGACTTGCCAATGCGGCAACAGGACGGGAAAACTCTACGCTGGCTTTCGCTACGCGCACACATGCCTCCGCGGCACATGTCCGGTAAAACCGCCATCGTCGGTCACACACCACAGCCCGACGGCGAGATCCTCGACGTCGGCTATCTCAAGTGCCTCGATACCGGCTGTTGTGCGGGAGGATGGCTGTCGGCCCTGGAAGTCGACAGCGGTCAAGTGTGGCAGGTCGACGAGCGAGGCGCGCTGCGCATCGTGGCTGGGTTCTGAATGCCAATCCGATCGTGACCGCCGCCGGACGGGCCGAGCGAGGCGCCTTTTCAGCCGTCGTGTTCGGCCACATCCGCCAAGTACCTTCCGTACGCGTTCTTCATCCCGCCGGCCAAGCTCAAGAGCTGCTCCCGCGTGATGAACTTCTTGTAAAACGCGATTTCCTCCAGGCAGGCGATCTTCAGCCCTTGTCGTTGCTCGATCGCCGCGACGAAGTTGGCCGCTTGTAACAGCGACTCGGGAGTACCCGTGTCGAGCCAGGCGAACCCGCGGCTGAACCGCTCGACCCGCAGTTGGCCGCGCCGCAGGTATTCGCGATTGACGTCGGTGATCTCCAACTCGCCGCGAGCCGAGGGCTTCAGCTCCGCCGCGATTTCGAGCACCTCGTTGTCGTAAAAGTACAAGCCGGGCACCGCGAACCTCGACCTCGGGCTCGCCGGCTTTTCCTGCAGTGAAACGGCGCGCCCGTCGGCGTCGAACTCGACCACGCCGTACCGCTGGGGATCGTGTACGGCGTAGGCGAACACGGTCGCTCCCTGCCTGAGTTGCACCGCCCGCTCCAGAATTTGCTGGAAACCCTGTCCGTAGAAGATGTTGTCGCCCAGCACCAGCGCGGCGTGATCGCCGGCGACGAACTCGCGTCCGATCAAGAATGCCTGCGCCAAGCCGCCGGGCGTGGGTTGGATCGCATAGCGGATCGAAATCCCCAGGTTGCCGCCGTCGCCCAGCAACCGCTCGAAGCCGCCGATGTCATGCGGTGTCGAGATCAGCAGGATGTCGCGAATGCCCGCCAGCATCAATGCCGAAAGCGGGTAAAAGACCAGCGGTTTGTCGTAGACCGGCAGCAATTGCTTGCTTACGGCCCGTGTCATGGGGTGTAGCCGAGTGCCCGAGCCGCCGGCCAGGATAATGCCTTTGAAGGACATGCCTAGCCCGCCTCCCCCGCGAGTCCCTGCCGCTCGCGGCGATATCCGCCCGACTGCGCGCGCTTGACCCAAACAGGGTTTTCCAGATACCATCGAACGGTTCGCTCGATCCCTTCGTCGAACGTCATCCGCGGCCGCCACCCCAGTTCGCGTTCGATCTTGGTCGCGTCGATCGCATAGCGACGATCGTGACCCGGCCGATCGGCGACGAACTGGATCAGCGATTCGCACGGGCGGTGCGGCAGGTCGGGCCGCAGCCGATCGACCGTCGCGCAAATCGTCCGAACGATTTCCAGATTGGCCCGCTCGGCGTTGCCACCGATGTTGTACACCTCGCCGACGCGTCCACGTTCCAGCACGAGCTGGATGGCCCGGCAATGATCTTCGACGAACAGCCAATCGCGGACGTTCCGTCCGTCGCCATAGACCGGTAGTGGCTTCGCCTCCAGCGCGTTGAGCACCATCAGCGGGATTAGTTTTTCCGGAAACTGGTACGGACCGTAGTTGTTCGAGCCGTTGGTGGTCAGCACCGGCAATCCAAACGTATGATGAAACGCCCTTACGAAATGGTCCGCGGCGGCCTTCGAGGCCGAATAGGGCGAATTCGGCGCGTACGGCGTGTTCTCCGTGAACTTGCCCGTCGCGCCCAGCGAGCCGTAAACTTCGTCGGTTGAGACGTGCAGCAAGCGGAAGCGCTCGCGCCGTGGGCCCGCGAGCGTTTCCCAATAGGCCCGCGCCGCCATCAACAACTCGAAGGTTGCCAGCACGTTCGTCCGAACGAACTGCCTGGGTCCATCGATCGAGCGATCGACGTGCGATTCGGCCGCGAAGTTGACGACGGCCTCGATCCGATGCTCGTTCAATAACCCTGCGACGAGCTGGCCGTCGCCGATATCACCCTCGACGAAGCGGTGCCTGGGGTCGTCGGCCACGGCCACGAGCGAATCGAGATTACCGGCGTACGTCAGGCTGTCGAGGTTGACGACGCGCGCAGCGGTTTGGGCCAGCAGATGCCTGACGAAGCAACCGCCGATGAAGCCCGCTCCGCCCGTGACCAGGATTGTGGACATGTGAGCCGCCTCGAGTTCCAACGGTCGATGACGACGTCTGTGCGGTTGCCGCCGGCCCAGGGTCAGTATCTTCTGTGGCTCGCGATTACGCAAGCCATTCAACCTCCGCCGACTGATTGAGGCAGCATTTCTACCTGGCGGGTGATAGGGCGCAGACAGAGCGAACTGTCTATCCGCGGTCGCTCGAAAACACGATCTGCTTGCCATCGGGCGACCAAGTGGCATCTCTCGTCCGGCGCAGCGTCCAACAGCGCGGGGCGATGGAACCAGTGGAATGGGCCAAGCGGATCGACGCAAGCACGTTCCGGCGCTTCCCACACCTCGCGACCGTCGAATTCGACGTGGTATTCCGCGTCGCCGTTCCGCACCAGCGCGTATTGCCAATGGGCACGCGAGTCGTCGGCCGCGGTCGCCTCGATCAACAACAGGATATTGGGATTGGTGTCCTTCGCCAGGCCGAAAACCGTACCGTCCAATAGCCCTGTTTCGGCGTCGTCGTAACGGCGCAGCGGCTGGGAAAGCAGCCGCAATTCCGTGCGCTGATCGTTGAGGCCCCAGATGCGATACGCTGCGAACCGCCGGGCCAGATCCCTCATCTGCCGCAATCGTTGGGCCGGTTTTTCGGCAGGTGGCGGCACATCGGGTAGCGGCCGCGGCTCGAAGCCGGGCTTCGTTGGCGACCAGCGTCGTTGGCCTTCATATTCCGCGGCCACGGGTCCGCTCGAAAGCGAGGTAAATCCGAAACTCCAGATCGAGCGGCCAAAGAAATTGGGATACAGTTCCAACTTCAAGAAAGCCGTCGGGCGTCCTTTGCGGCCCCATGCCCAGACCGTGGCGTCTGGCATGCCGAAACCCATCATGCTACCGCCGATATCGACGGAGGGCAAGATTTAGATGACGGAACTTGATCGCTCTAGAACCGTTCGGCAGGTCTTGTCCCGCGAACAGGGCTGCGGCGGCTTCCGGCGACATCGCGCCGAGGCCGAGTTTGTCCGCCAGCCCGTGGTTCAGGATCGACACCCGTTCATGGCAACAGTTCGGCGCGAAGGCGTTCAAGAAGCGTCTTGGTGGCCCGAATTCCCTCGGCTTCGCTGATCTTGCCTCCCTCGTACTCGATGCCGAGATAACCTCGATAACCGGCGTCGAGGACGATCTTGAGCATTTTGCGGTAGTCGGTATGGACTTCGTTTCCCAGGTCGTCGAAATCGGACGACTTGGCGCTGACCGCTTTGGCGAAGGGCATCAGTTCGCTGACTCCCTGGTAGCGGTCGTACTCTTTTCCATCGCCGAGGTCGAAGTTGCCGAAGTCGGGCAGCGTGCCGCAACGGCGGTGATCGACCCGCCGGATGACAGCGGCGAGCCATTGGCCGTTCGACGACAGGCCGCCATGGTTCTCGACGATCACGTTGATTTCGTGTCTCTCACCGAACTCGGTGAGCTTTCGCAAACCATCGGCGGCGCGGGCAAGCTGTTCGTCGTAGCCGCCGCTACTGCGGGCATTGACGCGAATCGAATGGCAGCCCAGGATCTTCGCCGCCTCGACCCACTTGTGGTGCTTTTCGACGGCCGCTGTCCGCTGGCGCTCGTCGGCGTCGCCCAGGTCGCCTTCGTTGTCGATCATGATCAACAGGCTCTTGACGCCCAGGTCGGCGGCGCGCTGTTTCATTTCACCCAGGTAGCGTTGGTCGTTGGCCTTGTCCTTGAAGAACTGATTGACGTACTCGACGGCCTCGACGCCGAAATCGCGCTTGGCGGTCTTGGCGAAGTCGAGGTGGTCGAGTTTGCCGCCGAAGAGCGTGCGGTGGAGCGACCACTCGGCCAGCGAGATCTTGAACAGCGGCTCCTTGTCCGTAGCGTCGGCGGCTCTCGCGAGCCGGGTCGCCAAACCCAGCCCGGCAGCCAAGTGCGCGGAGTGGAGAATGAATCGGCGGCGGTCGTGCGGGTTGGTCATGCGAAAGGTCGCGGCAAATCCGGTGCTTGAACGGGTCCGTTGAACGGCGCAAGTATGAATGGCCGGCGTCATGCTGGCAAGGGCGGCAACGTAAGCCTTCCGCTCTTTCCCGCCAGCTACCGGCGGGAGACTGGCGGGCACGACTGAGCCAAACGGCTTTTATTGGGTTCTGGCCGGTCTGATGAACTCGAAATCGCTCCGCTTGAACGGGACTTCCGACGGAGAAACCGATGCCTGCAAATCGAGCTATCGTTGATCGGCTGTTTGCTGAACGGAGAATTCATCTTCAACGAAGCCCAATTCACCACCCGTCCCTTGTCACGCAGTTGATTTTGCCAAAATTGAGGGAATGCTTCTTGGCTTGGCCGCCAAAACCGGCCGCCGGCTGGTGGTCCTTGAGGTCTCGGATGCGGCGCTCGCTGCCGCGCAAGGGTGCATGCCCGCGTCAAACGCGGCGTGTCAACTTGGCGCGTTGGGGTTATCCGACGTTCGAGGGGGTGACGATGGGTGACGATGGTGACGATGGTGACGATGGTGACGATGAGATACGACGATTCTCTGGCCGTCAAGCCGCCCGCCCCCACCGAGGTGACGATGAGTGACGATGGTGACGATGAAATACGACCCTTATTAGTTTATTGCGTTTCGGATGTTGGGAGTGCCAGGGGTTACACGTAAGCTAGGGGAGGCGCCCTTTGAGCGAGGAAGTCGGCGGGTTTGGCGACGAGACGCCGAACGGAACGAAGACATCCATCATCTTGCGATAAACTGGGCTGGCTGGGCAAGTATGAATCCATCGCCACAAGATGGTTAGTGGGTGTTCCGCCGCAAACGAAGAAAGACAGCCATCTTCTTGCATTGCTAACCCCCCATTGGTGTACAGACGCTGTGGACGCAGGAACGGAGCCTACAGGCGGGGCGTCGCCGAGCATTGCGTGGCCGCGGTTGAGGCAAGCGCGCTGACGCGCCCGCTCGTGCGACTGGCGCTCGCCGGCGTCTGGCGTGGGACCGCGTCAGATCTCCTTGTTGCACTGGTGAACCAGATGGCGAGCTAAGGCGTTCCATGGCCCCGCCTTATCCGTTTTATCGGTTCGTCTGCGCGCCGTGTTGGGGCAGTCTGCCTTTGGCTTGGCGTCCTGGACGCACGCGCGATCCAGGAAGAACTGCAACGATCCCTTCTTCAGGCGTACGAGCGCCGTTCGGGGAACCTCGCTGTTGCCGAGCACCAGGCGAAGGCGGTGTTCCGAGACTTCGGCCTGCCCTGGGTCGATCAATCGTAGACTCTTCCGCGGCGCTAGATCTTGAACGATCTTGAACGGGCGGGGTTGCAACTCGGGATTCCCACCGCTAAAATCAAGGCGATGGCCGTAGCGTTCGGAACGGTAGCGGCAAGGCATCGCGAGTCGTCCGGCGTGCGTTGGTGGACCTAGCCCTCACCGCCCTCCTCCCAACCTCTGCGGCGTAGCCACATGCTGGATTGTCCTCGCGTCGGGCCGTCTGAGTCGGCACGGAGGCATCTTATCGGGGCGCGGCCGGCCTGAAGTACATCCGCGACGCCGGCGGCTACACCATCGCCGAGGACGAAACGACGGTCGTGGTCTACGGCATGCCGGCCGGCTGGGGGCCGCGTGCGAAAGCCCGCCGTTGCACCCAATCGGGAGCCGGCTGCGCGAACCGACGGGCCTGGCGAAGGGAGTCCACTGATGCAAGCCGTTTCACGGATCATGGTCGTCGAGGACTCGCGCAGTCAGGCGATCGAACTGACCGATGTGCTCGAGCGCGAAGGCTGGCAAGTCGTCTGGGCGCCGACCGCGCAGTCGGCCATGGAGCAGATCGCCCGCCAGGCCCCCGACCTGATCGTGCTCGACTATTACCTGCCGGGAATTCGCGGCGACGAGTTCTGCCGCCGCATCCGCATGAACATCGACACCCGCGGCATCCCCATCCTGATGCTGACCATGGAGGAGGGCCACGACGCCGAGAACAAGGAAGACCTCACACGGGCCCTGGAGGCCGGGGCCGATGACTTCGTCGGCAAATCGAGCGACCTGGCGGTGCTCAAGAGCCGCATCCGGGCCTTGCTGCGGCGCAAGGCCTACCAGGATGAGAACCGCCGCATCGTCGAGGAGCTCAAGAACAAGGAACTGGAAATGTTGCGGGCCCGCGCCGAAAAGGAGGCCGCGGAGGTCCGCGCGTCGCTGGTCGGCGCGCTCGAACGCACGGCCGAGGAGTTGCGGCGGTCGCAGGAAGCGCTGCGGCGGGCCAAGGAGGTCGCCGCAGCCGCCAACCGCGCCAAGAGCGATTTCCTGGCCAACATGAGCCACGAAATCCGCACGCCCATGAACGGCATCATCGGCATGACCGAACTGGCGCTGCGCACCGAGCTCACACCCGACCAGTGCGAGTACTTGACCACGGTCAAGCACTCGGCCGATTCGCTGCTGCGGCTGCTGAACGACATCCTCGATTTCTCGAAGATTGAGGCCGGCAAGCTGGAGCTCGAGTCGATCGATTTCCGCCTGCGCGACTGTCTGGGCGACGCCGTCCGCGCGCTGGCCGTGCGCGCCAACGAGAAGCGGCTCGAGCTGGCCTTCCATGTTCCCCCCGACGTGCCCGACGCCGTGGTGGGCGATCCGGGACGGTTGCGGCAGGTCGTCGTCAACCTGGTCGGCAACGCCATCAAGTTCACCAACGACGGCGAGGTGGTCGTCGAGGTGGAACCCGCCGGCGCGGAAATCGGAAAGCAGGAGCCGGAAGTCGGCCTGCGCTTCACGGTTCGCGACACCGGCATCGGCATCCCGCTGGAAAAACAGCAAGTCATTTTCGAGGCATTCAGCCAGGCCGACACATCGACGACGCGCCAGTTCGGCGGGACGGGCCTGGGCCTGGCCATCACATCGCGGCTGGTGTCGATGATGGGCGGCCGGATCTGGGTCGAGAGCGAGCCGGGCCAAGGCAGTCGCTTTCTTTTCACCGTCCGGCTGGGCGCGTCGTCCAACGCCGCGGGGGCGGCCGCGCCCGATGTGGCGCACTTGCGCGACCTGCCGATCATGATCGTCGACGACAACCACACCAACCGCCGCATCCTGGAAGAGTTGGTCGCCGCTTGGGGCATGGGGCCGGCCGCCGCCGAGAGCGGCCCGGCCGGTCTGGCGGCGCTGCGGCAGGCCGCCCTCGCCGGACGGCCGTTTCGCCTGCTGCTGCTCGACTGCCTGATGCCGCAGGTCGACGGCTTCGAGGTCGCCGAGCAGATTCGCCATGACCCTCTGCTGGCTGGCTGTACGGTGCTGATGCTCTCCTCCGCCGGCCGGCCCGACGACATGGCCCGCTGCCGCGCGCTGGGCATTTCGCACTGCCTCACGAAGCCCATCAAGGAGTCGGACTTGCTCGAAGCGATCGTGCGTGCGTTGGGCGCCGCGGCCATCGTCGATCGGCCGCTCGACGGCTACGTTTCGAAACCGGTCGACGCCGGCGAGTTGTACCAGGCGGTCGAGCGCTTCGCGCCGCGCGTCGGCGGGCCGCTGACCCTCGCGCCCGCGCCGGTCCCTTCCGTCGCCGCGTTCGACTGGAGCGCGGCGCTGCGCAAGGTCAAGGACCGCTCCGACTTGCTCGAAGAGATCGCGGCGCTGTTCATCAAGGAGTGCCCCAAGCTGATGGCCGAAATTCACGCGGCGGCCGCTCAGCGCGATCCTGAACGATTGCGGCGCGCCGCTCACACGTTGAGGGGTTCGGCGGCGATCTTCGCCGCGACGCCCACCGTGCGGGCCGCGCAGGCGCTCGAGTTGCTGGGCCGGCAAGGGACGCTGGACGACGTCGAAACCGCTTGCCAGGCCCTCCAACGGCAGACGGATCTGCTCGTACCTTCGCTGGCGGCGCACCTCGCGCTCTCGGCCGACGACACGGCCCGGTCGAGCACTTCCGGCGTGAAGCCGTTCTTGCCGCAATAATCGTGGGCGCCGGCTTTCATGGCGGCGGTCGCGATCGCTTCGTTCCCTTGACCGGTCATCATGACGACGGGATGTATTCATTGGGCTCACACCGATAGCAGGCCGTACCGTCCTCCCTTCCAACGCCTCGTCCCCGTCTCGAGATCGGTGCAACAGAAAATGCCGCCGTCAAAACCATAAGCGAAGCCATCTTGAATGACGAAATCGTTGTAGCCCGACTTCATCGCCTTCGATTTCCAACGCTCGGCGACCAACCAGGCACCTGTCAATGGTCATATCTTCCGCCAGCGTCGCCAGACGCAACCGGCCAGGAGCCTCGCCTGGTCGGCGCGCGACAGCTTGGGGCGCCGAGTCCAGACGTCGTAGTCGACGGCCTCGATCCGTTCGAGGATCTTCAGGCCCCCGTGGATGAACAGCCACACGTCGGCTCCCAGTGCCGGCGATACCTGGTCGACCAGCGGCAGCCCTTCGCGAAGGTACGCTTCGGCGCGCCCGACCTCGAAGGCCAAGAGACGGCGGAACTCGGGCGTCGCCTCACGCCGATCGAGGTTCGCTTCTTTGTAGCCGAAGCGGCGACAATCGGCCAGCGGCAAATAGAGCCGGCCGCGGGCCCAATCGTTCGCCACGTCCTGCCAGAAGTTGGCCAGTTGCAAGCCGGTACAGACCGCGTCGGACAGTTTTCCGCGGGCATGGTCATGGGAGCGGCCCAGGTGGAGCACCAACCGACCCACCGGGTTGGCCGAGTTGCGGCAGTAGCCCAGCAGGTCGTCGAATGTTTCGTAGCGATGCACATGCTGGTCCTGCCGGAAGGCCGTCAGCAGGTCGTGAAACGGTTCGGGTGGGATCGCAAACTCGCGAATCGTCTCGCCCAGCGCGACGAATACGGGGTGCCGGACGTTGCCCGCGTAGCACGACCGGAGCTGGTCTTCCCACCAGTCGAGCAAATCGAGGCTGCGGCCGCGGTCGCCCGTCTCGTCGGCCAGGTCGTCGGCCCAGCGGCAATAGGCGTACACATGGTAAAAGTGCTGGCGCAACCGGCGCGGCAAAAGCCAACTCGCGACCGTGAAGTTCTCGTAGTGCGTCAGGGCAAGACGACGGCAATAGGCGCGGCTTTCGTCCAGCGAAGGGGTGGCCCCCAGCCCGCCGGCCCCGTCGCCGGTCGGACCGTAGCGGGCCAATTCGGCGGCGAACGCGGTGGCGAACATGGCGGCGGTAATCTATGATGATGGCTTCTGGCACCGAGACGAAGCGTATGAAGATCATTCTAGCCAGCCCGCGCGGCTTTTGCGCGGGCGTCAACATGGCCATCGAGAGCCTGGATCTGGCCATCCGGCTCTACGGCACTCCCATTTACGTCTATCACGAGATCGTCCACAACAAGTACGTCGTCGACACGTTTCGCGACAAGGGGGTGGTGTTCGTCGATCGGCTCGACGAGGTGCCCGAAGGGGCCCACCTGCTCTACTCGGCGCACGGGGTTTCGCCGGAAATACGCCGACTCGCCATCACTCGCCGGCTGCGCACCATTGACGCCACCTGCCCGCTGGTCACCAAGGTCCACCTGGAAGCCATCCGTTATGCCCACGAGGGCTACACGATCATCCTCATCGGCCATGAGGGGCACGACGAGGTGATCGGCACGATGGGCGAGGCGCCGGGCTCCATCGTACTGGTCGAAAGCCCCGATGACGTAGCCACCCTGGAAATTGCCGATCCCGCGAAGCTGGCCTACCTGACGCAAACCACGCTCTCGGTGGACGACGCCAACCGCATCATTGGCCGGTTGCGCGAGCGGTTTCCGGCGATCGCCAACCCGCCCAAGGAAGACATTTGCTACGCCACGCAGAACCGTCAGGAAGCCGTCAAGAGTCTCTCACGCGGGGCCGACGTCGTGCTGGTGCTGGGCAGCCAGAACAGCTCGAACAGTCAGCGGTTGGCGGAGTTGTCGATCGAGAACGGCGTGCCGGCCTACTTGATCGACGGCGCGGCCGACATCGACTTGGGCTGGTTTCGAGGCGACGAGACGGTGTTGGTCACGGCGGGCGCCAGCGCGCCGGAGTTGGTGGTCGAGGATTGCCTCGAATTCCTCAAGCGGCGATTCGGCGCGACGGTTGAAGTCCGTAGCGTACGCGAAGAAGAGGTCCATTTTCCCTTGCCGCGCGAGCTGCGCGTCTTGGCCGGCACGGTCGTCCAGTAGCTGGTAGGTGGTAGGTGGTAGGGGCAAAGCCTGTCCAGGAACGAGCGTTGCGAAGCAACGGGAGCAAGAAGAAAGAGCGAAGCGAAGAAAACCGATCTCCGATCTCCCCCTGCCGGAGAGAACCGGGGCATCGCTAAGGCTCTGCCCCAGCCACCGCCATTGTGGTGTAGGCGTCCCGCCTGCTGGGCCGGTCATGGGATAGGCTCTTAGGCTCTGCCCCAGCCACCGCCGCGGCTACGGAAACGACTCCGGGCGTCTATCGGGCCTTGAGCTTGTTGGGCGCGGGCAGTCGGGCGCCGCGATCCAACAACAGCGGATGCGGGTCGTCGTCCGGCATGGGTTGGCCGGGCTCTTCGACGATGTGCTTCCAGCCGAGCGGCTTGCGCGGCTTGCTGATGTACCGGCTCACCTGGTCGATGAAGCCGTTCACGACCTGGTCGCTGAACAAATACGTCTTGCGGCTTTCTTTCTGTCGGCTGTGTCCGGGCAAGAACTGGTTGATGGCAACCGGCAACATATCACGCTCGTTGAGAACGACTTCCACCGATTGAAAGTTACCCGCGTCCTGCCGGAACCGAGGGACCGCCTCCAAAAGAATCTGACCCTCTTCCAGCATGATCCCCGTCCGGTTGTCGGCCGGCGTCGAGACCTTCATCCAATAGCGTTGCAACATTTTTTCGGCCGACGAACCGAAAACGAACGGCAATGGGCTATCGGCGATCGCCTTGCCGCGCATTTCCTCGGGCAGCGGCCGTTCGATCAACTTCTTCTCCGCCGATTGGAATTCGTAAATGGCTTTGCCGTCGCATACCCAGCGCTCGCCCGGAACGTCTTTCTTGTCGTACACCCGATAACTGCCCTTATCCGGCGCCGCGTAATAGAGCACGCCCTCGCTCTCGCGGGTCCGTGATTTGTCGTCTTGATAGGTTCCGTCGTATTCACGCAGGATGAAGCTGCACGAGAACGTCGTGATGCCCTTTTGCTTTTTCTCCCACTGGCGCAGCACCAGGTCGACGACCGCTTGCTGTTCGGCGGTCAATTGAAACGGATTGCGAGGCTTTCGCTGCCGCGGAATGCCACGAAGAACCGTGGGTCGGTGTGCCGCACCGTGTGCTTGTCGCCCTGCCGCTTGATGGGCTGGCGCGGCCCTGGGAACTGCCGCCGCGGCCTGGTTCGGTCGCCTGGCCGGCGGGTTGGGGGAACGCGGTTGCGCGGCGATCCGCTCGGCCGGCGCGACCGCCAGCGACAAGGAAACGGCGGCGATCGACCATCGACGAAAGAGCGACATCCTTGCCGTCTCCGGAATCGAGTTCAGGGGAAAGGGGCGAATGGTAGCAAAAAGCCTCGACCCGCCCTAGGTCGGTTTCGCCATCCACGCGAGCAGGGCCTCGGGCTGCGTAAAGCACCGCAACGTGAGGTCGGCCTGTGCCACACCCAACAGGCCGGCCGGTTCACGGCCGGCGGTGTAGAGCACCGTTCGCACGCCCGCCCGGCGACCCGCCTCAATGTCGAACACGAAGTCGCCGACCATCACGACCTCGTCCGGCGCCAACCCCCAGAAATCACAGATTCTCCAGATTGCCGTCGGGTCGGGTTTGGCGGGGGCATCCTCGCGTCCCACCACGGGGTCAAACGCCAGGCCCAAGCGTGCCAGAGTGTCGCAGGCCACTCGATGGGCGTTGCGAGTAAACACCGCCTGCCGTACTCGACCTGAGCGAAGTCGTGCGACCAGTTCGGCCGCCCCCGGCATCAGCCTGGCCCGCTCGGACCCCGCTTTTTCGTGCCGGTCGAGAATCGTCGCGCATTGGCTTCGACGCGGTTCGGCGAGAGCCTCGATCGCTTCCAAGAGCGGCGTGCCGGGGAGCATCGCCATTTCCTTGCGCATCTGGTCGAAATCGAGTCCCGAATCGACCAACGTGCCGTCGAGGTCGAAGATGACACCGCGAACTGGCGAAACTGACCGCATCGATACTTTACTTTCGTGAAATCGTCTTGACGCGTAAGGCCCGATTGCCGACCATCTTGCCCGGCCAGGGAGTCGGACGCAACCTCGACGGCACCGCCCACCGTGGACGGATGGGAGGATGGGACGCGCTCTGTGAGGCGGGTCGTTGTAATTAATAATTAATATAGGACAGGAGCGCCGCTATGAAGCTCGCGTTGGTGCATGACTGGCTGACCGGCATGCGTGGGGGCGAGAAGTGCCTGGAAGTGCTCTGCCGCCGCTTCCCCGACGCCGAGTTGTTCACCCTGCTGCACCAGCCGGGCCGCACGTCGCCGGCCATCGACCGGATGCGGATCACGACCAGTTTTCTGCAGCGGGTTCCGGCCATCGCCAGGCACTATCGCTATTGGCTGCCGGTCATGCCGCGGGCCGCCGAGTCGCTGCGCATTCCCGACGACGTCGATCTGGTTCTGAGTTTCAGCCATGCGGTGGCCAAGAGCGTGCCCGCGCCGCCGGGCGTACCGCACGTCTGCTATTGCTTCACGCCCATGCGATACGCTTGGCAACTCCGCGGCGAGTACTTCGACGGCGACGGGAAACGGCGCGGACCCTGGTCGTTGGCCCGCGACGCGCTGCTCGACCGCATCCGCGATTGGGACCGCGCCACCAGCGACCGAGTGACGCATTTCGTGGCGATCAGCCAAACGATCGCCGGCCGCATCCGCGACTGTTACGGGCGCGACAGCACGGTGATCCATCCGCCGGTCGATACCGATTTCTACACGCCCGGCCAGGAGCGACGCGGCGACTACTATCTTTGCGTGTCGGCACTCGTGCCGTACAAGAAGATCGACCTGGCGGTGCGGGCCTGCCGCCAACTTGGGCGCCGGCTGGTGGTGATCGGGGCCGGTCCCGAGGGGCGCAAGCTGGCCCGGCTGGGCGGCGCGGGCGTCGAGTGGCTCGGCTGGCGGTCCAACCAAGAAATTCGCGAACACCTGCGTCGCTGCCGCGCCTTGATCTTCCCAGGCCAGGAAGACTTTGGCATCGTGCCACTCGAGGCCCAGGCCTGCGGCACGCCGGTCGTCGCCTATGGCCGCGGCGGCGTCACCGAAACCGTGGTGCCGGCCGACAACCAGCGCCCCGGCACGGGGGTGTTCTTCAACGAGCCGACGCCCGCCGCCCTGGCCGACGCGATCCGCCGGCTCGAGGAGCATCCGACGCGCTTTTCGGGACGGGCCGCTCGACGGCAAGCCTTGCGATTCAACGCCGAGCGTTACGAAAGCGAAATGCTCGCGTATCTGGAATGGGTTGCTGACGGCGGAAAAACGCGAACGCGGCGCGCGGCGTAGACGCCCACCAGGCGGAAAAGGAACAACGCCCCAGTTCGTTCACTTTCTTCTGGGCCGCGACCTTGCGGGCTTCCTGCAAGGTGGTCGAAATCTGTTCGTCCAAGTCGCGCTGCAACTGGTCGAACGCCTGCTGGATGTCTTCGGCCGAACGGCAGCGTTTATAGATGTCGCTGATCCGCTTCTCGATGTCGATGCCCGATTCCAGCGCCCCGAGCACTTCATCCGATGCGCCGAAGACGCCGTCGAACAGCTTGGGTGGTGTACATTGAGGTCATTGTAACACGATGCAGGCTGCGAATCGCCACGGAGGGCGTTCCCCAGCGAGTCGGCAAGGCGATCACGAATCGCTTGAAGTTATCCGTAAGTGATTAAAGCAAATGGGTTTAGGAGAATCCATCGGGTTCCGCTGGCCCATCCCGCTGGTAATACAGTATAAATAAGATATAAGCAACGACCCGCTACAAGGCTAGGATCGTCGCATTGGATTCTGTCGGCCCCGTCTTCGCATTCTAGCCTTGAAGCGGGTCGTTGAAGTTAAGAGTTGTGCAAAATCCTCGCATGTGGTTTCCGCCGCCCGAAGCGCGACGGCAACGCTGATCTTGATGACTGAAGCCAACATTGCGGTTGTCGATTCCAAGGCGCTCGTGTCGTTGTTTGGAGCCCGCGACCAACACCTGCGACAAATTCGCGAATCGCTCGGCGTCAAGATTTCGACTCGCGACGACTGTATTCACATCGAAGGCCAGGAAGAGGCCGTGGCGCGCGCGACCCATGTGATCGAGCAGCTTCAGTCGCTGGTCCACCGCAATGGGGCGTTGGTCGCCGACGACTTGGCGCAAGTGCTGGCGCTGGCCCATGGGACCACGCCGCCCGTTCCGGCGCCGACCATCGAGGTGCTCAACGCGGGGCGTAAAATTCAGCCGCGCACGCCTGGCCAGGCGGCCTATGTGAAGGCGATCCAAGAGCACGACGTGGTGTTTTGCGTGGGTCCCGCCGGCACCGGCAAGACCTATCTGGCGGTGGCCATGGCGGTGGCGGCGCTCAAACAAGAACGCATCCGAAAGATTGTGCTCGTGCGTCCGGCGGTCGAGGCGGGCGAGAGCCTGGGCTACCTGCCCGGAGACTTGCAGGCGAAAATCAACCCGTACCTGCGGCCCTTGCTCGACGCCTTGCGGGAGATGATGGATTTCGACCAGATCAAACGCTATACCGAAGCGGACCTGATCGAAGTCATCCCCTTGGCCTACATGCGCGGCCGCACGCTGAACGACGCCTTCATCATCCTCGATGAGGCCCAGAACACGACCGTCGCCCAGATGAAGATGTTTCTCACGCGCATGGGTCGAGGGTCGAAGATCGTCGTCTCAGGCGACACGACCCAAGTCGACCTGCCGAGCCACACGGCCAGCGGGCTGACCGACGCCATGCGGCGGTTGCAAGGCATCGATGGACTAACGCAAGTCCGGCTGGCCAATGCCGACATCGTGCGCCATCGCCTGGTGCGTGACATCGTCCGCGCCTACGAGGCGGACAGCAATCGAGCGGACAGCAATCGAGCGGCCCAAGGCAAACGGCGGTCACAGGCATGAACTCCAACGGCAGCCGAAAACGCCCTCGTTCGCCGCGAGTCACCGCGCTGGAATTCGCTCCCGGCCGGCTGGCCCAATTCTGGCGCGCCGCGCGGCGGCGCGACGTGCTGCCGCGGCTCGCGCTCACACTGGCCTCCGTGGCCGCGATGGCCTCGGTGATGCAGGCCTGGGCGCCGCCGTTCAAATACCATGTCGGTTACGTGCCCGGCCGCAACATCACCGCCCGCGAAGGTTTCGATATCCCCGATCCGCTGGCGATCGGAATGGAAACCCAGAAGTTCATCCATTTCGAGAAGGGCGAGACCATCGTCAAGGCCGAGCAGGCCCTGACGGCCGAATCGCTCGAGGTCTTGAGGGCGGAACACCAGGCGTTTCTGGAAAAACTCACTCGCGTCCGCATGGTCGAACGCTTGCTGGCGGTGGTCGCGCTGATCTTGAGTTTGTTCACCCTCTGCGGGTACTACGTGTATTAC
The DNA here is from genome assembly GCA_035531595.1 of Pirellulales bacterium. Taxonomy (GTDB): domain Bacteria; phylum Planctomycetota; class Planctomycetia; order Pirellulales; family JAICIG01; genus DATKSN01. Next base: position 5,762 of record DATKSN010000213.1, on the reverse strand, counting down.
CGCGACCGGCGACTCGTCGCCGACCTGCGGCGATTCTCGATTACGCTCGTCATGGCGGTCGTCGCCGTGCTGCTGGCCCGCTGGACGGCGCCCGATCCGTGGCGCGCCGAGGTGATTCCGCTTTTGCTGTTCGGCATGACTTTCGGCATCGCCTACGGCCGCGAACTGGCGCTGGTGTTTTCGCTGGCGCTGTGCGTTTTGCTGGCCGTGGCCGACGGTTATAGCCTGGCCGAGCTGATCGTGGTGGTGGGCGTCGTGGCCGCCGCGGTCGTGCAGATCAACCGCGTTCGGAGCCGCCGGAAATTGATCAAGGTCGGCTTCTACGCGGGGCTGTTCGCGCCGCTATTGACCATTGGCGTCGGCCTCCTGAATGAACAACCGCTTTCAACGCCGCTGCTTACGGCCGCCGCTCGCAATGGGGTCTGGACGCTGCTGGCGGGGTTCCTGGTCACCGGCCTGTTGCCCTTTATCGAGGGGCTATTCGGCGTTTTGACCGAAATCAGCCTGCTGGAGTTGGGCGACGTGGCCCATCCCTTGCTGCAGGAACTGGTACGCCGGGCGCCGGGCACCTACAACCACTCGATCAACGTGGCTTCGATCGCGGAGGCCGCCGCCGAAAGCGTCGGCGCGCGGGGCCTGCTGGTGCGCGTGGGGGCTTATTTCCACGACATCGGCAAGATGCTCAAACCCCACTATTTCGTGGAGAACCAGGGAAACGAGGCCAGCCGCCATGATTCGCTGGTGCCCGCCATGAGCACGCTAATCATCATCGCGCACATCAAAGACGGCGCCGACCTCGCGCGGGCCCACCACTTGCCCGAACCGATCATCGAGTTCATCGAGCAGCATCATGGCACGACGCTGGTCGAGTACTTCTATCGGCGCGCCAACGAACAAAGCGAGAGCAACCCCGACGCCGGGCAGGTCGAGGAAAGCTCGTTCCGCTATCCCGGACCCAAGCCGTTGTCGATCGAGGCCGCCGTGCTGATGCTGGCCGACGCGGTCGAAAGCGCCAGCCGCGTCCTGGTCGAGCCGACCCCCGCGCGGATCGAGAGCCTGGTCGAAGAGATCGCCATGAAGAAACTGCTCGACGGCCAATTCGACGAATGCGACCTGACGCTCAAGCAACTGCGGGTGATTCAGGACAGCCTCGTCAAGTCGCTCACGGCCGTGTACCACGGCCGCCTGAAGTACCCCGACCAACGGACGGCCTAGGTGCTGTAGCGGAATTCGCAAGAATTCTCGTCATCCCTCGAGGATCGCGGTTCGATGCGCCGGATCGAATTCGCCAACGAACAAGATCGCCACGCGGTCGATGAATCGCGATTGTGTTCGGCCGTCACGCGCGTGCTCGAGGGGGAGTGTGTGTCCGAGGCGACGATCAGCCTGGCGATCGTCGACGACCCGACGATCCATCACTTGAACCGAAAGTACCTCGACCACGACGAGCCAACCGACGTCCTGAGCTTCGTGCTGGAACAGGGACCGGACGCCTTGGAAGGGGAGATCATCGTCAGCGCCGACAGGGCGGCGGCGATGGCCCGCGGGTTCGGCTGGTCGGCCGACGACGAATTATTGCTTTATGTGATCCATGGCGCATTGCACCTGGTCGGATATGATGACACGAATCCGTCCGCGCGCGCAGTGATGCGAGGCAAGGAGCGGGCCTACCTGGCTGAATTTGGCCTCGAACCGCGATATGAGGAGGCATGAACTCTGTAGGGAACGCCCTCCGTGGCGTTCCGTGCCCCGCGCGAGCAGACGTCGATACCCGCTTCACGGAACGCCACGGAGGGCGTTCCCTACCGAGAACAACCGTCGGGCTGGAAAGCCGAACCTACATGTCCTCCGAAAAAGCCACAGCGCTGGTACTGCGGGTCGTCGAGTTCAGCGAGACAAGCTGCGTCGTAACGCTGTTTACCCGCGAATTCGGCAAACTGCACGGTTTGGCCAAGGGAGCCCGACGTCTGAAGGGACCGTTCGAGTCTGCCCTTGACCTTCTGGCCCTTTGTCGGATAGTCTTCATCCGCAAATCGTCCGAGTCCCTCGATCTGTTGACCGAAGCCAAATTGGAGCGGCGTTTTCGCGCGGCGGGCCGAGACCTGTCGAGTCTGTATGCGGGCTACTACGTCGCCGAATTGCTGAATGAGCTGACCGATTCCGCGGATCCCCATCCCGAATTGTTCGACGCGGCCAGCGAAACCTTGCTGGCGCTCGCCGGCGGGCATGGTTCCGTGGCGTCGGTGGTGCTGCGCTTCGAGTTGGCCGCGCTGCGGACGCTGGGACATTTGCCCTCGTTGACCGCTTGCGTCGAATGTGGCCAAGGGGTACGGGACGAGGGACCGGTGGCGGACGAGGGACCGGTGGCGGACGAGGAACCGGTGGCGGACGAGGAACCGGTGGCGGACGAGGGACCGGTGGCGGACGAGGGACGCGTGGGGGGTAAGGGACGTGTGGCGTTTGGAGTTTTGGCGGGTGGCGTGCTCTGCGGCCGGTGCCGGCCCGGTAAGAAACATGTGGTCTCGATCCATGCCGGCACGTTGCGAATTCTCGAGCGCTTCGCCGACCCCGCCGATGGGGCCTGGAGCCGCATGACGATCGACCGCTCGACGCGGGGTGAATTGCGGGGCGTGGTGAACCAGTACCTGTGCCACCTGCTGGGACGCAAGCCCCGTATGCATGGTTACCTGGGAACACTGGCCGGCTAAATTCGGGGAAGTTCGGCATGCGAGCAAGTCGGGCCAGGCCGTGGATGGCGCTCGGACTGTTGCTTGCGGCCGGCGTCGGTTGCAAGACCGGCTGGCCGACGAAGCGACTTTTCGCGCCCGGCGCACCGGCAACTTCATCCGCGGCCGTGGCGGCCCCAGCCGTCCCAGCCCCCTCGCCGCCGTCGAGCGGCGAGGGTTCCAAGGCCCCGCCGCCGCAAAGCCCATCGGGAGTCGTGCCGGCCAGTTACGAACAGCCGCGTTACGTGCCGCCGGCCGGATCGTCGATTGTCGGGATGGGCGGCGGCGACGACGACGACGAACTCGTCGAAAAGAAAAGCTGGCTGGAGAAAACCGGCGAAAAGATGTCGCCCAAGAACGTCGGCAAGAAGTTCAAGAAGGCCATCGGCCAGGGAGCCGACGAGCAGTACGCCCAAAAGCAGTATGAAGAAGGACAGAAACTGTTCCGCGAAAAGAAGTACGAGGACGCCGCCAAGTGCTTCAAGACCGCCGCCAGGCGCTGGCCCGAATCGGCCATGGAAGAAGACGCCATGTTCCAATTGGGCGAGAGCTGGTTCTACGCCGACCGCTATGGAAAAGCGAGCGATGCCTACCAGGCGATGCTCAAGAAGTACGACGGCTCGCGCTACGGCGACAAGGTGGCGCTGCGCTACTTCGCGATCGCCAAGTACTGGGATGATTGCGCTCAAAAAGAGTCCCACTGGTATCCCAACGTCAAAGACAAGACACGACCGTTCTGGGACGCCTCGGGCCACGCGATTTCGCTCTACACCGCGTCGCGATTGACCGATCCTCGGAGCGAGTTGGCCGACGACGCCACGATGGCCGTCGCCAACGCGTATTTTCGCAAGAGCCGCTTCGAGGACGCCGCCGCCCAGTACGACATGGTGATCAAGAACCCAGACAGGAACAGGAACAACGACCATGTGTTGGAGGCGCATGTGCTGGGCATGCAGAGCCGGCTTCGCTCGTACCAGGGGCCGCAGTACGAGGTCTCGCCGCTGGACGAAGCCGAGAAGCTCGCCGAGCAGGCCCTGATCTCGTTTCCCGACGATCAGCTTGGGGCCGAGAAGCAGCGTTTGGAGCAGGTTCGCAAGGCGATCCGCTTCGAGCGGGCTCAGCGCGAGTTCCAAGCCGGCGAGTATTACTACAAGGTCAAGTATTTTCGCGCCGCGCGGATCTACTACCAGCGGACGATCGCCGAGTATCCCGACACGCCTTTCTCCAAGATGGCGGAAGAGCGGATGGCCGAGACCAAGGATTTGCCTCCAGTGCCACCCGAGTATTTCATCAAATGGGTCAATAAGATCTTCCCCGAAAGCAAGAACTCGCACAATCGCTGAAATCGCGTGGGCAGGGAGACCCTTTCCATGTATGGTACACAACGAATGACTGCCTCCTATCCTGTCGCCGGCGCCGTCGCTCCGCGGGCAAATAGCCGCGTTGGCGGGCGGTTACGGCACACGGCGTGTGCCTTCGACTTTGCCGTTTTGGCACTTTGGTGCGGCTTCGCCTCCGGCTGCGCGGGCTATCATGTCGGTGCCGCGTCGCTGTATCCGCCCGACGTCCACACGGTGTATGTGCCGGTCATCGTGTCGTTGAGCTACCGCCGCTACCTGGGCGAACGCCTGACCGAGGCGGTGGTCAAGCGCATCGAGGAAGTCACCCCGTTCAAGGTGGTCCACTATCCCCCTCCACGGGCCGACAGCGTGCTCACCTGCCAGATCGTGTCCGAATCGAAAAGCATGGTGATGACGTCGCCCACCAGCGAAATGCGCGAAGGACAAATCGCTTTCCAAATCACGGTCACATGGACCGGTCGCAACGGATCCGAGTTGAAGCAAGATACGGCCGTGCCGTTGCCGACGATCAACCAATCGTCGAACATGTTCCCGGAACTGGGGCAATCGATCACCACGTCGCAACAGCAAACGATCGACAAGCTGGCCAAGCAGATCGTCGGGATGATGGAAACGCCGTGGTAGCCGACGCCGATTTCACCGCCCGATTTCCGATGCGCGCCGCGGCCTGGCAACTGCGCACGCGGCGGCTTGAACTTCCCGGCCGGCCGCGATTGATGGGCATCGTCAACGTCACGCCCGACAGCTTCTCCGACGGCGGAAAGTTTCTCCACCCCGCCGCGGCGGTCGATCGCGCCTTGACGTTGGAGGCCGAGGGAGCGGACTTGCTCGACATCGGTGGCGAGAGCACTCGGCCCTATGCGCGGCCGGTCGACCCGGCCCTGGAACTGCGGCGGGTCATTCCGGTCGTCGCCGCGCTGGCCGGGCGCGCGACCGTGCCGATATCGATCGACACCTCAAAGGCCGACGTCGCCCGCGAAGCCCTGGCCGCCGGAGCCGAAATCATCAATGACGTCAGCGCCTTGGCGGGCGACCCAAGGATGATCGAAGTCGCGTGCGCCTCGGCGGCGGGTATTTGCGCCATGCACATGCTCGGCACGCCGCAAACCATGCAAGACGACCCGCGCTACGCCGACGTGGTCGGCGAGATCCTCGACGACCTTCGCGCGCGGCGCGGCGCGCTGGTCGCGGCCGGGATCGCCGCGGCGCGGATCGCACTCGATCCAGGCATCGGTTTCGGCAAGACGCACCAGCACAACCTGACGCTCTTGGCCCAGTGTCACCGATTCCACGAACTGGCTTCTCCGCTGCTGGTCGGCCCTTCCCGCAAGGGTTTCATCGGCAAGATCCTCGGCGATCGCGAGGCCGATCGCACCTCCGGCACGGTCGGCGTGGCCCTGTCGCTGGCGGCCCAGGGAGTGCAAATCATCCGCGTTCACGACGTCAAGCCGGTGCGAGAAGCGCTGCTGTTGTTCGAGGCGACGGGCGGCATCGACGGGCGTGCCGCGGAACTGGAGTGACGATCGTGGTCTAAGCGGGCGGTTGGCACTCGCCAGATCCAAAAAAGAAGGCCTCGCCGCAAACGCGGGGCGGCACGGCGGTTTCGGCGCAGCCGAAAATGCCCAAGAAAAAACTGGCAAAACCGTACCTGTACCGACAAGGAAATCCGTCTCGG
>DATKSN010000212.1:0-18799 GCA_035531595.1 Pirellulales bacterium | reverse complement strand
AGCGCAACGAGCCGTGCGGGCCACGAGCCGCCGCGGAGCGTGCCAAGGGGTGCGCGGCGGTTTGGCCGCCGCCGATGGGGCCGACCGCCAGGTGTTGCTCCAGCCATTCGACCGCCGCGCGGAAGTCGACCGCGGCCAGGTACATCACCAGGTCGATCGCTCCGCCGCCGCCGTGGCCCCGCCGCCAACTCATGAACTTTTTACCGGTGACCTCGGCTTACCACATCGAAGCTCACACTTCGAGAGGCGAGCCGAGGTTTTTCATGCGCGCGAACGAAAAAAGACCGACCCCCGGCCAACCGGCAACTCTTGCCTGGTCGTAGCACATTCGCTACTTGGAAAGGAAGAACCGGCTTTTTCTTTCAAAGTAGTGGGGCACTTTAGCTGAGCAAAGCCGGGTCGATTTAAGTGGTCGCCATAGCCCCCGATGACGCGCTGAAAGAGTTGCGTGACGAAATGATGGCCGAAGAGAGTAACCGCCACTATTTGAGCGGAGGCGAGGCAGACAAGCCGCCCCAAGTTGAAGGGAAGGAGCTACGGGGCCCACCCGATTCGCTTGACCCAGGCGATTTAACCCTGGGCAGCTTCTGACCGGGCGCCCTGCGTGCTCCGGCGAAAGGCGAAATCCGTCGCGGTTGCAAGCGGCCGGCGCTCCGGCCCAAGGTCGAGCGGTAGCGGTGCCACCTGCGTCTCGGGCGACCCGACCAGCAGGAACAAGAAGCGGTGCCCGCGCGCGTGGTGCAGTCGAAAAGCGGGAAAATGCTCCCGCTGGAATTCGGCCGTGTCCCACGAGTCGACGAGCACGATCGCGGCCATCGGCGCCGCCGCGGCGGTGAGCGTTTCTCCCAACTTCACGAGCACGTTCGGGCGTCCGTAAAACGCCCGCTTCTGACTGCCTCTGGCGACGCCGACGACGATGTTTCGCAGAGCCGGGTCGCCGCCGGGCATGTCCTTTCGGATCACACGAACGGCCTCGTCGCCCAGCGGCGAATCAGGCCCCGGATTCATCTCGTTCGAGGTCACATCGTCGAAAAAACACTCGTACCCGATTTCGGCGATCGCCCGCATGATTCGACAGAGGACACGGTAGACCTGGTCGGCCGACGGCATGTCGGACCGGAGATCATCGGTGAAACGCCCGATCCACGGCGGGGCGGCGGACGGGCGCCCAAGCACGTCTTCGAAGGCCGAGCGGCGCGCCTCGTCGCCTTCGTTCCAGCGCGGTTCGTCGAGCCACGAGACGTCGAGCATGGCATGACGATAGTGCCGTAGGTGCCACAGGAGTGGCTCACGCAAATTGAACGGCAGCGCGTAAAGTCGCTGCTTGACCTGGCGATCGTAACCCCATGCGGCGGTGGACGAACTCCGCCACATCGGACCTCCTTCCCGCTGCTCGCCGCTGTTTCGCACCAACGCCAGCCGGCTGTGGCTATTGATTACCTGGTGGAACAACGCGGAAACGTCGGCGTCCGACTGAGCGTCGGGCTGAAGAAGGCGCTCGCAGGATCGGGCAATCCACTTGTCGAGTGATGGATCGCATTGCAGTCGCCCCGCCAACTCCTTGGATTGAATTTTTAGACGACCCCACACGCGAGGAATCCGGTCGAGCGGCTGCCCGAAGTACCTGAGATACCGGTCCAAGACGGTGTGCCATTCGACCCAAGCATTAAGGAAGTACTCGGCCAGATACCAGCTTTCGATAGGCTGGTCGGGATCCAGAGTTCGTGGCGCCACGACCATCGACTGCCAGTCGGTGCCGTTGGATGCAAGCCCTGCCACGTCGTCGGCGAGACGCTGAAGACTCACGGCCTCAGCCCGCAGAGTTTGGAAGCGATTAGACACCGCGAATCCTCCTGACATGGATGATCATGCCACACCGCTCATCGTTCTGCAGCTTCTGCTTGTACCGAAGCTGGCTTTGGGAGAGCGACGCTCCAGGGCCAGGGTCAATACCGTGGGGAACGTCGAAGTGTTCGTGGAAACATGTGAGGAATTCCGCGCGCCCGAGATCAGTGACGGCGACCACCAGTTCATTATCGACAAACAATGCCGCTTTAGGATAGTAGCTCATTCGGGCCACGTCACGCCCCTGGGCTTCGTACTCACCCCATGCGGTGGCCACGGCGTCTTGCGACCGCTGTTCGTACTCGGCTTTGGTCATTGTACGGCCATTGATTGCAAGCAGATCCTCGAAACAGCCCTGGTCCTTGGTAATGCGTTTCTGGTGGTGCCTGGTCAGGTTGGCTGGGGTCCAGGTTGACATCGGTGCGGGTTCTTCGGGCGTGACTAACGACTCTTTTCTTGAGCTTCGGTGCGCGTGGCGACGGCCGATCCAACGCGCCGCGATCAGTCATCCGCAATCTCGGTTTGACTGTTTCGATCATCCTTCGTTTCGTCGTAATCGGCAAGGCCGAATATCAAACTCGTTGCCCGGCTCCCTCAATCGCTAGAGCCTATCCCAAAACCGCATGGCAGGCGGGACGCCTGAGCCACAACGGCGGTTTTGGGATAGGCCCGAACCGGCCGGGACTCATTTCCGTCGCTTGGTCCGGCTGGTCCCGAACGGATGGAACCACACGCGTCGGGGCTTCAGCTCGGGGGCGCAACGGCGGCCGCAGACGCTCGGGCCTGGCGAAGTGCCAGTCGTAGGCACGTCGGGGCTCTCGATGCATTTGACCAGTTCGACCGTTCCGATCAACACGCCGCGGGGCAAGTCGGCGACGTCGTAGCGGACTTCGAGGGCGAGATCGGCTTCCTCTTCGGCATCCCAGCGGTCAAGACTCGCGTAAATGTAAATTCGGCCGCGAACCTCCGTCGGGCGGTCGCGGTACTCGACTTTCTTGTCGCCGCGGATCACCTCTGTGGCCCACGGTTGACGAATGCTCAAAGCGCCGAGTCGAGAGGGACCGTCCATTTCCTTTTCCGATTGCGCGCCGTCATGAAATTGGCTCGTCGTCTTCCCATCGTTTCTTGTCGAAGAACGAGGCCGCCGTCACGTAGACCACCGCGTCGGGCGGAAAGTTCCAGACCTTGAAGAAGATGGCGGCCATGTCTTCCGCCGCGCTCGCCGAGTCGCCGAAGACGTATTGCTTCTGAAGCGGGTTGTGCTCCTCGACGTCGTGCCGGTAGTAGGGGTAGTCGCCGCGCTCGCCGACGTAGAAAAAGCCCGCGAGATCGCGAATCACGCGCCGCCCTTCGGGCACATGGAGCGTCGAGTCGGGAAGGTCCATGACGAAGAACGGCTTCTTCGACCAGTAGGCGAATTGCACGTATCGACCGTGCCGCTCGTCGTCGCGCCACGCCGGTTCGTCGCCCGCCGGGCCATCGGCGCCGTCGTCGAACAGGCCGGGCTGGTTTGCGCCGCCGACACCCACCGCGACAGGCTGGCGCTTGGCCGCCTTCAAGTTGGCTGTTGGCCCACGTCCATCGTGCCGACGCTCGGCGAAGATGATGAAACAGTCGCCGCCAACTTCGCGTGTACGCGACTCCATGAGGGTGAGGTATCCGGCAAACTGGTGAACCCGGCGCCGATAATCGTTGGTGAATTCGTCCTGCATGGTCAGATCCGCCTCATGTTCAAAGTTCGCCGAGAAATGCGCGCTGACAAAGCGATGCGAAAAGCTCATTTGCCGCGGCAACCCCCTGCTCCCATTTTACAGCCGCATTCTTCAAAGCGGCGAGAATATTGCCGTATTCCTTTTGCAGGGCGAACGGAGGCACCGCGATGCGGATGTCCTGCAACTCCTGGGCATTGATATTGGCCATGCCGATGATGTTCTTGCACATGTGTCGGAGAACGGCGTTGCCATGGGTTGAATTGAGGTAGCCGGCAATGTACTCGGTGGTCGCTCGTTCATTCGCGCGGACCCGAATCAAATATCCGGCGTAGGCCATTGGCTCCGGGCCGTCGTAGACGGCGGACTTACCGACGAGCTCTTTGCTGTTTGTCCGGTTGAAAAGCAGATCCCCGCGCCGCACGAGAAAGCGATCGTGCTGTTCGGTTGGAACGTCGGTGTACTTCAACTCGGCGAGATCCCAAAGGCCGTCGGCTGTTATGTTGTTCATACGCAGAATTGGCGTTGGGCCGGCGACGTCGGACTTAACGCTTGTACCATACGATACCTGGGTCACGAGATCACGGATCGTGCCGACAGGCCACTCCTTCGGGTTCGCTCGCGGGCTCCCGAAAACATCCAGAAAAATCGAGCGACGCATGACCGCCAGATGTCGCAATTCTTGCTCCCGCTTTCGTCGGATCATGTCCGCCTTGTCGAGGATGTCGGCGATCCGCTTCTGCTCGGAAAGTGGCGGCAACGGAATCTCGAAACGACCCAGGAATGCGGCGGGCACTCGTTGCTGGCCCGCCGTACCGGTCATGTTGCGGCTTGCTTCGTGCTGAAATCGTGGGTTCCAAATCATGTAGAACAGGTATCGAGCGTCAATGTCGGGGTTCGGGCGAAGGACGTGAAACTCCGTCGATCCAAACGCGACTTGATGCGGGAGATCGCGGACGTACGCGGCCTTGCCGTATTCCCTTGATGCGCTCGGTTTGCAGCTTGGCCACCAGGTTGTCGAACTCGTAGGCTTCCTCATGCCCGGCGATCGGGACCCACTGCATCAAGGGGGCGATCTCCTGCACCAGCACGGCCTTCGTGGCCGCGTCGAACAGCTCCAGTACGCCGGGTCGCGACACCGCCTTGACCTCCTTCCATTTCTCGCGGACGGCGATCGTGCGCTCGGGCAGCGAGGCGAGATCTTTGCCGATCAGATCCACCGCCAGCGTGAGTGCCGGCGTGTTCTGGGCGGCCAGGGCCGCCTCGGCCAAGTGGATGCGCGATTCAAACAGGAGCTGCGGCAGCGATTTCACGCGGGGCGGGTCGGCGGGCTTGTACTTTTCGTCGAACCACTCGAAGTTCTTCCAATGGTCGAAGATCTGGAAGTGGGTCTTGTCCTTGCCCGGCCCGAACAGGTCGTCGCACAGCCGCGTGCCGCGGCCGATCATCTGCCAGAACTTGACGAACGAGTAGACCGGCCTGGCGAACACCAGGTTCACGATTTCCGGCACGTCGATCCCCGTGTCGAGCATGTCGACCGAAATGGCGATGGTCAGCTCCGGGTTCTTGCCGACCCCCTTGAAATCGTCGATCAGGTCCTCGGCCCGCGGGTCGTAGTGGTCGATGACGCGGCAAAAATGCCCGCCGTATTGCGGGTACATCTCGTCGAAAAGCCGTTGCAAGAGCACGGCGTGGTCGTGGCCGCGGGCAAAAATGATCGACTTGCCGACCTGCGTGCCGGTCGCGTCGCGGATGCCCCGCTCCATCAGGTTGCGGACGATCAGACGGTTGGTGTCCTTGTTGAACACCCGCTTGTCGACTTGCACCGGGTCGTACTCGATGGCGGCCGGCTCCGGCTCGTCTTCTTCGAGCTTCTCGCGCTGCTCGCGGCTCATTTTGGCGTAGCTGATCCCCTCGCGCAGGAACTCGGTGGTATGCGTCTCGACCTCGAAGGAGACCAGGTAGGCGGGCTGGTGGTTGATCGCGTCGGTGTAACTGAAGTTGGCCGTGGGGTCGTTGACCTCGCAATCGAAGATACGGTAGGTGTCGCGCAGCACATGATCGACGGGCGTGGCCGTGAGGCCGACCTGGTAGGCGTCGAAGTACTCGAACAACTCGCGGTAACGGTTGTAGATGCTGCGGTGCGATTCGTCGGCGATGATCAGATCGAAAAAACCGACGTCGAAGGTCTCGAAGCACTTCATCATGGCCGGGTAGGTGGCCAGGTAGATGCGCTTGTCGCGGTCGTCGGCCGTGTCGGCGGTGACGAAAATCCGAGGCTCGCCCGGCAGGAGATCTTTGAACGTGTTGTGGGCCTGTTTGCGCAGCTCGCGGCGGTCGCAGAGAAAGAGCACGCGGCGGGCCCAGTGGGCGGCGATCAACGTCTGGCAGAGCGCCACGGCAATGCGGGTTTTGCCGGTGCCGGTGGCCTGGACGACGAGCGCTTTGCGCTTCTTCTCGGCGAACTTTTCCACGACGCGTCGGACAGCCTCGGTCTGGTACATCCGCAGTTCCATTTCGGGGCTGGGGGCGACCTTGGCCAGCGGCAGGCGCTCGCGGACCTGGAAATGCCGGTATTGGAGCGTGTCTTTCGAGGGGAAGCCGTAGAGCTTGCGGGGCGTTTCCTGGGCGGCGTCGTGCCAGTACCAAAGATCGTAGCCGTTGGTGTAGAAGATGATCGGGCGGCGGCCGTGCGCTTGTTCCAGGCCGTCGGCGTAGCACTTCGCCTGGGTGCGGCCTTGTTCGGGGTCGACGCGGGTGCGCTTGGCCTCGACGACGGCCAGCGGCTTGCCGTCGTCGTCGTAGAGCACATAGTCGGCGTAGCCGATGCCGGAGGCGGTGGGCTGATGGGCCACCTCGACCTCCTTGCCGACATGGTCGGTGCTGGTCATGGCGGCCCCCACGTTCCAGCCGGCGTCGGCCAACAGCGAGTCGATCAACTGGCGGCGGGTCTTGGCTTCGTCAAAGCTCAGCGCGTCGGCGGCGCGGCGCCCGGCGGCCAGCGCGGCGTCTTGGGCCGAGCGGAGCTGGCTGGCGTCGGCTTCGGCGGCCAAGGCCTGCATGCGGGCGGCCTCGAGGTCGGCCAGCAGCTTTTGCATCTGGGCTTCCTGGGCGGCCAGCCGCTCGAGGACGGCCCGTTTCTCGCGTTGAAGCTGTTTTTTCGACGTCGCTTCGGCGCCTCCGGGGGGCGGTTCGACATAGGCGGGAATGTCGGCCCGCGCTCCCGCGGCGTAGGTCAGGTGCATCCAGCCGCCCGGCTTGTATGGCTTGGGGAACCGGTGCTGGGCGTAGATGAACTCGACGACTTGCTCGCCATAGGAGCGGAGTTTGACCAAGGCGCTGGCCGCGTCGCCGTGCGCATACGATTCGGCGAAGCCGCCCAGAGCCGCCAACTCGGGCCACTTCGGGAGCAGAAACTCGAAATTGGTTGATTGCATCAGATGGAGGGTTCGGGCCACGCCGCCAAGGAAAGCAAGTGCCGTGCCAAACTCGGCGCGCCGGCGTGCGAGGTGCGAATAAGGTGTAGGGTCACTTCCACGGTCCTTTGACATCCAGCCGTTTGAGCTGCTCGGCGAGGGTCTGATGCCGCGGGTTGGTGTCGAAGCAGGCCGCTCGCGGTATAGGACACCAAAGTTGCACCGGTTGCGAGACCAACATGGTTCCAGGGTCGCGTGCCACTCTGCCGAAACATCGGCCGCCGGCTTGTTGGAAAAAACTGATCTGGCTCATCGTCCCGCCGACTCGTCCTTGATCTGGCTTCCCTGCCGCGTTCTTTGCCGATAATATTTCAACCCCGGCACGAAGAAACAGGCGCCCGAGACGAAGCCAAAGAGCGTGATGCCGATTTGAAGTCCCTGGCGGTCGAGCCAGGCCATGGCCAGCGCCGTCAGGAACAGCGCGGCGGCCTGGATGTAGAACGTGCCCGTCAGGATGCCGGCCTTGGCCAAGAAGACCATTCCGCTGGCGATGGCCAGCACCGGTGAAAGCTTCAACACGGGCAAATTCAGCAGCATTTCGACGGGGAACAGCACCGCCGTGCTGATCACACTGGCCGCCCAGATGTGCGCGATTTGCCGCTCGACGAAGGTCACCGGTCCGGCGCGACGGCGCAAGGCCCAGAAAATGACGGCCCAGGCGCCCATGCCCGCCGTCCAAAGCGCGAAGTAAGGCCCCCACGACGTGATCCCTCGCCATTGAAAGACGTTCGTCACCACGCAAATCACCACCAGCGCCAGGCTGTGCCACATCCAGAGCAAGCCCCAGTTCTCGAGCACGGTCGCGTGGTGCGTTTCGCGGAACCAACGAGACAGCACCTGGCTGAACAAGCCGCTGCGCGCCGCGATCGGCTCATCGTGAAGGTAGGCCGAAAGGTCGTCGCCCAACGCCTCCGCGGTCGGATAACGGAGCGTGGGCGGCTTTTGAAGGCAACGCAGGGCGATCATCTCCAAGTCGCGGTCGGCGCGCGGGTTCAAGAGCCGCGGCGGCAGCGGATCCTGCTCCAACACCAGAAGCACGGTATCCACCGGCGTCGCGGCCTGAAACGGCGGCCGGCCGGTGAGCATCTGGTAGAGCACGGTCCCCAGGCTGTACACGTCGCTGGCCGGGCCCAACTGGCCGCGGTTGCCGGCCGCCTGCTCCGGCGCCATGTAACAGGGGGTGCCCAGGATGGCGCCGCTGCGCGTCATCTGCGTGTCGCCCGAGACGCGCTTGGCCAGGCCGAAATCGCTGACATGGGGCCGGCCGTCGCGGTCGATCAAGATGTTCGAGGGCTTCAGGTCGCGGTGCAGGATGCCTCGCTGATGGGCGAAGTGAATGGCCTGGCAGATCGGGACCAGCACGGCCGCGGCCTCGCGCGGCGCGATCGGCCCGTCGGCCAATCGCCGGGCGAGCGTCGTCCCCTCGACGTATTTCATGGCGAAGTAGGGCTGCCCTCGCCATTCGCCGACTTCGTACACCGGCACGATGTGCGGATGGTCGAGCCGCGCCGCCGATTCGGCTTCCGAACGAAAGCGGGCCACGTCCGCCGCCGACGCCAGTTCGCCCCGCAAGATCATCTTCACCGCCACGGTGCGGTTCAAACTCAGTTGCCGCGCCTTGTAAACCACGCCCATCCCGCCGCGTCCCAGCTCCTCAAGTAGTTCGAAGTCGCCGAACTCGCGCGGCAGATCGCCAGCGGGGCTTGCGGGACCAACGCTCGCCCTCGGCGCATCCCTCGGCGGATCGTCGTCTTGCGAAAGACCAACGGCCATTCCCTCGGCCACCTGCACGGCCGCCCATAGCTCGCGCAGCTCGGCCGAAAGCGCCGGGTGCCGGCGAGCCAGCGCATCGACGTCCGGCAATCGGCCGGCGCGCAGCTCGTCGGTCGCACGCGCCAGGAGTTCGGCCAAGAGGTTCTCGCGGTCAGAGGTCGATTCGATGGCGGCGTCGAGCGGAAGAGGTTCCATGACCAGGGAGAGGTTAGGGGTTAGGGGTTAGGGGTTAGGGGTTAGGGGTTAGGGGTTAGGGGTTAGGGGTTAGGGGTTAGGGCACGATTTCCGCGCAATTCTGCGCAATTAGCCGTTGTTGGAACCGATCGACCATCTGACCGCGCGCCCTTTTCCGGAGGAATGAACCGACCCCTGGGACACGAGCCGTCGCAAAACGACTTGGACGGTTCTTCTCGAAACCCGTTCTCCTAAATGGCCGAGGAGTTCGGACATGCAACACGAGCCGCAGTCTCGAAGGATCGCAAGAATGCGATCGGGCAGTGTGGCAGGAGCGGTATGCCGTTGCCCATGCTTACCATGGTTGCGAAAGCGCACCAGAACTTCGCCGGCAATGACTTCGTACTCTGGGGGCGGCAGGCCAGCCTGTTCCATAAGCGCCGCCATCTTTAACGTACTGCCGACGGCGTCTCGTTCAACATGGCCCGCAGGCGACGCATGGCCCGCAGGTAACGCATGCCGGCGGCCGGCTCGGTCAGGCCCAGGACCGCGGCCGTCTCCTGGTTCGACAACTGCTCGAAATGCCGCAACAAAATCACCTCGCGGTCGCGCTCGTCGAGTTGTTCGATCGCCGCTTGGAAGCGCCGCTCCATTTCGTTCCGGGTGGCGGCGGCGGCCGGCGTCAATTCCCGGTCGCGCAATTGGGCCGCCAGGTCCATCGTCGATTGATCGAGGTGGCCGCGAGCCACGAGCGGTTGTTCGCGATCGACGCTGCGCCGCGCCGCCACGCGGTGCCGGCGGTGGGCGTCGATCAGTCGGTCGCGGGCGATGTGCCTCAGCCAGAGGTGAAACGGCATGCGAGGGTCGGCAAGGTACTCTTGCAAGCGGCGGTTGGCCTCGATGAGCGTGTCTTGCACGATGTCGCTGGCATCGACCCTTTGCCGCAATCCGCGGTCCATTCGCAGCGCCACCATCCGGCGCAACGCATCGCGGTGCCGGTCCAAAAGGCCGTTCACCGCCGCGACGTCGCCCAAGCGCGCTTGGGCCAGCAGTTCCTGGGTCTGCGAGGCGTCGGGCCACATGGGAGGGTTCAGGGTTCAGGGTTCAAATAGCAACGGAAAGAACTTGCCGCCCATTTCCTGGCCGGCGGGTACAGGCGGAACGCCGGCCAGTAACGGCTCGTCCGAAGTGGAACGAACGCCGTTGCGAAAGGCATTGATCACGGTTGCCCGCCGCGGCCCGTCGGTGCGGTTTTCATACGAGCCGTGGATCAACAGCGGGTGATGGAAGGCGCATTGGCCCCGCTTCAACTCGATGGCGACGGGCTGGAACGCCGCGCGCTGCCAGGGCGAGAGCACCGTCTGGATCGCATTCATGTCGCCCGCCAGCCCCGTGATCGGCAACAGGTGCCAGCGATGGCTGCCCGGCACGTACTGCAAGCAACCATTGTCGCGCGTGGCGTCGTCCAGACCGATCCAACAGGTGAGATGCGCCATCGGCTCGGTGCGGGTCCAATACGAATAGTCCTGGTGCCAGGCCACGACGCTGCCGTGCCGGGCCGGCTTGCAAAAAAGCTGATCGTGCCAGAACCGCACGGCGCCCTCCAGAAGCTGCGAGGCCGGCACGGTCACCGCGGGGTTCCAGAGCACGTCGTGAAAGCCGGGCGTGACGCGCCAGGCACCCAGCGCGTGAAATAAAACCCGGCTCGGGTCGGCCGACTCGTTCGAGTGATACTCGTAGAACAGGCTGTTTCCAGGGTGTGCCGGGTTGGCCAGGTCTTGCAGTTCCTCGCGCAGGCGATCGACCTGCTCGTCGTCGAGCACG
This sequence comes from Pirellulales bacterium, assembly GCA_035531595.1. Lineage (GTDB taxonomy): Bacteria > Planctomycetota > Planctomycetia > Pirellulales > JAICIG01 > DATKSN01. The sequence continues at coordinate 7,998 of DATKSN010000212.1, read as the reverse complement.
GTAACGCCGGCCACGTAACCGTCGCGGCCGAACGCTTCGAGCTGCTCGTCGGAGAGCCGATAGCGGTCCCACGGGTCGCGCGTTTTGGGAAGCGCGAACAAGTCGGAGAGAAGCCCGTGATGCTGGGCAAGATCGGTGGAAATCAAAAGTCGTGCTCCGGCGTCCGTCAAGTGGGCGGCACAGGACTCGAACCTGTGACTTCTACCGTGTGAGGATAGCGCTCTAACCAACTGAGCTAGCCGCCCATCGGCGAGTTAATATAGGCCACGCAGGCGTGGACGTCGATGGCGGGCCTTCACCGACGTTTCAGGCACCGCCGGTTTCAACACCGTCGTGCTGGGCGTGAAAGACATTGGCTTCGCGCAAGGCCAGCGACTTCTCAACCACCGCCGGTGGGCTCGGCGGCGGGCGGCTCGAACTTGGGCGCGGTCGCCTCGTCGCGGTCGTCGATCTCATGGAACCGCGACGACTTCGACGAAACCTTATCGGCGGAACGCACTTCATCCTGGATGTCGTGCAGCCCGCGCTTGAACTCCGTCATGCTCTTGCCGAGCGAACGGGCCACGCCAGGCAGCCGGCTACCGAACAACAACACCGCCAAGCCGCCGATCACCAACAGTTCCACAGGGCTCAATCCAAACATGGCAATCACCCAAGGGGTTTCAGGTTTGCAGGTTCAAACCCTGCACTGTTCTTATCTTACGTTTACACGGGTTCGCGGACTAAAGTCCACGCTACGTTGAGGCACCGAACCGGCTTACGTCTTGTGGTCGCCGGGCGGCGCCTCGTCGTCGCCGCCGCCGTCGTCGATTTCCTTGACCCCTTTCTTGAATTCGACGACACTCCGACCCAGTGAACGCATCAGGCTCGGCAGCCGGCTGCCGAACAACAACAACACCACGACGCCCACCACCAGCAATTCGGTCGGACCGACGCCGAAGATGCCAAGCAGCGAATTCATGGGCGTTTGGTCGTTCGAGGGTCGTGGAAAGCGGGGTCATGGTGATGTTTCGGCGGCCCTTCTAAAGACGGCGCCGGGCGGGATCGACACGGGAAGCCCCGGAACCGCGCAAGCACCACGGATCCCCGGTCACCAACTACGTTTATTCATTCTAACGACCTCAGCCGGGTTGTCAACCGAATTTCCGACTCGCGCCGCCCAGACGAAACGACGTATGTTCTTGCCTTGCTTGAGTTTCCAGTTCGTGAATGTCAATGGCAACCGGCGATGAGTCGCCGTACTTCAGGCCGCGTCACAGCTCAAACACCCGCTGAATCGAGGGAAGTCCGTATTCCGCCCCGCCGGTGAGAATCCGCAGGTTGGCCAGCGGCCACGTTTCGCCCGGACTGTGGGTGTGGCCGCAAAGCACGGTTAACTTGCGATCGGGCCGTTGGCCCATGATCTTCAAAAGCGCTTGCCCCACGGCCAGACAGGTGAAGTGCGGCAACCATTCGTCGTCGGAGATCTGTCCCTCGTACCAGCACGCCTCGCGCAATGGGGGCACATGAGTCAGGAAGACAACGTGCGGATAAGCGTCCAGCGCCCGAGGCAGCATTCGATGCACATGCTCGGCCGCCTCGTCGCCCATTCGCTTCAAGAGCTGCCAGCGCTCGGCTTTGCCGAGCCCGGCCAGCTCCTCGATCAGCCGGTAGTCGTTCATCATCACCATCGAACGCTCGTAATCGCCCAGCCGGGCGTCGGCCCAGCCATCGTGGCCCACCAGGCCAACTTCCGGCGTGAGTTCGACCATTCCGGCGTTGCTGAGCCACACGAGTTGCGGCGTCGCGGCGCAAAGCTCGGCGACATGGGCCCGCACGCGGCCGATCGAACCACGGTAGAAATCGTGGTTGCCGAGCACGAAGTAGACGGGGCAGGGCAGCGTGGCGGCGATTCGTTTCAAGTGACCGATCAGGTCGCGCGCCTCGGCGATGTCGCCGCCCAAGAGCACGCCGTCGGGGCGCGCCGCCACCACACCATCCAGGAACTGCTCCATGGCGGCGGCCGAAACGAAATTCAGGTGGATGTCGGTGAGCCAGGCAAGGCGTTTCATTCGTTGACGTCTTCATGAATGTTTGACGATCTTGCCAACCACCCCGCCTCATCATACGATTAGGCAGTCGAGAAAATCGCACAACCGTTAATCACTATGGCACTCGATCTTGCGGCCGCGCGCCACCAACTTGCGTTGCTCGCGCGCCGCAAGAGGGCGCGAGTGCTTGGTTGGCCGCGCGATTGGCGTCCTCATGAAGTCATCGATCCGCGCGATAAGCAGCCACTCACGGACGCTGGAGCTTGGGAAATGGTTGCGGATCTCCTTGAAGTTGGCTGCTCTTTGGAAGAGGTCGAACTCGAATCGCCGCCCGGCAAATTGGCGTATGTGATTCAAACTACGTTAAACGACCGACAGCTTTACGTCAAGTTGGAGCTTGGGTCTGGAACCGTCATTGCTCGGAGCTTTCACTACAGCGTGTACAGGAACTGATCGTTATGAACCACGAACAAGCCATGCTCGCGCAGCGCGACGCATCCGCATTTCACAACGGTTGCAGCCGTTGCGGCGAGGTTGGTATTGAAACGCGCATCGTCGAGGACAATTTCCAATACGGAGTGGGCGACGAGGCCGTGAGTTTACGGGTCGAGGTGCCGCTACGGATTTGCGCGAAATGCGGATTCGAGTTCCTCGATGACGAAGCGGAAGACATTCGCCATGTGGCGGTTTGCCGCCACCTGGGCGTCATGACGCCGACGGAAATTCAGAGATTGCGAGACAGGCTGCAATTGACCGAGGCGGAGTTCGCGAGAATCACTCGTTTGGGCCCGGCGACGGTGAGCCGCTGGGAACGCGGCGCATCGGTGCAGAACGCGGCATATGACCAATATCTCTACTTGCTCAGCTTCCCCGAAAACGTCGAACGCCTCAAATCTCGCGTGACTCCATCCACCTCGCCCTGATCATCCGCGTCATTCAAATCCACCGTTGCGGGGGTGGGCGGCTACTTTGGAGCGGAGTTTGGCGGTCCCCATGCCTGCATCGGATGCCTGGCGTGGCAGGCGGAACATTGGCTCATGGGGAATTCGCCGCCACAGCCGGGGCAGACTCCGCGCTCGGAGAACGTATCGAACTTCGCGCCGCACTGGCCGCAAACCCAAAACTCGCCCGCCGGAGGCGAAGCGCCGCATGTGGGGCAGTGTAGTTCGTAGTGCCGCGGCGCGTTGAGAACCTGCAACATGGCGCGGGCTTGCTGAAATCCGTTCCAGCAGCGCAAGGCCATGAAGCCAGCCAGCACGACGATCCATGTGTTATGAAGCCACAAGGCCAAGGCGATCAGCCCCGCGCCCATCAGCAGCCCGAACGAGCTCACCAACAACAGGCTCCGCGCCTGCCCTATGACGAACCAGAGCAGCGCCTGGGCGATCTGTCCGCCGTCGAGCGGGTAGATCGGCAGCATGTTGAAAACGAGAAGTCCGATGTTGATCCGAACGATCGTGCCCAAAAACTGTTGCAGGTCGGGGACTTGGGCGAACCAGCCCGCGGCGCCGGCCAGAAAATAAAGCCCGAACAGAACCGGCACCAGCGCCACGTTCACGAGCGGGCCGGCCGCGATGCTCCAGAGTACGGCGCCCGGTCGTGGTGGCGGAGAAACGTAGGCGATGCCGCCCAGCGGCCAGAGCATGATCCGGTTCGCCGTGCCGCCCACCTGACGGCAGGCCAACGAATGGCCGAACTCGTGCAGCAGGACGATGCCGAACAGTGCCAGGTACTCGATGATGTTCCAGACGAACGATTGGTACTCGCGCTGCCGGATCTGGACTTCGACAATGGCGACGAGCAGCCAGGACCAATGCACGAAGACGTCGATACCGGCGAAGTGGAACAATCGAACCGAACCGGGTTGGGTGGCGGGCATCGGTCGTGTTTACTTTTTTTCGATGGCGTAAAGGTGTTTCCGGCCGCGGATGTAGATCCGGCCGCCGGACACGGCCGGCGAAGCGGTGGTCGCGTCGTCGAGCGGGTTCTCGGCCAGCTTCTCGTAGCGGTCGCCGGCGGCCACCACGGTCGTGAGTCCGGCCAGGTTCATGAAATAGATCCGTCCTTCGGCGGCCAACGGCGAAGCTTTGTAGTTGCCCGACAGCCGCTTCTTCCATTTCGGGTGGCCGGTCTCGACATCATAGCACTTGGCCACGCCGTCATCGTTGATCGTGAACAGCAAATCGTTCCAGAGTACGGGGCAGCAGGTGTCGGGCGTGGCGTCGGCGTCCTTCCACGCCACGTCGCGGCGAGTGAGCTTGCCCTTGCCGCCGGCTTTGACGGCCAACAGATCCTTGCGCATGCCCTGGGTGGCGAATACCAGGCCGTGGCCGGCGGTCGGGCCCGTGATCGTCCGTCCGCCGATGATTCCCGGCAGGAACCAGAGTTGCTTGCCGGTCGCCGGATCGTAGGCGTCCAACTGGTTGCCGCCCATCACCGCCAGTTCCCAGCGATCGGCGATCCGGTAGAGCACCGGCGTGGTGTAGGCGTCGCCCTCCTCGGCGTTGGCCCCGGTCATGCGCTGGCTCTTCCATTTTTCCCTGCCCGTCCGCTTGTCGTGGGCCAGCAGGTAACTGGGAGCGGGCCGATCGGCGACGCCGGCCAACGAGTCTTGCATGCAGACCGAGATCACCAGATTTTCGTAGAGTATCGGGCTGTTGGCATGTCCCCACCAGATGCTGTACTTGCCGTATTCCTCTTGCAAGTCGTGCTTCCAAAGCGGCTCGCCGTCGAAGTCGTAGGCGGCCAGAACGCCATTGCCGAAATGGACCACGACCAGTTCGCCGTCGGTGACGGGCGAGGGACTGGCGTTGTTGTGCAATTCGTGGAATTTCTGCGCGCCGCGCGGCGGCCCTTGGCGAGGAGTATCGGCCCGGCCCACCTCGCGGGTCCAGACGAGCGCGCCGTCGTCGCGGGCCAGCCGCAAGAGCAGAAGCTGGTCGTCGTGCTGGGTGGTGACGAAAATGGCGTCGCCCCAGATGGCCGGCGTGCTGGTTCCCCACTCAGGCAGTTCGACCTTCCAGGCCAGGCCGTGGCGCTCGCTCCAGGCTAAGGGAAGGTCTTGTTCGCGGCTCGTGCCGTCGCCGCGCGGGCCGCGCCATTGAGGCCAGTTTTCCGCGGCCGCGGGGCGGGGGACCGCGGCCGCCAACGATGCGGCCAGCAACAGATGGCAACGTCCGCGGCGGACCAGGCTTGGAATCGAATGCAATAGGGTTTTGAGCATGCGACCAGCATACCTGTGCGGAGGGGAGATTGCCAAGTGTCGCCGCGCCTCGCGCGCGTGGCTGATTACGCGATGCTTGTTCCGACCGTGCCGAGCCGGTAGACTCGTTTTACTGTGCGCGGCCATCGGTGAGACGCCCCGTCGCCAGACCCGCAAACGGGTGCCCCTCTCCGGGTTCAACGAAGATGTGCCAATTCAAGCCGCGTGCGGTCTAGGTTGCGGAGGCGCGGCATTGCCGGAATCCCTTGCATGAACAGCACCCCGGTCAGTTTGCTGGAGCGTTTGCGGCGCGAGCCGGACGCCCAAGCGTGGCGGCGCCTGGTGGATCTCTACACGCCTTGGCTGCACGGTCAGTTCCGCAGCCACGGGCTGCAAACGGCCGATGTCGACGACCTCGTCCAAGAGGTCATGACCGTCCTCACACGCGAAGTTCCGAACTTCCGGCATAATGGCCAACGAGGCGCGTTCCGCACCTGGCTGCGCGGCATCGTCACGAACCGCCTGCGCGAGCTTTGGCGGGCACGTAACCGCCAACCGGCCTTGGGTGGCAGCGACTATGAAAAAACGCTCGATCAACTCACGGACGACCAGAGCCGGCTGAGCCGGTTGTGGGACCACGAACACGACCAGCACGTCGTACACCAGCTTTTGAAGATGATCGCGGCCGACTTCTCGCCCTCGACCTGGCAGGCATTCCGGGCCTTCGTGCTGCAGGGGCGGACGGCCGCCGCCGTCGCCGTCGAACTGGGCATTTCCGAAGGGGCCGTCTGGACCGCCAAGTCGCATGTCCTGAAGCGCTTGCGGCAGGTGGCCAAGGATTGGGTCGATTGAGAGCGACCCCACCCCGCTCGTCGGGGTCGGTGTAATGTCGCCTTTCGCTCCGCGAAAGAACGCCCTTTCGCGGAGCGAAAGGCGACAAACAGCAAGCTCGAAGGGGTTCCAGCTATGAAACGCCAATGTCTCATTTGAACGATTTTTTCTGACAGGTCGGACCTCGCCCATGTCCTTCTGTTATAGTGATTCAACATCGCCTTTCCCGGAGGCCGTAACATGACCGAGCTCTTGCAATCCCATCCCGACCTGGACCAGTTGCGGGCGTTCAGCCTGGGGCGGCTCGACGACGAGGCCGCATCCATGCGGGTCTCGGCGCATCTCGATACGTGCGCCGATTGCCGCCGGACGCTGGAAACCGTGTCGGGCGACACGCTCGAACAGCTCGTGCGATCCGCCGAAACGAGCGTGCCGGAGGCGGTGCCCGCCCCCGAGCCGCCGCCGACCCTGCGCGATCATGCGCGTTACCAGATTGACGGCATTTCGGATTGCGGATTGCGGATTTCGGATTGCGGATTGCGGATTGGAGGAGGCCGGGCGAGCGGGGAATGCAGTTCCGCTCCCCGTCCCGAGTTTTTAGCAGGCACACTCCGTGTGCCGTCGCCGGCCGCTCCCTCGCGCTGTTGCCCGCGCCCGCCCGGTAGGCCGACCGACGTTCTCACGCGACGCCTTGCCAATTCTCGTTTTCAGCCGAACCGTGGGTGTGACCACCGGTTCGGGCCAAGGTTGCGGCACACGGAGTGTGCCTACTACTATGCTGACCAACCTGCGGTTGTCGCAATCGTAGCCGACGATTTCACTCTGCGGCTACGCGACAGTTGGATCGTCGTGTAGAATGGCAGTTCGATCGTTCATCGTTCATCCTTGGTCTTTGAGCCCGATGCGTGTTCGGCTTATGTACACCAAGAGTTGAACCTTCAAGCAATGCCAAGAAAAATCAGGGAGCTTATCCAAGATCTTCGGGCCGCGGGGTTTTATGAAATCCCAGGTGGCGGAAAAGGCTCGCATCGAAAATTCACTCACTCCAGATACGGCGGCGCCGTGACCGTAAGCGGACGGACAGGCGATGACGTGAAATCGTATCAAGAAGCGCACGTCAAGCAAGCGATTGAACAGGTGAAGCAATGAAAGAGAGCGATCAGTACCATAAATGGGTCGAGTGGAGTGAAGACGACCAAACCTACATTGCCAAGTGCCCGGATTTAATTACCGGCATTCATGGCGATGATCCCGTCGGGCTCTATCGTGAATTGTGTGAGGTCATTGACGAGGTCATTCGCCATTTGGAAGGCGAGGGGCGTTCCCTGCCGCGACCGCGCATACGCCCCATGCGAGAGGTCGGTTAGGATTCCCCCGTTTGTCTGACCGGACTCGCACTGTCGCCGTGAGCCTGATCTGGCATGACTCGGCCTCTCGAGCACAAATCGAACCTTGGACCAAAGGCCATTTTTGTTCCGCCACGGCGGCCCGCCTCCGTGGGTTTTGCGAGATCGTGTCGCATTGCAGAAGGCTGGAACACCTGCCGCGTTGGCGCACAATTGCCCAGCCGCGCAGCGGCGACAGAGTGTAGCCTGGGGCGTAAGCCCCAGGAATCGCGTCCGTTTCTTCGTCGTAAAGCCCCGAAGGGGCGACATCTGTGGTGGATCCCGGTCTCTTCGTAAGATGCCAGGGGCTTGCCCCCTGGAGTTTCACGTTGGTTTCTAAATCGAATACGGCCGCATCCCCACCGTCCGTGTCGGCCCGCAGGCCGCCTTCGGCGGCCTGCGGGCCGACACGGGGAAAGGCAGGTAATCCGGGCCGCCCGCGTGTGTAGATACGAGCGTGAAACTCCACGGGGCAAGCCCGTGGCCTCTCGGAAGATGTGTAGAGCAACGCCGGCTGACGCCCCAGGCTACACTCTGCCGACCCTTCGGG
>DATKSN010000211.1:0-13248 GCA_035531595.1 Pirellulales bacterium | reverse complement strand
TCTGAGCGAGCCGCGAAAGCGGCATCCAATTGCCGCGCCACCCTTCGCCTTACCCCACGCTCTTTTGGATCTCTTGGGGAGGGGTTTCGGAATCGTTTTTTTTCGCGCAGCGCCGATGCTCGGAGGGCGATTAGTCTTCGTGCCCAGGCCATTCCCGCGCTGCGCGTTCGCGCTCCAGCGCGGCGCTCCACGACGAAATCGTCATGTACTCGGCGATGGCGTCTGCGCGCCCGAGCTCTTCAATCGCGCTGTCCGCGCCCAGGACGCTTGCGAGCCATTCGCGCGCCCGAGGACCCCCGCCGCGCGCCTGGCACGGAGCCGCCTCGACGAGGCGCTCCCACGCGGCGGGCGTGACGACGTCGAAGACCACGGACCAGTAATTCGGCTCGTCGCGACGCGATGGTTTCCACCGTCGCTACGAAAAAACTGGCAAAACCGTACCTTTACCCGACGAAAGCTTCGCCGCGTGTGGCACAGATGCGCGCTGCGGGAGAACAAGTCTTAACGCGTCTAAAGCCGGGCAATCCGCCGAGACGGATTTCCTGGTCGGTACAGGTACGGTTTTGCCAGTTTTTTCTTGCGCAGTTTCGGCTGCGCCGAAGCCGCATTTTTTCGCATTCGCGCGTCCCGCCGCGATCACGTCGCCTCCTCCCGTAAGCCGCCCACTCGGCCCACTCGCCGAACCCTTGGCGCCGTTGCGGCGCAACGGTAGTCTGAAGGAGTCGTTATCGAAGGAGGTGACCCGTGTTTCGTTTTCTTTTCCGGGGGCACAACCGGCGTCGGCGTGGGGCGCAATCACGAACGGCGCGATGGCCCGAACCTCTGGAATCTCGCCAATTGCTTGCCGTCGGGGCGATTGACGGAAGCGCGGCGTTGGCGGCGGCCTCCGCGGTGGCGGGCGTCACGGGCTATACGCCCAGCGAGATTCGGCATGCCTACGGCTTCGACCAGGTGAGTTTCGCCGGCGCGCCGATCGCCGCGAATGGCAGCGGCCAGACGATCGCCATTATCAACGCCTACGGCGATCCGAACATTGCCGGCGATCTGCGAACTTTCGATCAGACCTTCGGCTTGCCCCAAGCGAACCTGGCGCAAGTTGGCCAAAACGGGCAAGCTCCACCGGCGTCGAGCAATGCGGCCTGGTCGCTGGAAACGGCGCTCGATGTCGAATGGGCCCACGCGATCGCTCCCGCGGCCAACATCATTCTGGTCAGCGCCAACAACGCAAGCGTGGCCAACTTGGCGTCCGCCGTCGACTACGCTCGCCATCAGAAGGGCGTGGCCGCCGTCTCGATGAGCTGGGGCGCCGCCAAGTTTTCCGGCCAAACCGCGTATGACAGCCTGTTCACGACGCCGGCGGGTCACCCAGGGGTGGCGTTCATCGCCTCATCGGGCGACAACAACACCTCGGCCGTCTGGCCGGCGGCCTCGCCCAACGTCTTATCCGTAGGGGGAACGTCGCTGTCGATCCTTCATGGTAATTACGCCGGCGAGACCGCCTGGAGCGGTAGTGGGTCGAGCGGCAGTGGGTCGAGCGGCAGTGGGTCGAGCGGTAGTGGGTCGAGCGGCAGTGGGTCGAGCGGCAGTGGGTCGAGCGGCAGTGGGGGCGGCACGTCCGACGTGTCGTATAGCGCGAATCCCAAGGCGGGGTTCGCCGTTTACAATTCGGCCCCCTACGGCGGCCAAAGCGGCTGGTTCCAGGTCGGCGGGACAAGCGCCGGCGCGCCGCAATGGTCGGCTTTGGTGGCCATTGCCGACCAAGGGCGCGCCTTGGCCGGTCGCGCATCGCTCGCAAGTGTACCCGCCGCGATCCATACCCTACCCAGCGCCGATTTTCATTCCACAGTCGATGCCGGCAGTGGCGCCGGCGCGGGCGGCGCCGGCGGTGGATCCGGCACACAACCGGCCGCCGGGCGCGGAAGCCCGATTGCCAACGCGATCATCAACGACCTGGTGGCGATGACCTCGACGGTCCCGAACGCGCCAGCGGCCGCCGGCGCGTTCAACTTCACGAATATCACGACGACCGCGACCCCCGATGAATCCCCCGGCGCGCTTGCGGCCAATGCCACGCGCTCCGAGATCGTGGCCTTCGTGAGGGCGTTCTTCGCCTTCAACGAACAGTTCCAGTCCGCTCGGCCGGTTCCCATCGTGGTGCCGCCGTTGATCAACACGCCGACCAGCGCGACCATGTCGACGCCCGATGCGAAGCCTTCGATCGTCGGTTCGTCGATCCATTGGGATCTGGACCCGATGGAATGGTCCCAGGTGGCGGAGGGAGAGGACGAGCCCGACGAGGAAACATTACCCGGACCCGATACGAACGAACTGAAAAATTCGCCGTCGGCTGGTGTTTCGCTCAAGGGAGGAGGCCGCTTTTCCACGCTCAAGGAGGCCTCCGTCGCGCGCCGCGCCGGGGCGTCGACCCATGAGCTTCACGACCTTTGCTTTGCCGACGAGTCGTGGTCCGCGATACCTGAGTTAAGCGAACTTCCGCTCTTCGGTCTGGGGGAACCGGGCGAAACCGTCCCGTCGCCGATGCTGCTCATGGCGGCACTGCTGACGTCGTTCGAGGGATACCGCCGCTTTCGTAGCGACTCCGCCGACCGGCTAGCCCGGATTATTCATGGTCCGGGGAGGAACTCGCGCACTGTGCTGTAGCAGAATTCGCAAGAATTCTGGCGTAACTCGCGTCCACGGCCTGACTTCTTGCGAAGCCAGCTACGGGACCATGAATAATCCGCTAGATAGCGACCGGGGCATCGCTTACGCTCGGCCCCAGCCACCGTGAACGTCTCATTCTCGATCGCGCGAAGTATAACGAAGAATTCAGCTTAATAACTCGCTTCGCCCGGCGCTGGCGCGCGTACAATGGAAGTGGCGGGGCCTGTCGTGCGGCGGTGCCCCGCACACTTGAAAGGACGGTGGATCATGACGTTGATCATGAAAGCGGCGCGTGGGATCGGATCGCTGGTGTTGGCAGCGGCGGTGGTGGTGTTCTTGGCCCGAGGGGTGGTTCTGGCCCACGGGGGAGGGGGCGGCGGCGGTCATGGTGGCGGTGGCGGCGGTCATGGCGGCGGTGGCGGGCACGGTGGCTTCGGTGGCGGGCATGGCGGCTTCGGTGGCGGGCACGGCGGTTTTGGCGGCGGGCATGGCGGCTTCGGCGGCGGGCATATGGGCGGCTTCGGCGGCGGGCATATGGGCGGCTTCGGCGGTAGCCACATGGGCGGCTTCGGCGGGGGTCGCTCGATGGGCGGAATGGGAGGAAGCCGCCAGTTCAGCGGTGGGGGCGCGCGCCCATCGGCGGGCTTTGGTGGCGCCAATGCGGGCGGCTTTGCCGGGCGACACGGTTTGGGCGCGACGGGCGGCTCATTTGCCGGGCGGCATGGTGTCGGTGGTACGGGCGCGGCGCTGGGCGGCATGCGTGGCGGAATGGGCCGCACGGCCGGAACAGCCTCGTTTGCGAATCGCCATGCCTTGGGCGGCGCAGCCAATCTGGGCGCCGGACGTGGCGGCTTTGCCGGCAACCGCGTTGGCGGCGTCAATCGCTCGCTCACGAACGTCAACAATTTCAACAACTTCAATCGCGGCGGGTTCGGCGGCTATGGCAACCGGTTTGGCTATGGCGGCTACGGTAATCGGTTTGGCTATGGCGGCTACGGTAATCGGTTTGGTTATGGCTACGGTGGCCGATTTGGTTTCGGATATCCGTTTGGTTTTGGATACGGGCTTGGCTTCGGCTACCCATACTTCGGCTATGGCTTCGGCTATCCGTTCTTCGGCTACGGCCTGGGCGGCCTCTACGGCGGATACGGCCTCGGCTATGGCGGGTACGGCCTCGGGTACGGTGGCTATGGCGGGTACGGTGGCTATGGTGGGTACGGCGGCTATGGCGGGTACGGCGGGTACGGCGGGTACGGCGGGTACGGCGGCTATGGATACCCGTACTACGGCAACTACGCTTCCGTGCCGGCCACGACTTATGCGCCCAGCGCCGCGCCGGTGCCCGCGAACGACTTCGCGGCGATGGGCGACCAGGCGTTCAAGAACGGAAAATACGACGATGCCATTCGTAACTGGCAGCACGCCATGGTCGACGATCCACAAAACGGCGGCCTGGTGATGTTGCTCGGCCAAGCTTATTTTGCCAAGGGAAGCTACGACGAGGCGGCCGGCGCGGTGCAACAAGGCATGCAAATGCTGCCACAAGCCAAGTGGGGAGTCGTGGTCCAGAACTACAAGGATCTCTACAGTGGCGGCCGCGCCTACACCGAACAACTGCGGGCGTTGGAAGCCGCGCGCAGCAAGCAGGATTCACCCGCGCCGCGGTTCTTGCTGGGTTATCACTATGCCTATCTGGGCTTTCCACGACAAGCCGTGCGAGAGTTGAACAAGGCGCTGGAATTGAATCCCCAGGACGAATGGGCCCGCCAGTTGCGCGACCTGATGAACGGTAACGCCGCGCCGGCCGTAAAGCCAGGGCCGGCCCTGGCGCCGCCGCAAGGAGCCATTTGACGGGTGGCAAAACGATCGCCCGATGCAACGCCGTCACTGGGATCCGATTCTGTAGGGAACGCTGTCCGTGGCGTTCCGTGTAGCGGGGTACGGGTTCACGGGACGCCACGGAGGGCGTTCCCTACAGACGCCGTGGCAGCGACAGCCCCGTGAACTCCCGCACCCGATTGGCAATCGCCGGCTCGACCGGGAGTCGCTCCATACTGCTGGCGCCGTAGAAGCCGACGATCCCTTCGGTATGGTCCAATAGGAACTGCGCGTCGGCCGGCTCGGCGATGGGTCCGCCGTGGCAGAGGACGAGGATCTCAGGGTTGACGCGCTGGGCCGCGTCGCGCATGGCCTGCACGCGCCGCGCCGATTCTTCCAACGACAGCGCGGTCGAGGCGCCGATGGAACCCTTGGTCGTCAGGCCCATGTGCGGAATCAGGATGTCGGCGCCGGCCTCGGCCATGGCGCGGGCCTCGTCGGGGTTGAAGGCGTAGGGGGTCGTCAGCAGGTTCATCTCGTGGGCCAGGCGGATCATGTCGACTTCAGGACCGAAGCCCATGCCGGTTTCTTCGAGGTTCGCGCGGAACGTGCCGTCGATCAGGCCCACGGTCGGAAAGTTCTGCACGCCCGAAAAACCCGCGGCGGCCACGTCGCGCAGGAAGAGCTTCATGATGCGGAAGGGGTCGGTGCCGCAGACGCCGGCGAGTACGGGCGTGTGCCGCGCGACGGGCAAGACCTCGCGCGCCATGTCCATCACGATCGCGTTGGCGTCGCCGTAGGGCATCATCCCCGCCATCGAGCCGCGACCGGCCATGCGAAAGCGGCCCGAGTTGTAGATCACCAACAAATCGATCCCACCCGCCTCCGACATCTTCGCGCTGATGCCGGTGCCCGCCCCGCCGCCGATGATCGGCCGCCCAGCCGCCACCTTGGCCCGAAGTTTCGACAGGATCTGATCACGTGGAAATAGGTTGGTCATGGGTCATTGGTCAGCGGGATTTTCGAGCAATTCGTCAAGGACAGCCCCATTTCCGTCATGCAGCGTGCGTTGATGGAAAATCTCTTTGCGCCGGCGAAGCTGAACGCGGGCTTTGGTCGGCTGGAACTGACCATCGCCTCAGCATATTGAGGGGGACGGCGGTAGCGGCCGCGGGTCGGCGGAGCGCGGGAACAAGGAAAACCCAATTCATTTCATTCGTCTTACGATCTCGGCATGACGTTGGCTGGCCGCTTCATCGCCGATTTTCCGGTAGGCCTTCACCAGCCACGACCGGGTCGCAACCAGGGCGGGATCGACCTTCAGCGCCGCTTCGGCGCGCTCGATGGCGCGCTCGAACTCCTTCGAGGCCCAAAGCGCCTCGGCCCGCAGCGATTGCTCGTCGGCGAGCCAAGGATTCACTTCCAGCAGCCTCCGGCCGGTCTCGTCGGCGGCTTCGGTATCGCCGCTCCGCCGGCAAAGGCCGGCCAGCAGTTGCAGTGCCCTCTCGTCGCGCGGTCTGATCGCCAGTACTCGTTCCACGTAGGGCCGGGCCTCGGCCGGGCGGCCCTGCGAGGTCATGACTTGAGCCAGGGCTTGGAGCATGGTCACGTCGTCCGGGGCCCAGGGCAAGGCCGCGGTCAACAAGGCTTCCGCCTCGCCCAGCTTGTCCCGCGCCGTCAGCGGGTCGCGCTGCGACGACACCATCAGGGCGATCATGCCGCGCACGCGAGCGTGCTCCCAGGGTTGCAAATGTTTCTCGGCATGGTCGTACAACTCCAACTCGGCGGGGGGTGAGTGTGTCCGCTGGCTTTTGTGGCCGCGCTCGGGGAACCGCGTCACGCGATGGTCGGTTTGCGATGCATGCACGATGTCGTGCGCGGAAAGCCGCGGCATGTGGCAAACCACACACGAGTTTTTCGCGGGCGGCGCCGCGCGCTCGGCCGCGGGCTTCGAGCAGCCGCGTTCGCCGTGGCACGCCAGGCAGCGAGCGCGGTAAAAATCGTCTTGCCGCGACTCATCGGGCTTCCCGTGGGGATCGTGGCACGCCGAGCAGCCCAACCGGCCGCCACTGCCGCGAAAACAGGCGCTGTCGCGCATCTGCTGCACCTGGCTCACGGCCTTGGTGCCCACCGCCCTGGTCACGGCGTCCGCGCGCACGCCCGTGCCCTCGACCACGACGGTCCACGCGTCGTCGAGCAACTGGCCCGGCCGGAAGTCGTAGAACGTGCGTTGATAACGCGTCACGCTCAGCTTGCCCAGCAGGTGACATTGGTTGCAAATGCTCTCCCGCCGGGCCGGATCGAGTCGCGCCGGGTTGACGATCGAGTCGTTGTCGGCGGCGTCGGCCTCGCCGGACTCCCACCGCGCCACATGCTCGGCGCCGGGCCCGTGGCAACGCTCGCAACCGATGGCCGCCTCGAGCAACAACGGCTCGCTAAACGTATTCTCGGCATCGGGGACGGCGCTGATCCGGCCGGCGTGACACATCATGCATTGGTCGCCGATGCGGCGATCGAAGCGCTGGTTGGCTCGCTCGTAGCCGGGCGAAAGGTTCCAGCCCTTGCCGGCGTACCAGGAGACGGGCGACTCGAACAACAAGCCGCCTCGCTCGACGGCGTACGTCTTGCCTCGCGTGCCCGAACCGATGAACAGCCGCACGGGCAGCGCCATGTCATAGATCGTTTCCCCGCCGCGATCGACCATGCGTTCGTGGTGCAGCGCCTGAGCGCCGCAGCGTTCGACCTGGTAGCGGAAGTTCTGCTTGGCCCGGATCTCGACCGGGTCCGAAAAGTCTTCGACTTCCCGTTCTCCCGGCACGCCGTCTCCCGGCACGCCCTCTCCAGGCACACTGCCGGCGGAGCGGTACATCGGGTGCCGCCGGTACGTCTCGGCGATTGCCGCATGGCAGTTGGCGCACGAATCGCTGCCGACGTATCCTTCCTTGGGCGGGGCCGGTTTTAGCGCCGCTGTCACGGGCCCTTCGAGGCACCGCGGCAACTCCGCGGTTGCCGACTGGGATTGCGACGTCGAAGTAGGCTTGGCGAGTGCCGCCCGCGGCTCGGAGGCCGGCGGCCCGAAAAACGGCCAGCCGGCAAATTGGCGCCCAGCGAGTGCGACCACCGGCAGCAAGACGACGCCGCCCAACGCCAAGAGCCACCGGCGCGTCGCGAACCAACGTCGAAGATAGCGCATCGGTCGCTCGCCACGCGGGTGCTGGAACTGTCCGAGGAAAACATCGGCATTATACTACAACGGCCGCTTCAAGGCTAGGATGTTGACAGCGACACAGCGGCGATTTCTACTGGGCATTGCCCGACAAGGAGCGATTCCGATGAGCAACCCGTTTCCAGGCATGGACCCTTATCTGGAGCAACATTGGCGCGACGTACACCACCGGTTAATCACGTACTCCAGCGACCAGCTTCAAACCCAACTGCCGCGAGACCTGCTGGCCAGGGTGGAAGAACGCGTGCTGGTCGAGCCGCCTGACGATGATGAGCGGAATATCCATCCCGACGTTCGCATCGTCGAACACGGCGCCGGGGCCGCCGTGGCGCTTCGCTCCCAGGTCGCCGCCGGCGGCTCGAAGTCGATTCTGATCCACTCGGCTGATGAGCCGGCGACCGAAGGTTTCATCGAGATCATCGAAGCGGGCTCGGCACGGCGCGTCGTCACCGTGCTGGAGTTTCTTAGTCTGACGAACAAGCTGGCCGGCGAGGGACGCGAGTTGTACCGCCGGAAGCAGCGTGAACTCAAGGCCGGCCGCGTCAGTCTGGTCGAGATCGATCTGTTGCGCGCGGGTCGGCGCACGCTGACGGTCCCGACCCACAAGATTCCGCCCGCCTATCGAACGGCCTACCAGGTCTGCGTCCATCGCGGCTGGCGTGCTGATGAATTCGAGGTCTATCCTGTCCCGCTGCGCGAGCGACTCCCCGACGTCCGAGTGCCGCTGCGAGCAACGGATTCGCATATCGTGCTCAAGCTTCAGGAGTTGATCGACCTGGCACACCAAAACGGCCGCTACGAGACAACTGACTACGGCATCGCCCCATTTCCGCCCTTGAGCAAGGACGACGCCGATTGGGCGGCCGAGGTGCTAGGTCGCGCCGGATTGCCGCCGGAAGCATGAGGCGTAGCGCGACAGCGCCCCTTCGGGGCGGACGACATTTTTCGCGGGACATTCCTGGGGCTGGCGCCGGCGCCAGCCCCAGGACGCTTTTTTATGACGGTTTTCCGCCCCGAAGGGGCGTCGCGAACCGGCCGTCATGTGGAACCTCACTCAGAGGCTATCCGAAAACTCCCCGTGGGACGGCCTTCCCACGCCGTCTTCCGCCGCGGACGGCGTGGGAAGGCCATCCCCACGACATTTTTCGCGGGACATTCCTGGGGCTGGCGCCCTCGTTGTTCGACACATCTTTTGCCACGACCCCTGCCAGCTTGCCTGGCACGGTGAAGCAGTTTTCCCGGCTAGCCGCGCCCCCGCGAAGCCACCCGCGACCAAAGGGGAATTGAAGGAGATAGGGAAGCTGCGACAACCTCTTAGCCATCCAAACTTCCGCTCCTGCCGGACAAGCCGGCGAGGGGGCGGCCGAAAAGTCGCTACTTGTGTAGAACAACGAGGGCTGGCGCCCCAGGCTATACGCCCGCGACCCTGCGGGGCGGAAAGCCCGCGCGCAAGCGGCGTTTCCTGGCCTGAAGTGGGTACAACGTCTCCGCCGCGAAGCGGCGATGGCATCAAGCC
Organism: Pirellulales bacterium; assembly: GCA_035531595.1. GTDB lineage: Bacteria > Planctomycetota > Planctomycetia > Pirellulales > JAICIG01 > DATKSN01. The sequence goes on along the minus strand of DATKSN010000211.1, from coordinate 4,024 downwards.
TGGGGCGCCAGCCCCAGGACGCTTTTTTATGACGGCTTTCCGCCCCGAAGGGGCGGCGCGAACCGGCCGTCATGTTGAACCTCAACTGAGAGGCTATCCGAAAACTCCGCGTGGGAAGGCCATCCCACGACATTTTTCGCGGGACGTTCCTGGGGCTGGCGCCCCAGGCTATACGCCCGCGCCCCTGCGGGGCGGAAAGCCCGCGCGCAAGCGGCGTTTCCTGGCGTGAAGTGGGTACAACGTCTCCGCTGCGAAGCGGCGATGGCATCAAGCCTGGGGCGCCAGCCCCAGGACGCTTTTTTATGACGGTTTTCCGCCCCGAATTATAGAACATGTGTGGGGGGGGGGGGTTGCGCAACTCGGCGCGGACTGAGTGGAATATTATCAAAATAATACTTGTCAACGGCCCGTCGAGATGGTACGCTATCGGTTCGGCGGCATCTCATTACCTCATCATCGTTTTTTTCAAGGAGTTTCCGGGATGAACATCGAAACGAGAAAACTGCGGCGACGCGCCGGCTTCACGCTGGTGGAGTTGCTGGTCGTGATCGCGATCATCGGCATCTTGATCGCGTTGTTGTTGCCGGCCATTCAGGCCGCCCGCGAGGCCGCCCGACGTGCCAGTTGCACCAACAACTTGAAGCAGTTGGGCATCGCCCTGCACAACTATCACGACATCTACCAACGGTTCCCGATCCACTACCGCGCATCCCTGACTCAGAACCCGCAATGGGCCAATTGGAGCGAACTCCGCGGCGGCGCGCTGGTGCATGTGCTGCCGTATATGGAGGCGAAGCCCGTATACGATCAGATCGACTTCCGCGTCAACAACACGCAACAAGGGGTGGGCCCGGGGCCGGCGTTCCTCCCCATCAGTAGTAACATCATTCCCGACTTCAAATGCCCGTCCGATAGCCCCCGACCGGATGTTGGTCAATCGTGGGGCAACATTGGCCCGAATAATCTTCCCAATTACGTCTCGTTGTCGAATTACGAGACCAACATGGGGCCCATGAACCTCGATGGTGGCGCGCAGTTGGCCCCCTACGTCGGCGTCTCGCCCTACACCGGTGTCAGTGGTCAGCAGGGAAACTGGTTCGGCGACAATGCCTGGTGGGCCGAGAGTTGGAGTTACGGGGAACAGGAAGCGCAGCAACCGGGCGTGTTCGCCCGCAACTGTTGGGCTGCGAGCCTAAAGGACGTGACCGACGGCACGAACAACACGATCGCGATGGGCGAGGTCCGGCCGATGTGCTCGGCGCATTTGACGATCGGTTCGTTCTGGGACGGCCAGTACGGGGGAGCCGGCAGTTCGACCATTCCGCCGATCAATTTAGCCTTCTGCTCGAGTCCCTGGTACAATAACCAGGGAAGGCAAGAGCCCATTGCGATGGGTTATCAAGGCAATGTGGGTGATTGGGGGTCCGTCCCGCCGGGCGTGGTGGCCAGCGAGGGGTTCAAGTCGAAGCACCCTGCGGGTGCGCAGTTCGTTTACTGCGACGGTTCGGTTCACTTTTTGAACGAGCTCATCAGCTACGATACCTATCAGCGATTGTCGAGTCGGCGAGATGGCAGGCCCATCACCAATCTGGATCCATGAAGGTCGCCCCTGCGGCGCCCCCCCGTGCTCTTGCGAGTCCGGCGACCGCCGTTCGTAGCTGAATTCGCAAGAATTCAGGACGCGACCCCATCCGCTTCGCCGTTTGCGTTTTACTCACGAATTCCCTTGGTCTTCCCGCACGCGAGGAAATTATGTTATCCCGGCCAACTGCGAGTTGTTTGTTCATCGTTCTTGGGCTGCTGGGCTGCAGTCCGGGCCCAAAGATCAAGACCGTGCCGGTCTCCGGCACGGTCAAGTACAAGGGCCAACCTGTTGTTGGGGCCATTGTTACCTTCCTGAAAACCGCTGATGGCGGCCGGAACGCGGGTGGCCTGACCGACTCCGAGGGAAAGTTCACTTTGGAAACGCAAATCGGTGGCGCCAAGTCGCAAAACGGCGCCGTGGAGGGAAGTTATACAGTGACCGTCGCCACGGCGGCGACGCCCGAGCGCCCGTTTGGCACGCCGGGCCCCGGCGTCGATCCATCCCAGGTTTCGGCTGACCAGATGAAGGCCATGGGCGAAAAAATGATGGCCCCGCAAGAGCAGTCGCAGGGGGCGGTCGATCCCACGTTTCAGAAAAAAGCGGCTCTGGAACAGGCCAAGTCGTCGTTGCCCGCCAAGTATGCCGAGGCCGAGAGCAGCCCGCTAAAAGATTACGCAGTCAAGGCCGGTGAAAAGAGCCCTATCCATTTCGACTTGGAACTCACCGACGACTGAGAGGGGGGCGATGAACAGGCGGTGGTTGCGGATCGTCTCCCTACTGGCTTTGACGACGGGGCTGGTTTGGCTGGCACGCCCTCTGGCGCGCGGCGCCATGTTGCGACTCGATCTCCACCGGGCGCGCGATGCGCTGGCGGAGAAGCGGCTGGATCAAGCGATCACCTGGCTGGAGGCCGCCGAAGGGCGCCGGCCCGACGAGGTCGAGGCGCAGTACCTGCTGGGCGTCGCCAATCGCCGCCTGGGCCGTTATTACATCGCCAAGGAGAAGTTCGCGATTGCCGAGAGGCTGGGCTGGCCTAAGAAAGACCTGGAACGGCAGCGGAATTTGATGCTGTTCCAGATGGGCTACTTGCGGGAGGCCGAGTTGTACCTTATTGGGCTGCTGGAAACGGACGTCGCCGACGACGACGCGGCCGAGATTTACGACGCTTTGGCGGCGGGCTATTTGGCCGAGTTTCGAATCTTCGAAGCGATGGCCTGCTTGGACCATTGGCTGGCATGGCAGCCCCGCAGTATTCCAGCGCATCAGTCACGGGCCGAGGTGATGCTTTCGCTGAACCGCAATGGGGACTATCAAGCCGAACTCCGCGAGATCCTCAAGATCGATCCGAGCCGCATTGCCGAGCGGTTGGCGCTGGCGCAGTGGTTGTCGGACGAAACCCAAGTCGACGAGGCGCTGGCCGAGTGCGAACTTTGCCGGCGGCAGGCGCCCGACGACGCTCGCGTCCACCTGATCATGGGGCTGGTGATCCATCGAAAGGGGTTGATGGCGGAGGCGAAGCGGGAGTTGGAAACGGCGATTTCCAAACCACTCGATCCGAGAAACAGGACACAGGCATTGATCACGCTGGGACAAATCGCCGCCGAAGCGCGAGACTATGAATCGGCCGCGCTGCGCTATCGCGAGGCCGCCCGGTTGACTCCCGAGACCCCGACGGCGCCCTATGCCCTTGGCACCGTGCTGGAAACGCTGGGAAGGCATGAGGAGGCCGAACGCGAGATCGACCGCTCGCGCGTGCTGCAGGAACAGTTTGAAGAAATGCAGGATATCCGCCGGGATCTGCTGCAGGACACGTCCAACGCGGCTCTGCGCGTGAAGGCGGCGAAGATCCTGCTCGATCAAGGCGACAAGACGGGGGCGGCCAATTGGATGCTCTCGGCGCTGCACTCCGATCCGGATCTGCGAGAAGCGCACGAAATGCTGGCCGACTATTTCGAGGAAAAGGAGAGGAGCGACCTCGCCCAGCACCACCGCGACGCGGCACGGCGCGTCGCGGCGTCGGAGGACAGCGGCGATACGTCACGCGGCCGGCAATAAGACGTTTTAGAACGCGGTGGCTGGTGGCAGAGCCTAGGCGATGCCCCGGCTCGCCCGGATTATTCATGGTCCAACACGAACCCGCGGCGCAAGCAAGGCCCAGCGTTGAACCTACCTTGCTTGCGCTGCGGGTTAGCGTGACGGCAGTCTGCGACCGATTCCCCTGGAATTCCGGCGAGAAAGCGACCGGGGCATCGAACGACAGTCCCGAAGGGACGACATAGCTTAGCCTGGGGCGTAAGGCATCGTTGTTCTACACAAGTGGCGAGTTTGAGCCGCCCCCTGCCGGCTTGTCCGGCCGGAGCGGCAGTTTGGCAGGCTAAGATTGCTGGCCCAACGACCGTCCGCGTGTTCGCCGGCCCGCTGCCGCCATAGGCGGCAGCG
>DATKSN010000210.1:0-43260 GCA_035531595.1 Pirellulales bacterium | reverse complement strand
GACGATCGCCACCCCGTATTTCCTGGCCAACTCGTCCAGTTTGCGCAGCATTTGCCGGTCTTCGTAGGGAAACGAACTTCCGCGTCCGTCGAGGGACAGATCCAGCGGGTCGATCACCACGAGTTTGGCCTCGGGCGTGCGCGCCAGCCACGACTCGACGTGTGCCAGGTCGCTCCAGGCGCGGAAGGGGCGCATGATGGACCCTTCCTGCTTGCCCATCTCGCGATCGGGCACGTCGCCCATGACTTCGATTCGGCTGCCGTCGGCGCCCATGAGCGCCAAGCGCGGTATGGCGAGTTGTTCCTGGTCACGGCGCAGGATTAAGAGCACATCGGCGGGTCCGGCCGCCGCGGTATCGCCTTTGCTGGCCCCGGAGCGGGCATTTTCCCCGTCGGCGTCGGCGTTCGCGTCTGGGAACGGCGTCCCGCGCGAGACGCGGCTGGCGAGGTCCATCAGGAGCAGGCTGGTGCCGGCGCCCGGCTGGCCGGCCACGAGCGTGAGTTGGCCCAGGGCCACGCGGCCCGGCCAGAGCCATAGCGTGGGCAGCATCGCGATGTCGCTGAGTCGGCGGACTTCCGGTGGATCGAGTGGCGGGGGCAGTTCGACGCGGTTGGTTTTGTTGATGATGGGCATGGCAGGGTGTGGGGTTGGGGGTTAGGGGTTAGGGGGCGAGCGGGGGGCGTTAGCCCCCTGTTTGTTTGTTAGGCGTTAGGGGCGAGCGGGGGGCGTTAGCCCCCTGTTTGTTTATTAGGCGTTAGGGGCGAGCGGGGGGCGTTAGCCCCCTGTTTGTCAGGCGTTAGGCGAGCGGGGAACCTAACGCCTATCGCCTCGCCAAGGGCAAGTATACGGATGTCCTTTGCGAAAGTCAAGCACATTTCTATACATCGCTGTTATTTTATCTAATGTATTGTCAGATAACAACATAGGAATGAGGCGTGAGGCGGGATTCCGCATCAAGGCAGGGGAACCACGGCTTCGCTTGGAGCCGATCCCCGAACCGCCCTGGTGGTGTAGGCGTCCCGCCTACCCGGCGGTTCTCGGATCGCCTCTTAGCTTGGCTGCCGCTACATTCGCCGCGGCACGAACCGAAGCGGAATTCAAGACAGGATTTACAGGAGGAACAGGATAGGAAAGGACGTGGACGATCGTTCCCACAGGTGATCGGGCCGACAGCACCGCTTGCCCGGCTGATTCATGGTCCCCACACCCCCACTCGAACCCACGGCGCAAGCAAGGCCTAGCCGGCTCAGCCGCTCAGCCCCACACGAACCCGCGGCGCAAGCAAGGCCCAGCGTTGAATCTACCTTGCTTGCGCCGCAGGTTGGTGTACCCCATTACAAATACTACGCATGTCCATTTTGGCAGGCAAGAGGGGCGGCCCCAATCCGCCTTCGGCGGATTTCGCTTTCCGCTCAAGGGGGCCCAACTCGACAGCCCTGGGTTCCTCGCCACCGACACCAACAAGACATCCATCGTTCTCGGCGGACCTCGTGCGCATTACTGGACTTGCGTACGATTGAAAATGGTGGTGGGAATGCGGATAATAAGGGGGGTGTGCGCGCAGCAGGCTAACCGACTCCCCCGAGCGCGGCCGACCGGCGCCGGGCAAAGTAGTAGGCACACTCCGTGTGCCGTAACCTGCGGCGAGTCGACGTCGGTGGGCGGAAAGCTACGGCACACGGAGTGTGCCTGCTACGTTGGGGTACTGCCCGACGACAGGCAGGTCTAATTTTGACAGGTGTGCCTCAATGCGAATCCGACGCTGGAACGACCGTTTGAGCGCCGCATTGCCAGTCGCGAAGCGGCAACAGAGCATTCCGCCGCCCCCTCGCCGGCTTGCCCGGCGGGAGCGGACAGTTTGGATGGCTAAGGGGTCCGCCCACGTCGCGCGTCTCAAGACCCTGGTTCCGTGGTCCGGCTCCCCGCCGCCTGCGGCGGCGGGGAGCCGGACCACAGCGGAGACGATGGCTTCGACACTAACCCGCAGCGCAAGCAAGGCGCGTAACGACTTAGGGGCCACGACCCCACCGCGCTTGCCGCGGTCGGTGAAGAAGATGGAATGCTAACACCGCGCGCCGCCACGCGCCGCGATCCCACCGCGCTTGCCGCGGTCGGTGAAGAAGATGGAATGCCGCGACGTGTGGCTCGGAATCTCGTTCACCATCCAGACGAGCTGGATGGGGTTCTTGGCGTCTCGCGCGGCGGAGCGCGCTTAGCCGGCCGTCTTGTTCACCACCCTGACGAGCGGGGATGGGGCCGACGAGCGCCAGCGCAATCCCGTAGCGGAACTCGCAAAAGTTCAGGCCGTCTCGCCACCCCCGTCCCGAATTCTTGCGAATTCGGCTACTTGCGCGTCGCGGCGCGCGACGCCGCAAAGATTCACGCCGGCGCGGCCAGTATTACGGCCGGCGACTTGGTACAATACATATCAGTCGCAGGGTTCGGCGGCGACTGGGTATGCCGCAAGCGACGCATCGGAATACTAAACCATGTTCCCGTTGATCGACACCGCCTGGAAGACCGACGCCAAAGTATCTTCGGTACGTCGTCGCCGACCGAGGCGGAAGAAAAACGCTTCGGCCAACGGCACCGACACCAGCACGAGCGGCGCGCTCACGGAAAGCGGCACCTCGACCGAGGACGCGACCGGCGCCAGCAAGGGCACTCATACGGAGCAATCGAGCGACAGCACCCCCTCGTCGAGCCAATCGCACAGCGCCTCGGCCAGCAGCGGCGAGAGCGACAAGGCGCACGCCGTCGATAACTTCAGCGAAACCAACGGCGCGGTCAACAGCGACGTCACGCAATACACCGACGACAATATCGCCAAGACGAACGGCCAGCAGATCGACACCAGCAACGGCCAGGCCGGACCCGGCGTGAGCCAAAGCCAGTCGGCCAGTTCCAGTTACTCCACCAGCGCGCACTACGACGACAACGGCAGCCGCAATCAGGCCGCCGGGGCCAGCAGCGACGTGGGCACGGCGAACCTCAACGAGCAGGCGCTGAACACCTCTTCCAACCAGACGACGGAAACGCTCAGCGGCCCGGCCGGCAACGGCTCCGTGAGCCAAAGCGCCTCGGCCTCCGCCACCAGCACGATGGTCGAGAACGGCAGCTATGACAACTCGGCCCCCGCCGGCGTTGCCGCGACGGACAGCGAGCACGACGTGTTCAACAGCAACAACCAGTCGACGAACACGGCGGTCAACACCTCCAACGTCAGCCCGGCGGGCGATCCGGGCACGAGCATCAGCACCAGCTACAGCGATTCGGCCAGCGGCAAGCAAACCGACAACGGCACGCGCGACCAGACCAACGGCGTGACCACCGCCGAAACCGACAACTTCACCAACGACGCGACCGACCAAACGAGTTCCAGCTTCCACGAGACGAGCGACACGCCCAACGCCGTGGTGCCCGGCGACACCGGAGTCGCATTGAGCGCGATGGCCCCGCTCAGCGTCATGTCACCCCTGTTCATGCTGTTCCCGACCGGGGCGGCGATGCCCAGCGTCACGGGCAGCTCGACGGCCGACGCCGGAGGCGCCAGCACGGAGAAAGGGCACGAGACGGGCGTGACCACCATCGCCTCGGGCAGCACCAACACCGACGCCAATTTCACCGACAAGAACACATCCAACGATTCGGCCAGCCAGTCGAGTACGTCGAACGGCTCGTACAGCGTGCCCGGCGCCAGCGGCGACTTCAGCGAGGGCCGCAGCGCCAGCGCCTCCGACTCCGAGACCTACAACGGCGGCGGCACGATCGACCTAGGCGTGACCACCGGCAACTACACCGACAGCGGCGGCGAGAGCGCCTCGGCCAGCGCGAGCTTCTCCTCCGACGGCACGGCCACGAGCGGCGGGATCACCGTCAGCGGGCAGGGCAAGGACACCGCCGTCGACGGCAAGAATGTCTCGTTCACGGTGACGGGCGAGTACACAACCAGCGCGCCCGCCTCCGCGACCTCGTCGACCACCTCGGCCACGACCTCGACAACAACCACGCCCTCGCCCACGATGATGATGGATGATCCGAACGGCGATGCGATTTTCCAGCAGACGGTAAACGACAACCTGTCGACGAGCGGCGCGCAGACCTCGCAGTGGACGGGCACCGAGAGCGGGCCGAACTTCGCCACCAGCGGCAGCGCCACGAACACGGCCTCGGCGTCGGCCAGCGTGGTCAGCGACGCCACGGTCGACGTGAACCTGGCGGCGAACACCGACGCGCAGTCGGGCACGTACAGCGACCAGGCTTCGGGTTCCGAGCAATCGTCCTGTCAGGAGAACGGCTGGGTCGTTTACCCCGGCGCTTTTAGCGAGACTTGGAACATGTCGTTTTCCATGGGCGGTTCGGAGATCGCCAACGACTCAGGCACTTACGGGACGCCGGGGGGCGGGACGATCACCACCACCACGAGTTGGTTCTCCGCCGCCGGCGGGAGTGGGACCATCACGTACTATATGGGGGGCAGCGTGTCGTGGAGCGGAGGATCGTCCACTTCGTCGGGCCCGACCACGACCAGCGGCCCCGACGGCGGCCAGCCCCTGATGGTCGCGCCGGCGCCGACCGGGCCGTCGGCGACGCAGGTCGCGGATCAGCCGCAGACGCTGGAGCCGAGCGACGGCGTAACCGAATTCGTCGTTACCGTTGTGCCGACGTGCAGTGGGCCTCCCGCCACTCCCGCGAAGCCCGCCCCGAACGGTGAGGGTCACACGTTTGTCTACGGCTTCACCGGGAGGAAAGATACGCCGGGTCTCCCGAACGACGGCGGAGAGCCAAGCTTTACGGACAGTGTGAACAACAAGGCTAAGAAGAATGGCCTATTTGCGAACATAGACGAGGAGGCCGCGAAGTTGCAGAAGGGGGGGCCGAAGGCCGGCACGGAACGCGCATTCGAATGGAACGTAACGAAGGACGCGTTGGAGGCTCAGTTCCGGCAAGACCTGGCGGCGGAACTCGGATACGAGAACTTTGGAGAGTTGAAAGACGCCGCGTTGAGGAACGACGAGAAGGGTGCTGCTCTGCGAAAGAAACTCGAGGGTTACACCGTTCGGTTCGGGCTTGTCGGCTACAGCTTCGGCGGGGCGGGGGCCGTTGACGCAGCGGATGTGCTCCCTGGTATCATTCAGGACGTGAATACGGAGCTTCAGCTTAAAATTGGATTGATCCACGAGTTCCACCTGTATACGGTCGATGCCGGCGAGCCCAAGCCCCTCGTGAACGGCGTTCCCACGGGAAAAGGACCTCTTGAAAGGGGCCCAGTCACCCCGCCGAAGCATTTTGTGAACCGCTGGGCGCCAGACGGCGGGATGGGCGGGAAAATTCTGGGCGCGGTGGACATCGAAATTAGGAACGTCGACCACCTCGCGGTCGACGACAAAGTTCTTCGTAGCCGGGCATTCGCCAAGAGGCTCGCGGAGTTGGAATTGAAGCCGTATGACTGACGTTCGCGGCCAGGAATGTCCTTGCCGCGGTGCGGGCCCTGAACGCGTCGCCGCTCTACGTTGGGGTACGCCACAAAACGACGACCGAATCATTCGCGAGCCGGTCTCGCGCCGCCGAGGTTCTTTACATTCGAGGTCGACGCCATGTCAATCTTTGGTATGCGCGTTCGTCGGCCGCAGTACCGCCTGAGATCGCTATTCGTCTTGATCGCGGTCCTGTCGGTCCCGTTGGGCTTCCATGCGCGTCGCGAACACCAGTATCGCCTGCGCGTCGCCGCGCAACGCGTGTTGCACAAGAAACACATCTATATCGGGGTCGACCCCAGCCCCTCCGATAAGCCTCTGCGCCACCACACGAATGACAGCACGAATGAGGTCACGACGCTGACGCGCGACGAACGAGTGGTTACCGTGAGGGCGCACTATGGGCGGGTTTCCGACGAGACGATCTCGGCGATCATGTGTTTCCCGACGTTGACAGGGTTGGATTTCAGCGAAAGCAGAATTACCGACGCACAACTGCGCGAGATTGCGATGCTGCCGTTAATCGAAGAACTCGACCTGCGTGGGACGCGCATAAGCGACGACGGCGTGCGGGATCTGGCGCGCCTGACCTCGATGCGCGTGCTAGACCTGAGCCGCACGAAGATCTCCGGCGCCTCCTTGGCGCACCTTTCGTCAATGCAGGAAATGAAGGAGCTGAACGTCAGTCACACAAACATCTCCGGCGCCTCGTTGGCGTACCTTTGGTCGATGCGGGAACTGAAAAAGTTGAACCTGAATTACACGAAAATCTCCGGCGCCTCCTTGTCGCACCTCGCACCGGTGCGGCAACTGGAAGAGCTTTACTTGCAAGGGGACGATATCGACGACGAATCGCTGCGGCACTTGGCGGTCCTTGCCAACTTACGCTCACTCAGCCTTTCAAAGACTCGAGTCACCGACAAGGGCCTCGTGTCCCTCCGTGGGCTCACGTCGCTTGCGTACCTTGATCTTAACTACTGCGGAATTTCAGACGCGGGATTACGGCCCTTGGCTGACATAGAGTCCCTCAAATGGCTGGAGTTTTGTGGAACATCGGTGACTGCGGAGGGAGCCTCGCAACTGCGTACGCTGATGCCAACCGCCTCGACCTTTTGGGGCAGTTCGCGCAAAACGGCCAAGTCGTTTGGGCGCGACGGCGCTGTGTGGGAGTCTGAAGTGGAGGACGAATCGGAAGAATAGAGGAACCATAAAGGGGGGAACCATAAAGCGGGGCATAAAGGGGACCGGTCCATTTTAAGCCCCGGTCGGAACGTGTTTTTCACTCTAATCTCCGAGTGCCACGGAACAAGACATCCATTGTTCTCGGCGGACCTCGTGCGGGGAGACGGAAAAGGACGGAAAAGGGGGACGGAAAAGGGGACATTCTACTTTTTGATATTCCCTGGGCAAACGCCGGAAGGGCATAAAGGGGACCGGTCCATTTTAAGCCCCGGTCGGAACGTGTTTTTCGCTCTGATCTCCGAGTGCCGCGGAACAAGACATCCATCGTTCTCGGCGGACCTTGTGCGCATGACCGGACTTGCGTACGATTGAAAATGGTGGTGGGAATGCGGATAATAAGGGGGGTGTGCGCGCGGGAGGCGAACCGGCTCACCCGAGGGCGGCCGACCGGCGGCCGGGCAAAGTAGTAGGCACACTCCGTGTGCCGTAACCTCCGGCGAGTCGGCGTCGGTGGGCGGAAAGCTACGGCACACGGAGTGTGCCTGCTACGTTGGGCTACTGCCCGACGACGGACGGGTCTAATTTTGACGGGTGTGCCTCAATGCGAATTCGACGCTGGTACAACGGCCTGGGGCGTCGGCGGCCGGCCGCGAAGCGGCGACACAAGCGAGTTGTCGGTTGTCAGTTTTTAGTTGATAGTGTGGTTGTCGATCCTGACCCGTCCAATCCTCTCCTCGCCTGGAACGTAGAACTAACCGCCGGCAACTATCCCAACAGTGACGTCACGCAATACACCGACGACAACACGGCCAAGACGAACGGCCAGCAGATCGACACCAGCAACGGCCAGGCCGGTCCCGGCGTGAGCGAAAGCCAGTCGGCCAGCTCCAGCTATTCCACCAGCGCGCACTACGACGACAACGGCACCCGCAATCAGGCCGCCGCGGCGACAACCGACGTCGGCACGGCGAACCTCAACGAGCAGGCGCTGAACACCTCCTCCGGCCAGACGACCGAAACGCTCAGCGGCCCGGCCGGCAACGGCTCCGTGAGCCAAAGCGCCTCGGCCTCCGCCACCAGCACGATGGTCGAGAACGGCAGCTACGACAACTCGGCCCCCGCCGGCGTTGCCGCGACGGACAGCGAGAACGACGTGTTCGACAGCAACAACCAGACGACGAACACGACGGTCAACACCTCGAACGTCAGCCCGGCCGGCGATCCGGGCACGAGCATCAGCACCAGTTACAGCGATTCGGCGAGCGGCAAGCAAACCGACGACGGCACGCGCGACGAGACCAACGCCGTGACGACGGCTGAAACCGACAACTTCACCGACGACGCCAGCGACCAGACGAGTTCCAGCTTCCACGAGACGAGCGACACGCCCAATGCCGTGGTGCCCGGCGACACCGGGGTTGCATTGAGCGCGATGGCCCCGCTGAGCGTCATGTCACCCCTGTTCATGCTGTTCCCGACCGGGGCGGTGACGCCCAGCGTCAAGGGCAGTTCCACGGCCGACGCCGGCGGCGCCAGCACGGAGAAAGGGCACGAGACGGGCGTGACCACCATCGCCTCGGGCAGCACCAACACCGACGCCAATTTCACCGACAACAACACATCCAACGATTCGGCCAGCCAGTCGAGTACGTCGAACGGCTCGTACAGCGTGCCCGGCGCCAGCGGCGACTTCAGCGAGGGCCGCAGCGCCAGCGCCTCGGATTCCGAGACCTACAACGGCGGCGGCACGATCGACCTGGGCGTGACCACCGGCAACTACACCGACAGCGGCGGCGAGAGCGCCTCGGCCAGCGCGAGCTTCTCCTCCGACGGCACGACCACGAGCGGCGGGATCACCGTCAGCGGGCAGGGCAAGGACACCGCCGTCGACGGCGAGAATGTCTCGTTCACGGTGACGGGCGAGTACACGACCAGCGCGCCCGCCTCCGCGACCTCGTCGACCACCTCGACGACGAGCTCGACGACGACCGCGCCCTCGCCCACGGTCATGATGGACGACCCCAACGGCGACGCGATTTTCCAGCAGACCGTAAACGACAACCTGTCGACGAGCGGCGCGCAGACCTCGCAGTGGACGGGCAACGAGAGCGGGCCGAACTTCGCGACCAGCGGCAGCGCCACGGGTACGGAGTCGGCGTCGTCGAGCGTCGTCAGCGACGCCACGGTCGACGTCAACCTGGCGGCGAACACCGACTTGCAGTCGGGCACGTACAGCGACCAGGCCTCCGGTTCCTGGCAATGGTCATCTCAGGAGAACGGCTGGGTCGTTTACCCCGGCGCTTTTAGCGAGACTTGGAACATGTCGTTTTCCATGGGCGGTTCCGAGATCGCCAACGACTCAGGCACTTACGGGACGCCGGGGGGCGGGACGATCACCACCACGACGTCGTGGTTCTCCGCCGCCGGCGGGAGTGGGACCATCACGTACTATATGGGGGGCAGCGTGTCGTGGAGCGGAGGATCGTCCAGTTCGTCGGGCCCGACCACGACCAGCGGCCCCGACGGCGGCGCGCCGCTGATCGTGGTGCCGGCGCCGACCGGGCCGTCGGCCACGCCGGTCGCGTATATTCCGGTGACGTTGGAGCAGAGCCACGCGGACGCCGCGGCGCAGGTGGTCGAACTGGCGGTGAATGCCTCGGACGGCGAAGAACAAACGCAGCCGACCGCTGCCGCCGCGAAGCCCGGCACCGGATCGACGCGGAAGGTTGAATTCATTAAACCCGGTGATTTGCCGGAACGCGAGCCCCCACCGAGCAACGACCAGCCAGACCCACTCGCAAAGTTTCGAGAAGAGCAGAGCAAACTGCTCTCGGAGTTTCTTCGAAATCCGGGGGAACGTGCGCCGGACAAGAGCAATAGTGGAAAGTTCGAAGGAGATTTGTCAGGGGAATTAAATCGTATCAACCCATCCGAGGACGCGGCCGCGAACGAGGAGGCTGATCGGATTGCGTCGGCAATTCGGAATACCTTTGATCAAAACTACAAACCACATTTTCCACGATGGACAGGGTGGCCGTTCTATACGACGGATGACCGCGTCAAGGGCGTGTATTGCTTTGACTGGGCCTATGCGTTTGAATATGCGTTCAATCTCGAGGCGTCGGGGAAATATTTTACGGTTAACGTCGAGTCGGCAGCGGATGAAGCTGGGAACGTACACTTTTGGATCAGAATTACGTCGATCGCTACTGGCGAATCCGTGTACGTCGACGACGGGTTTTTCGATGGGAACTTTGTGCATCGCCAAAGGCCGATCCCGGATGGCATGACGTTTGGAAGTCCCGGCGACGTTCCGCGGGATCGGGCAGACCCTCCACCTGCGGTTCATGCCACTCCGCCTCGGCCAATAGTGCCCCCCGAGGTTGGGTTGCAGCCCCCTGGATTTCCCGATCCGCTCGGTTTCCCCTGGATTTTCTGACAGCGAGAACGCAACGGGACGCGCCACGGCGTCCCAGTTTGGAGTTTGCGAGTCTCCAACTATAGACACGGGAGGGATGCAAGTGCGCATGCCAAAAGATCGCTTATCGTTGCGTAATTTGATGGGCCATCGGTGTTGAGCGCGCACCTGTCGCGGCGGTTTCGTGGTGTCGCCGTTGGTTTCGGTGGGTAAAATTGACGTAATGGACGTGTCTTTCGATTGGGGCTGTTCTGCGGTTCGAGTGCGCGTAGGCAATAAGCTGTGGAGGCGATCCCTGATGAAAATGAGACGATCACGGTTGAAGCTCGGTCGCGCCATGTGTTGGGGCATTTTGTGTGGGGCACTGGGTGCCGTCGGTACTTTCGGCGCGCTGCTGGCATATGCATTGATCCGATGGGTCGCCCAGGTCGATCGGCATGTTCATGTCGGAGTGATTGACAGCGACTGGCTCGTTCCAGTGATCACTTGTACGACCCTTTGCGCGTGCGCAGGCTGGGCGGCCTTTGTTCCTTTGATTCCGCGCCGCTTCACGCCGACCTTTCTGATCATTTGTCTGCTAAGCCTATCCATCTGGTTGCTGGGAACCCAAATGGTTCCGCCGGCGCCGCGCCGTAAAGTCATGGAGCACCCCCGGCTCGATTGCTGGCGATTGATTGGGATAACTGGCCCGCCGGTAATCGCGGCACTGGTTCTCACTGTGATACGGCGTCGCGGCGCGTTTACCGTCAATTCCCATGGGCGGCATAAAGGGGACAGGTCCAATTGATTTAAACGGGGCAGGAAAACGGGTCAGAACTGAATGGCACTTGAACTTCTATAACTCCTTACGCAGCACGCTTTTTGTAATTCTCGCGCGGTTCGGTCATCAGCTTGTATGGTTTCGGGCGCCGCTTCCTCACGCGTGGTTCAAATCGATCGGGCCGATTTCCCACGACGTGCGTTGCGATCGCCGCCAGCACGGCTTCACACCAGTCCGCCGTCGACACGCTCGTACTCAACACGGGCAGCAGGTGGTTTAGGGTTTGCATCGTCCCCTTGAAACTTACGGTCCACGGCTCGACTTCGGCACGGAACGCCGCCACGGCCATCACTCGCCGGATCAAGTTGTACGCGAGAAGGTGGATGTAGAACTCGTTCCGCACCCGGTGCGGTGTCTTGCAGCGCAAGTGATCCATCTGGAGCACGGTCTTCAAGCTTCTCAGATTGAGTTCCGCTTGCCAACGTCGCCGGTAGAGTTTGGCGATCTCCGTCGCTGGGTACTTGTCGGCGTCAAGCAACGTCGTGACTACGACCAATTCCCGAGTACGGAATCCTTTCTGTTCCACCCGCACGCGGACTTCTCGCACCTTCAGGGAATCAGGCAGGGCGTCGTACTGTTCTTTGCTCATCCATTCCGGACGCGCGGGTTTGCTCCAGCACACAACGTGATCGTCGTGGCCCAGGCGTTGCCCCCTCCGAAAGTCGGTGGCGCGCAGTTGATGTTTCCGAACCACGATCTCGACGCCGCGTTGCTTCAGCAGTGCCATGTCGAACCAGCCGCTGAAATACCGATCAGCCAGTACGACATCACCCGTCAGCAGTTGGTCGTGAAGCTTGCGGAACAAACTGTTTTCTCCAGTCTGCTTCCCCTGGTACTTGCTGATCGCCGCGTGCAGCACCGTCCCCACCGCCAACGAAAAGACCACCAGGATTCGCACGATGGGAAGTCCACAGCCGCGCTTCTGGCTAGATTGTTGCGGATATTCCGCCTGATTCTCAGGCGTGTCGGGCATGGTGAGCGTCGAGCCATCCACGTCCAGCACGCGGTGCCCATTCCACCGCCACTCAGGGGGAGCCTCTTCGTCCACCTGGCGGCCGGTGTCTTCCACCATCTGCCGGCACGCATCTTCGGGCAAGTCGTCGCGCGCCGTGCAGTACGCACCGGTCTGCGCCGAACAGGGATCAAGGCCCTGGGCCAAACGCCAAGCAATGTGCCGCGCCACCGCATCGCGGCAGGAATGATCGGAGCTGAAGCATTGCGATAGAAACACCCACACCGTGACGGCGGGTGTGTAGATCCATCCTTGCCAAAGCGAGCTTGCTTTGCCGAAGGCTTTGTTGATAAGATCCTCCGGGAGCAAACCCGCGAAGTACAGATCCCCATGCTCACGGGCCTCCGCCATTGCGCGACGAAACGCGGTATCCATGTTCGGCCTCCTTGCCTTGGGTGGGTAACACAAACACCACTTAGGCAAGCGAGGCCTTTTTGTCCATACCAGTTTGCCCACAACGACTTACAAAGGTTCAAGTGCCATTCATGCCTGAATCTTATTTCTCCCGTCGAACGGATTATTCTTGTCGAGCATCCAAGACGACACCGCACTCGGGTATTCATGGTCCGGATGAAGGGGCAAGATCACCGGCAGCCACTCAAGAGCCTTGGCGACGGCGTCGTCCGCATCTTCCAAACGGCGCTTGCCCTTGAATATGCGCGGCGGACAACGGTCGATTCGCAGTTACGGTTGATGGGCGACGCAATACGAGCGAATGGAAGATTGACGGACATGCTTTTGATCGACGAGGTCGAATCTGGTATCCATTACACAGCGATCCCAGAGTATTGGGGATTGCTGTTCAGAATGGCGCGCGAGCGCGGTGTTCAAATCGTCGCGACGACGCATTCCTGGGACTGCATCGAGGGCCTGCAGGTCGCGGCAAAGAACGACCCTTCCGCCGACGTGCAACTGATTCGTCTGGAAGAAGATGAGCAAGAAACCAGCGCGATCGTTATCGATAAGGACGACTTGGCCATTGTCACCCGTGACGAAATCGAGGTGCGATAATGTCAGACGGCGGCGTGCTCCTTGTCGAAGGCCGCGACGACCAGCATGTGATCTGGGCGCTCCTCAAGGTTCACAAAGTCCCCGAAGTTTTCAAAGTTGAGCAAGCTGGTAGCGTCGAGGAGTTGCTCAGTTCCGTACCCGTTCGCCTCAAGGGGAGCGACAGGCGTCTTGCCGTCGTGTTGGACGCGAACCAGAGTTTGCAGACGCGATGGGACGCGCTCCGCGACCGTCTGCGCACGGCTGGCTTTCATGGAGTCCCGAAGGATCTGTCGGCGTTTGGCACAGTCGTTGATTTTCCGCGGCGGCGCAGACTTGGCGTTTGGTTGATGCCCGACAATCGTTTACCCGGAATTCTCGAAGACTTTCTGACATTCCTGGTTCCGCGCGAAGACACAATGTTGCCACGAGTCGACGCGTTCCTTAGTATGATCCCGGCGGTGGAGCGACGTTTTCCAGAGTCCCGCCGTCCCAAGGCCCGGATCCACACTTGGCTGGCCGTCCAGGAAGAGCCGGGCAAACCCCTGGGGCAAAGTATCACCGCGCGGTATCTTGACGCCGAGGCCCAGGTCGTCGGGCCGTTCCTGAATTGGCTGCGGGCGGTCCTGGTCGATTGAATTCCGACATCCTTGGTTTCAGCACAGACGGAGAGACGCTTCCATGTCCCACCCCCTCAACATCGGCATGATCGGCTACGGCTTCATGGGCCGGGCCCACTCGAACGCCTACCGCCAGGTAAGCCAGTTCTTTCAGCGAAAGCACCGCCCCGTGCTCAAGGCGTGCTGCGCGCGCGACGAAGCCAAAGTCAAGGCCTTCGCCGAGAACTGGGGCTACGAATCGTACGAAACCGATTGGCGCAGGTTGATCGAGCGGAAGGACATCGACCTGATCGACGTCGGATCGCCCAACAACACGCACCGCGAGATCGTGCTGGCGGCGGCCAAGGCCGGCAAGATGATCCTGTGCGAAAAGCCACTGGCCATGAACGTGGCCGAGGCCGAGGAAATGTGCTCCGCCGTCGACAAGGCTGGCGTGGCGAACATGGTGTGGTACAACTATCGCCGCGTGCCGGCCATCAGTCTGGCCAAGCAGCTCGTCGAGGAGGGCCGTATCGGCCGCCCGTTCCACTACCGTGCAACCTACCTGCAAGACTGGACCATCGCCGAGGACGTGCCCCAGGGAGGCGCGGCCCTGTGGCGGCTCGACGTGTCGGTGGCCGGATCGGGCGTGACGGGCGACTTGTTGGCCCACTCGATCGACACCGCCGAGTGGCTGAATGGTCCCATCCGCCGCGTGACCGCCGCCACGGAGACGTTCGTGAAGGAGCGTGTCCATCAGGAGACGGGCAAGAAGCAGCCCGTCGGGATCGACGACGCCTGCATGTTCCTGGCCCAGTTCGCCAACGGCTCGATGGGCACCTTCGAGAGCACGCGTTATGCGCGCGGCCGGAAGAACTACAACACCTTCGAGCTCAACGGCGCCGGCGGAAGCGTGTTCTTCGACCTGGAGGATCCCCAGTACTTGCAGTACTTCCAGTATTCCGACCCCAAGACCGGCGCGAAGATCGACAGCCATGTGACAGGCTGGCGGAAAATCCACGTCACCAACGGCGAGCACCCCTACATGAGCCAATGGTGGGTGCCCGGCTGCACGATCGGTTACGAACACACCTTCATCAACGCGCTGGCCGATTTCCTGGAAGGTCTGGAAACCGGCAAGCCCGCCCAACCCGACTTCCGCTGCGCTTTGCGGACACAGAAGGTCTGCGACGCGGTTCTGGCCAGCGCCAAGAGCGGGCAGTGGGTCGAGATCCGCTGATGGATTTGGCAAGGGATTCAACGCGGCCGCCTTGCCAAAACGTAAAAGCGTCGAGGATGTGCCCAAGTCGCAGCTTGTACCTTTTATCAACATGGCGATTCAACGCACGAACCAAAATGCGCCGGCATTTCCGGTAGCCGCCCACGGGTAGCAACGGCTAGAATGACCGATAATGATCGTGCCCGCACAAGAAGACGGCCTGGGAAGGCCGTCTCACGGAATTACAAACCCTACCCCCCCCATGAGCACCGCGTCCCCTGCTCCTCGGATGATCTCGCTGCCGATTCTCGGCCAGCCGGCGCGCGCGCCCACAATCAGCGGGGGGCTTGCGCCGGGGCACGCGCGCAGCGGGTCGGCTCGCCTCTCGCCGCCGACCGCGCCGCTGCCGATGACGCGAGACGAAATGCAGGCTCGCGGCTGGGACGAAGCCGATATCGTGTTCGTCACGGGCGACGCCTACGTCGATCACCCCAGCTTCGCGATGGCCCTTTTGGGTCGCTTGCTGGAAAGCGAGGGCTTTCGCGTGGCGATCGTCAGCCAACCCGATTGGAGAAACTGCGACGCTTGGCGCGCGTTTGGGCGTCCGAAGCTGTGCTTTGCGATCAGTGCGGGCAATATGGACTCGATGCTCAACCACTACACGGCCAACCGCAAAGTCCGCAATGACGACGCGTACAGCCCCGGCGGCCGGATCGGCCTGCGGCCCGACCGGGCGACCTTGGCCTACTGCCAGCGCGCACGCGAAGCGTACAAGGGCGTACCGGTCATCGCCGGCGGCGTCGAGGCCAGCCTGCGCCGTCTGGCGCACTACGACTATTGGAGCGACAAGGTCCGCCGTTCGATCATTCTGGACTGCAAGGCCGACCTGGTGGTGTTTGGCATGGGCGAACGGCCGATCGTCGAAATCGCCCATCGCCTGGCCGCCGGCCAGACGGTGCGTGGGCTGCGCGATATGCGGGGCGTCGTCTATCGCCTGGGAGCCAGCGAGTCGCTCCCCACGGAAAACACGCTCACGCTCCCCAGCTTCGAGCAGGTCTCGACCGATAAATGGTCCTTCGCTGAAATGACCAAGATCGCCCACAACGAGACCAATCCCCACAACGCCCGGCGGCTGGCGCAGCGCCACGACCGCGAGGCGGTGGTGGCCAACCCGCCGGCCTTGCCGCTGGCGGAGTCCGAGATGGACCGCGCCTACGGACTGCCCTTTACACGCCGCCCGCACCCGGTTTACGGCGAGCAGCGGATTCCGGCCTACGAAGTGGTCAAGGATTCGGTGCAGATCATGCGGGGCTGTTTCGGCGGCTGCACGTTCTGCTCGATCACGGCCCATGAGGGGCGGATCATCCAGAGCCGCAGCCAGGAGTCGGTGCTGGCCGAGATTCGCCGGATGGCGGCCGATCCCAATTTTTCGGGCGTCGTCAGCGACATCGGCGGCCCCACGGCCAACATGTACCAGATGCGATGTACTCGTCCCGAGGTCGAAGCTCGCTGCCGCCGGTTGAGTTGCGTCCATCCCACGATCTGCAAATTGCTGGGCACCGATCACGGCCCACTGATCGAACTGATGCGGCAGGCTCGCGAGCAGCCGGGCGTGAAGAAAGTGCTCGTCGCCTCCGGCATCCGCATGGACCTGGCCCGCCGCAGTCCTCAGTACATGAGCGAGCTCGTCACGCACCACGTCGGCGGCCAGTTGAAGGTCGCTCCCGAACACGTCGATCCAGGCGTGCTCGCCTTGATGAAAAAGCCCGACAACGACGACTTCATCGGCTTCGGACGCGAGTTCGACAAAGCCTCGAAGGCCGCCGGCAAGAAGCAGTACCTGGTGCCCTATTTCATCGCCAGCCATCCGGGGAGCGATCTGGACGCGATGATCGAATTGGCGTTGTTCCTCAAGCGGAATCATTACCGGCCCGACCAGGTGCAGGACTTCATTCCCAGTCCGTTCGATATCGCGGCCTGCATGTACCATACCGGTCTCGACCCTCACACCAAGAAGCCGGTTTACGTGGCGAAGCACCTCCGCGACCGCAAGCTGCAACGGGCCTTGCTGCAGTTCTTCAAGCCCGAGAATTATTTCGAAGTGCGCCGGGCCTTGGAGCAGGCCGGCCGGCAAGACCTGATCGGCGACGGCTGCGACTCGCTGATATCCGACAAGCCGCCCAAAGAAGCGCTCGACCTACGGCGGCGCCGGGCCAACGACGAACTGAGCGAGCAGCGCGAGGGGGACCATATTCGCGCGAAGCCCGCCGGATACCGGCCGCACCGAAAGACGCATACGCGCAGGAATAGGAAGTAACGGCCCGCTTCAAGGCTAGAAATGGCGCCCGATTCTGTAGGGAACGCCCTCCGTGGCGTTCCGTGCCCCGCGAGCCGACACTTATACCCGCATCGCGGAACGCCACGGAGGGCGTTCCCCACAGATGCCGTTGCCGCGGCAATTCCAGCCTTTGAGCGGATCCTACGCTAACCTACGACCGATGTTCACGTCCGACCAATACCAATTACTCGACTTCGGCGACGGCCGAAAGCTGGAACGGTTCGGCGCCGTCGTGCTCGATCGTCCGGCGCCGGCCGCGGCAGGCAACGCTCGGCACGAGCCATCGTTGTGGCCCGCCGCCACGGGTAGGTACGATCGCACGGCGGGGGACTGCGGCGTCTGGCGGTGGCGAGGGAACTTGCCCGAGCCATGGACCATCCTGCACGACAAAACGACGTTGGAACTCAAGCCGACCGAGTTCGGCCACCTGGGGTTGTTTCCCGAGCAGGCGGACCAATGGGACTGGATCGCCGAACAAGTCCGACGGGCGCCGAAGCCGGCCAAGGTACTCAACCTGTTCGCTTACACCGGCGCGGCGACGTTCGCCGCGGCCGGCGCCGGCGCGGAGGTGACACACGTCGACTCCGCGCGCAACACGGTCGCATGGGCCCGGCGGAACGCTCAGCGGTCGGGCCTGACCGCCGCGCCGATTCGCTGGATCGTGGAAGACGCCAGCCGGTTCGTCCGCCGCGAACTCAAGCGAGGTAATCAGTACCACGCCGTGGTACTCGACCCACCCAGCTACGGCCGCGGACCTAAAGGCGAAGTCTGGAAGCTCGAAGACCAGTTACCCGACTTGCTCCGACTCTGCGCCGAGTTGACCGCGGACGATCGTCGGTTCATGCTCCTGTCGTGCCATTCGCCGGGGTACGATGGTCGTAAGCTCGGCGAATTGCTCTTGGACGTTGGGGCAACGGGCGAGATCGAGACGATGGCAATGGCAACCACCACCAGGTCGGGGCGATCACTTGCATCGGGTTGCGCCGCGCGGTTACGCCCAATTTCCTTACCCGCGCGGCGGGTCAGCTGGCAGTCTTGAAGATGGCCCCATAGCGACGGCTATCTCGCCGGCATCAAGCCCAATACTCGATTTGTAGTTCCGGCACGCACTCGAAGTCCTGCCGATTTCGAGAAATCGGCGTGGCCGACCGCGCAACACAGATAGCTGCAATCCTCAAGTCGTGGGTGCCGACACGAATGCCCCGACTGCGCCACCGCTGATACAGCGTCTCAGCCTGCGATGTGTAAGGCAGGATGACGATATGTCGGAACGCATTCATCGTCGCCTCAAGGAGTTGACAGGCGCGTTCGATCATTGTGGACGGCTGGCATCGCGCTGAAGATAGATATCGTCGCAGATTTCGCGTAGCGCCTCATCGTCGCAAAACGTGCCGGCGACTCCCGACACGCCGAGCGGCTGGACCTCCAAGTCCAACAATTCTCCCGTCGCCACCTTCGCCGCCAACTCGCGCCGCAGCGCGGCGATGGCCTCGGCGCGAGAGGGCCGTGACTCCGCGACCCAGTCGAAGTGCTCGCGGACTAGAATTTGCCCCCACCCGAGGTACGCACCGCGCAGGTCCGATGGACTGAGCAGGCGGGGCTCCTGGTCAAGCTCTCCGGCGATCGCGCGCGCGAGTCGTGACTTGCCGCACCCCGGAGGGCCGAAAAACAAGATCCCGGATGACCGCGATTGCGAGCGGTTCCGGGGGCGGTTCTTCTCGGGCCAAATAATCAAGGTCTACAATCCGCTCTCGTACCTCGTGATACCCGGCGACGTCGTCGAGCTTGATCGGACGTTCCATTTGCGCGGGTTTCGGCGGCGGAATGCCTGTTCTCATGCTTCGAGCGTTCCCCGCGTGACGCCGAGTTGGTTGAGGATCTGCAAGCCCCGCCAGGCCGCGCGGCCGCCGTCGAGCCCGGCCAGGACGCGCGCGTAGCGATCGAGCAACGAACGGGTCTCGTCGGCGCCTTCGCGCAGCAACTCGACGCGGAAATGCCGCAGCCCCAACGCCAGCATCCGCGGCACGTACTCCGCGGCCGACTGGGCGACGGAGTTGAAGACCGTGTTGCGGCAGCCCGTGTCGGCCAACAGCGGAAACTCGGCCCCCACCCGGTCGCGCAGTTCGACCTTGTGGGTGTCGCAGGGCCGCCCGCAGTCGCGATAGTCCTTGCCGTTGGAAAGCGTGGCCGCGAAGACGCAATGCTCCATGTGGAACATCGGCATGTGCTGGTGGATCACCACCTCGAACCGCTCAGGCGCGGCGCGCCCCAGCATGGCGGCGAGTTGCTCCCAGTTCAGGTCGTAGCTGGGCACGACGCGCGTCAGCCCTTCGCGCAGGAAAAGATCGGCGGAAAGTTCGTTGGCCGCGTTCAACGAAAAATCGCCCACCCGCGGCACGTCGGGCATTTGCTCGCGGAAGAACGTCAACGACGCCAGGTTACGGATCAACACCGCGTCGGGCTCGGCCGCGGCGATCTTGGCCAGCAGGCCCTCCTCGCCGGGCTTTAGGATCCGCAACGTCGCCACTCCGATCGGCAAGCCCGCGGCGCGCGCCAACGGCACCGCCTCGCGGTAGCGACGGACGTCCTCGAAATCGCAATAGACCAACGCCGGCCGGGCAGTCTGCTCCGGCAACCATCCGAGCACCGCTTCGAGCTGCCGCATGGTGCGCGCCAAAACGTAAAGTCGCGGCGACGCCGATTTTGGATTTCGGATTTCGGATTTCGGATTCGAATCGCAATTCGACGATCGATCATTCAAGACCGTTCCGCGAAGCTCGTCGAGCGCCCGCGGGTTGATTCGCCGCCGGCGCGCGCCGGCCTGGCGCGCGGCGATCAGGTCGGCCACAGCCCGGCGCCGCAGGTCGTTGAGCACGCTCTTGGGCGCCATCACCGGCTCGGTCACGTCGAGTTGCACGCCGGCCAGCTCAAAGGGCGTGCCGCCCAAGCGGCCCAGTTGTTCGCGCGCCAATGCGTCGCCGAGCGCATGCTTGCGGGCAAGTTCCAGCGGCCCGGGCCATTCGACTTCGGCCATGTGCCCGCGATCATCACGGGCGGTCAAACGCAACGATCCGCCCCGGCGGCCGAAGACGCGAAACGTCACCGGCACGCGCCGCGGCGCGCCGTCGCGCGAATAGGTCCGCTCCATCCGGCGGCGAAAGTCGGGATCGTCGGTCTTCCAGACGAGGCATCCGGTGGCCAGGGCCGCCAGATTGACCGCTCCCCGGCCGAAGACCAATTCCACATGCCCGGACTGATCTTCGTCCGGCGCGATCCGCACTTCAAAGACCCGTCCCCCCTGCTCGTCCTGCTCCGGGTGCCCCTCGTCGAACACGATGCCGTCGCCCGGCTTGACGACGGCGGCGGGCGAATCGGCCCGGCGGTGCTCGTCGTCGAGATGGACCAGCACGCCACGGCCGGTGCGGGCGACGAGCTTCCCTACGCGAACGCCGCGGCTCTTGGGAAAGCGGCCGTGGACCAGCCGCTGGTGGTTGACCCCATCCAGAAAGCCCGGCGTGAAGCCGCGCGAGAAGCTCTGCGCCAGGTCGAGTTGCCGCCGCGCGGAGAGTGCGAACGGCTTCGACTCCAATGCCGCGTCGAGGGCCATGCGGTAGGTTTGTGTCGTCACGGCCACATACTGGGCGCTCTTCAGCCGCCCCTCGATCTTCAGGCTCGCCACGCCCAGGCGCACCAACTCGCCGATCAGTTCATGGGCCGCCAGATCTTGCGGGCTCAGCAGATAGGCATGATCGCCCAGGTCGCGCCGCCAGCCATCGACGATGAGCTCGTAGGGCATGCGGCATGCCTGGGCGCACTGGCCGCGGTTGGCGCTGCGCCCGCCCAGGGCCTCGCTGGTCAGACATTGGCCGCTGTAAGCCACGCAGAGGGCGCCGTGGACGAACACCTCGACTGGCAGCGACGCGCCGCGCGTCACCCGTTCGATGTCGGCCAGCGACAGTTCGCGGGCAAGGATGACCCGCTCAACGCCGAGCGAGCCTACGAACTCGATCCCGCGCGGCTCGGTGAGCGTCATCTGCGTCGAGCCGTGAATCGGCAGATCGGGGGCCAGCCGCCGAATCAGCCTCGTCAGCCCCAAGTCTTGCACGATCACCGCGTCGGCGCCCGCCTGGGCGATGGCCGCGAGAAAGCGTGTACACTCCGGCAGTTCGTCGGAAAAGATCAGCGTGTTGCAGGCGACGTAGCCGCGCACGTTGTGGGCGTGCAGAAAGCCGATCACCTCGGGCAACTCTTCGAGCGTAAAATTGGTGGCCCGGTGGCGGGCGTTGAAATTCGATAGGCCGAAATAGACCGCGTCGGCCCCGTTGGCCACCGCGGCGCGCAGCGCCTCCCAATCGCCCGCAGGGGCCAGGAGTTCGGTGGGGGGCGTGGGGGGCGTGGTCAAGGGCCGATCTACTTTATTCGCGCTGCTTCAAGCAGCACTTCTTGTACTTCTTGCCGCTGCCGCAGGGGCAGGGGTCGTTGCGGCCCGCTTGCGCGCCGCCCTTGCGCAACGGCCGCGGCGCTTCATCCGGCTCCTCCTCGGATTCCGGCCCGGGCTCCAAGTCGGACAAAATCAATGACTCCTCCAGTGATCGCCCCCGAGGCAATTCATCGTGGTTGGGCAGCTCGCCCAGAATGTCGTGGCCGGCGCGAAGACTTCTCGGCGCGGCTTTGAAGATCCGCCCTGCAACGCTGTCAGGGCCGTATTGGTCGTCATCTTCGCCGTCCCAGGCTTCTTCCGCGTCGATTCCCTCGTCGACGTCCCAGTCGTCATCGTCATCGTCGTCATCATCGTCGTCATCATCATCGTCATCATCATCGTCATCGTCATCGACGCCGCCGAGAACCCAGTGGGCATAATCGGCCAAGAGCTGGAAATTGGGATGGTCATTGGGAACGAACAGGTCGGCGAGCGGCTCGGCGTGGGCCACTTCATCGCCGTAGTCCACAAGGCAAATCAATCCGTCGCCGTCGGCGGCGGTTTCTTCCGTCGGCGGCGACACTTCGACGACCTTCACGGCGTCGTCAATGGCATCGTCTCCGGGATCGAACGTCGCATCGAACGGCACGGTCAGGTGCGCGGAGAGGAACTCGAAGTACTTGGTGAGCGATTCGATGTCGGTGTCGGGGATCGAGTCGTCCTTCCCCAGCCCGAAGATCGCGGCAAGTTGCTCGTCGCCCGCGTGCCTGGCCCACTCGGGGACGATGGGCGGCTCCATCGTCAGTGGCGAGCCGTCGTCGGCTGCGAGTTCGTCGTCGGCCAACCACATGTCACAGTCGTCGAAATGGTCGCGCTCGCAGCGCTCGATGTAGACAGGGTGCATGTTCTCGATCGTTTCGACCGACCAATGGACGCGGTAGGTGCGATCGACGTCGTCAGGATCGATCTGCACGATTCTGCCGGCCCAGCCGCCGATCGGCAGGTCGGGATAGTCGTCATGTCGCACGCCCGGCTTGACGCGGACGAGGTCGCCGTACTGAAAACGAGGTTGGGACATGTACTCATCGCCGGTGGACATAGGTTCCTTCCTTGGGTTGCGGGAAAAGCTTGACGACACCCGCTTATCATGGCCGAACAAGGGCCGTCAGATCAAGGCTAGCCCGGATTATTCATGGTCCGGGGAGGAACTCGCGCACTGTGCTGTAGCAGAATTCGCAAGAATTCTGGCGTAACTCGTGTCCACGGCCTGACTTCTTGCGAAGCCAGCTACGGGACCATGAATAATCCGGGCTGGCATTTCGCGCGCGCCGTTCGTATCCTGAAGGCTGGTTCATCGTTGAATTCTACCCCGCCAACCGCGCCCAACGCCAGGCTCAATTCGACCACGCCGCGGGAATCGCCCCATGGACCGCACGCTCGCCGCCGCTTGTTTCGTATGGGCCTGCGCGTCGCCATTCGCGTGGGCCGCTTCGCCGACGGCGAACGACATTTCATGGCGGGCGTCGGGCACGCAAGGCGCGGTCGCGGCCGGCGGCGCCGAGGCGGTGGCGGCGGGCATGGAAATCCTCCGGGCCGGCGGCAACGCGGCCGACGCCGCCGTGGCCACCGTGCTGGCCCTCAGCGTCACCGACTCGGGCGCCTTCTGCTTTGGCGGCGAGGTGCCGCTGTTGGTGTATGACGCCAAACGAAGGGTCGTCGAAGTCGTCTGCGGCCAAGGCGCCGCCCCGAAGTCGGCGACGCGCGAGCACTTCAAAAAACGAGGCGGCATTCCCGGCGATGGCATCGAGGCGGCGGCGGTGCCCGGCGCGTTCGACGCCTGCCTGACCATGCTCGACCGCTACGGCACGCTCAAACTGGCTGACGTCGCGGCGCCCACCTTGCGCCTACTTGATCGGCACGAGCGCGATTGGCACGCGCTTTTGGCCCACACGGTTCGCCGCCTGATCGAAGCCGAGTCGGTCTCGCCCGCCGACCGCGGCCGCGGCCTGCGGCTCGCGGCCGACTATTTTTACCGCGGCCCGCTGGCACGCGAGTTGGCCGCCTGGAGCGAGGCCCATGGCGGACTGATCCGTTACACCGACCTGGCCACCCACGTCACGCGGATCGAGGAGCCGTCGAGCATCGACTACCGCGGCGCGACGGTCTACAAGTGCGGGCCCTGGACGCAGGGACCGTTCCTGCTCGAAACATTGCGGATTCTGGAGGGATTCGACCTGCCGAAGCTGGGACATAACCGCTCGGCGACGATCCACGTCACGGTCGAGGCCATGAAGCTGGCCTTGGCCGACCGCGACGTCTACTATGCCGACCCCTTGTTCGTCGACGTGCCGCTGGCCGAGTTGCTTTCGAGCAGCTACGCCGATATCCGCCGGCCGCTGATCGACCTGGCCCACGCATCGCTGGTCCAGCGGCCTGGCGACCCGCGCCGCGGCGAGGCGCTCTTGGCCGAGCCGGAGACGCGGCGCGGTTTGGGCGGCCCGGTCCACGACACGACCACTTGTGTCGTCGCCGACCGCTGGGGCAACGTCGTGGCCGCCACGCCCAGCGGCTGGAGCGGCGTGCAGGCCGGCGAAACCGGCGTTTGGCTGGGCAGTCGGCTGCAAAGCTTCAACATTTGGCCGGGCCACCCGAACTCGATCGAGCCCGGCAAGCGGCCCCGCATCACGCTCACGCCGACCTTGGTGCTCAAGGACGGCAAGCCGCTCTTGGCCGTCAGCGTGGCCGGCGGCGACGGCCAGGACCAGGCGACGTTGCAACTGGTGTTGAACGAGATCGACTTCGGCCTCTTGCCCGCCGAGTCGGTTTCGGCGGGCCGGTTCGGCACGAACCATCACCTCGGCTCGTTCCGCCAGACTCCGCCTGAGTTGGGCAGCTTGCTGATTCACGCCGACGCCGACGCGCTCACGGTCGAGCAACTCAAGTCGCTGGGGCATCGCGTACAACTCTCGCGTGGGCCGCTCTGGGCGCCCGTCGTGGTCAGGATCGATCCCGGCAGCGGCAGGATCGACACGGCGGGCGACGAGCGCGCGGGGAGGCACGCCGCGGCGTATTAGGGAAGGAAAGGCACGACGAATCCAGGCCCGTTGCCGGCCGAAAATTGACTCCCTCGTCGCCTGGGTGTAACAAGCGAGGAGGTTCTCTGTCATGCCAAAAGCACGGTCCCGTCACCCGCCGCGGAAGTGATCGGAACTACATCGCCGGCAACCAACCGCGGGTGCCGTAGTCGGTCAGCGACAGCGCGAACATGATGGCCAACCAGAAGAAGCCCGCCGAGACCACCAGCCTGGTCAACGGCGCGCTGTGGCGGACGTGCATGAAGAACAGGATGATCAAGAGCGCCTTGGCCGCGGCGATCAGCGTGGCCACCGCGAAGTTCCATTGCCCCAGATCGTGCCGCGCCGCCTCGACAGTCACGGCCAACAGCAGCAACAGGGTCACGAAGACGATAACGAACGTGCGGATCGTCGGACGCGTTTGCGACATGGCTAGACCCTCACCAGGTACAAGAATGGAAACAAGAACACCCAGACGATGTCGACGAAGTGCCAGTAAAGGCCGCTGATGTTCACCGGCGCGGCGAACTCGCCCAGCAAGCCACCGCGGCAAGCCTTGACCAACAAGGTGGCCATCACGCCCAGGCCGATCAGCATGTGCAGCGCGTGGACGCCGGTCATCAGGAAGTAGAGATTGAAGAACATCTGGGCATGGCCCGCCGAAGTGCCCTCCTCATCCCAGACGAACGGCAAACCGGCCAACGGCATCAGGTGGATCTCGTACTTATGATGGTACTCGTAGCTCTTGATCCCCAGGAACACGGTTCCCAACAGCATCGTCAGCGTCAACAGCGCGATCAGCGGCTTGCGCTGGGCGGTCTCGGCGGCATGCACCGCCAGAACCATCGTCAAACTGCTGCACAACAGCACGGCCGTGTTGATCGCCCCGAGCCAGAAATCGAGCTTTCCGCTGGCGGCGGCGAAGGCGGCTTCGTCCTGGCGGCGGTAAATTGCGTACGCCAGGAACATGCCGCCGAAAAACATGACTTCAGTGGCCAGAAAGAGCCACATTCCCAGTTCGTCGGCCGCGTGCTGCTGCTCGAGGTCGTCGAACTGGTGAGCGAGTGCCGAAGGGGACAGGGGCGCCGATGGGGACGGGGGCACCGATGGGGACAGGGGCGCCGATGGGGCGTGAATCGAGTGGGCGTCAGCCATGGGACGACTCCTCCGTGGGCAATGATCGGTAGATGGCGGTCGGCGCCTGGCCGTCGATCTTCGCGTAGTCGTAGGCTTCATCGCGGACCACGGGCGTTTGGGCGAAATTCTCGGTGGGCGGCGGAGAGGACGTTTGCCATTCAAGCCCGGCCGCGCGCCAGGGGTTCGAGGGGGCGATCTTGCCCCATCGCAGCGACCAAAGCAGGTAGGTCAGCGGAAACAAATAGCCGACGGCCAGGATCGAGGCCCCGGCCGTCGACATCACGTTGAGCACCTGGAACTCCTCGGGATAGACGTGGTAGCGCCGCGGCATGCCGAGGTAGCCCAGGATGTATTGCGGAAAGAAGGTCAGGTTGAAGCCCACAAAAATCAGAATGGCCGACAGTTTCGCCCAGCCTTCGGGATAGAGCCGGCCGGTCATCTTGGGCCACCAGAAGTGGATGCCGCCCAGGTATCCCATCACGGCGCCGCCCACCATGATGTAATGGAAATGGGCCACGATGAAGTAGGTGTCGTGAACATGGACGTCGACGGCCAGCGCGGCGACGAACAGTCCGGTCAGTCCGCCCATCGTGAACAGCCCCACGAAGCCCAGGGCGTAGAGCATCGGCGTCTCGAAGCTGATGGTGCCCTTGTGCAGCGACGCCGTCCAGTTGAAGACCTTGATGGCCGAGGGAATGGCCACCAGGTAGCTCAGCGCCGAGAAGACCAGTCCGGCGTAAACCGACTGCCCGCTGACGAACAAGTGGTGTCCCCAGACCAAAAAACTGAATACGGCGATGGCGAAGCTGGAGAAGCCGATGAAGGCGTAACCGAACGGGCGCTTGCGGCAGAAGCAGGGGACGATTTCGCTGACCACGCCCATGCTGGGCAGGATCATGATGTACACGGCGGGGTGCGAGTAGAACCAGAACAGGTGCTGGAACAGGACCGGGTCGCCCCCCAACTTGGGGTCGAAGATGCCGATCTTCAGCAGCCGCTCCATACCCACCAGGAACAGCGTGATCGCCAGCACCGGCGTGCCCAACACCATGATGATGCTGGTGGCGTAGCTCGACCAGATGAACAACGGCAGCCGAAACCAGGTCAGCCCGGGGGCGCGCATCTTGTGGATCGTGACGATGAAGTTCAGCCCGGTGAGAATCGACGAAAAGCCGGTGATGAAGATGCCCACGGCCGTGGCCATCACATGGGTGTTGCTGTAGGTGCTGCTGTAGGGAGCGTAGAACGTCCAGCCGGTGTCGACGCCGCCCGCCACCAGGGCGTAGAGCGTGAACAGGCCACCCAGCGTGTAGATGTACCAACTCAGCAGATTCAGCCTGGGAAACGCCAGGTCGCGCGCGCCGATCATCAACGGCACGAGGAAGTTGCCCAGCACGGCCGGAATCGAGGGGACCAGAAAGAAGAAGACCATGATCACGCCGTGGGCGGTGAACAGCTTGTTGAAGGTTTCGGTCAACACCAGATCGGCTTCGGGCGTCGTCAGGTCGAGGCGCACGACACTGGCCGCCAGTCCGCCGATCATGAAGAAGAACGTGATCGAAAGCAGGTACAGGATGGCGATCCGCTTGTGGTCGGTGGTCAAGAGCCACGAGCGCACGGAATAGCCGTCGTTGAGGTAGTGCCGCCGCGGCGGCAGGTCAGCGGCGTGCGGAGCCGGCCGTGTGGGTTCAAGGAGCGTGGTCATGGTGCGTAGAGATCATCTTCGGGACGTGGACGATTGGGTGCCACGGGTTTCTTCGTAAGAGGCCAGGGGCTTGCCCCCTGGAGTTTCACGTTGGTTTCTAGATCGAAAGCGGCCGCATTCCCACCGTCCGTATCGCCCCGCCGGCCGCCGGAGGCGGCCGGCGGGGCGATACGGACAAAGGCAGGTGATCCGGCGTGCGTGCGTGTGTAGAAACAAGCGTGAGACTCCACGGTGCAAGCCCGTGGCCTCTTTATAAGCTCTCTGTCGCCCCTTCGGGGCTGGCAGACGGAATTGGAACGTGATTCCTGGGGCTTACGCCCTCGTTGTTCTACACAAGTGGCGAGTTTGAACCGCCCCCTGCCGGCTTGTCCGGCAGGAGCGGCAGTTTGGCCGGCTAAGAGTGCTGGCTCAACGACCGTCCGCGTGGTTGCCGGCCCGCTGCCGCCGTAGGCGGCAGTGGGCCGGCAACCACGGAAAAACGGCTGGATTCGCGGGTACGTGGCTAGCCGGGAAAACTGCTTCACCGTGCCAGGCAAGCTGGCAGGGGTCGCTGAAAAAGATGCGTAGAACAACGAGGGCTTACGCCCCAGGCTACACTCTGCCGTCGCTTCGGGATTGTCGTCCGGATACCTCTTACTCATGGTCGCCTCCTTCGCCTGGTTGCGCCACCGCGATCGGCTTGGCCAGCGACTTGATGTAAGCGATCAATTGGATCAACTGTTCCTCGTCGACTTGGCCGTCGAAGCTGGGCATGATCGGCTGGAAGCCCTCCACCACTTTGGCCGCCGGCCGGACGATCGACTCGCGCAGATAACCCTCGTCGGCCTTCACCGTTTTTCCGCCGACAAGCCGCACCTGGCCGCCGTAGAGGTTGACCAGCGGCGGACAACGGCTCGTTGCGCCTTCGCCCACATGGCAGGTTACGCAACGCAGTTCGTTGAACAACCGTTTGCCGGCCTCGGCCGGCGGCTCGTTGGTCTTGCCGCCGGCCAGCCAGGCTTGGTAATCGGCCGGCTCCAAGACGATCACGCGGCCGATCATTCGCGAGTGATTCGTGCCGCAGTATTCGGCGCAAAACAGGTGAAACTCGCCGGTTCGCGTGGCCTCGAACCAGCAGGTGGCGTAGCTGCCGGGCAGCACGTCGCGCTTGACGCGGAAGGCCGGCACGAACAGGCTGTGGATCACGTCCTCGGAGATCATCGTCAACCGCACCGCCTGGCCCAGCGGCACGCGCAGCGTGTTGATCTCGCGTTTGCCGTCGGGATGCTGGAACTTCCACATCCACTGCTTGGCGACGACCCGGATCTCCAACGCCCCGGCGGGCGGCCGGTAGCCGGAAAAGAACAACGCCGCGCTCCAGGTGAAGATGATCACGCAAAGAATCAAGGGAACGACCATCCAGGCGAGTTCCGTCAGAACGCTCTCGTGATGGCTGGCGGTGCGGTCGACGTTGGTATTTCCGCGGCGATATTTGATCGAAAGGTAGACGATCAAGGCGGCGATCAGCACGGTGAAGAACACGGCCACGCCGAGCAGGAAGAAATAGAGCAAATCGACGCGCGGGGCATGCGTCGAAGCCTGTTCGGGAAGTAGTCGGAAGCCGTCGTCGATCATGGTTGG
Source organism: Pirellulales bacterium (assembly GCA_035531595.1). Lineage (GTDB taxonomy): Bacteria > Planctomycetota > Planctomycetia > Pirellulales > JAICIG01 > DATKSN01. The sequence goes on along the minus strand of DATKSN010000210.1, from coordinate 14,252 downwards.
TTAGTCATTGGTCAGTGGTCATTAGTCAGGAGTCAGGAGTCAGGAGTCAGGAGCCAGAAGTCGGAAATCGGAAGTCGGAAAAAGCACCTGAGCCAGGTCGCTGCGCAATTACATTTTCTCCTGAACCCTAACCCCTGACCTCTAATTTAGTCCTGCGCCGCTCGTGCCGGTACATGCGTGCCAGGAAGACGCCCAACACGAGCACGGTCAACGACCCGGCGAGCTTTAACACCCCGGCGATCGCCAGCCCGTAACGGCCGGTCAGCGGATCGTAATGGTAACACAAGAGCAACACCTGCTCGACCGGCGAACCCATGCCGCCGGCCGAACTTTCGACCAGGCCCAACCGCAGGTCGTGGGGCGAGTATTCGATGCCGTAAAAGTAGCGGGCCAACTTTCCCTCGGGCGTGGCCAGCACCAGCCCACTGGCGTGCGCGAACTGGTCGCTCTTGGCGTCGTAGTGGTAGCGGAAGCCGACCGCCTCGGTGATCCGGTCGATCGACGCCTTGTCGCCGGTGAGAAAGTGCCAGCCCGCCGCGGCGCCCGCGCGGCGGTAGGCGCGTGTGTAGCGGTCTTTCTTTTCGGCGGCCAACTCGTGCGTTTCGCGCGGGTCGAAGCTGATGGTCACCACCTGGTAGTCGCGGCCAATCTCCAGCGGCACCGCCTGGCTCGACTTCAAGAAACCGTTGAGCACCTGGGTGCAGAGCATCGGGCACTTGTAATAAACCAGCGTCAGCACCACCGGCTGCCGGCCGAAAAAGTCGCCCAGCTTGACGGTTTTTCCGGTCTCGTCGCGCAGTTCCGCGTCGAGCGGCAACGGCGCGTCGAGATGCTGTTCGATGCCGACGTCCGCTAGCAGCCGCGCCGTCGGGCTGCTGCCGGCCGGCGCGCCGTAAGGCGCGGAGGCGAAGCGCTGGGCGGCGGCGGGGGAGGGCATGAGCAAGAGCAACAGGAAATGGCAAATGGCAAATGGCAAATGGCAAATGGCAAATGGGCTCGATCCGTATCTCGTTCGGGGCACCGGCGCGGCCGGTCGGCTCCGTGCGGGAACCATTGGCAATTTGCAATTCGTCTTCACGGCGCGTCCTCCCTCGGCGCGTCGGGGGGCTCTCCCCCCGCGCCTGGTTTCTCATCCGGCATCGCCGGCCCTTCCGGCTCGGGCAGGCCGCGCTCGGCCAAGAGATCGATCGCCCGGTCGATGGGCAGCCGAACCACGCCCTTTCGCCTGTCGATCCAGCCGTATGTGGTGAGTTCGTTGTCTTCGTGTAAACGCAGCACGGAAAGCGTGGCGCCGGTGGTTTCCTCCAAGCGTGGCTCGGGCGGAACCTGCTTGCCGGCCAAAGGGCTTTGCAGCGGGTCGCGCCGCTCGGCCCGCGCCTCGAAGATGTCGAATAGCCAGATCAAGAGCAGCAACACCAGCCCGACCGCCGCCGCCAACGCCAGCGCGAAGATCGAGACGTAGAGACCGCTGACGTCGCGGGTTTCATGGCCTGGACCGTGGGACGGCCGCGGCTCAGGCGGCGGGTGATGGGCCGTGTCACTCATGATGGATCTCTTGGAGTTCAGGATCGTAAATCGGCACTTTCGCCCTTGCGCCCAAGCGCCAGGCGAACATCGCCAGCCAAGGGCCGCCGATCGCCGCCAGGGCCGCGGCGTCGAGCCAATGGAACGTGAAGCGTGGCACGCCGCCGCGCTGGAAGCCGGGCACGACCAGCCAGTAGAGATCGGCATAGCGCATCACCAGCAGCAAGATCGCCACCCGCCGAAGATTCTCGGCATGACGCGTGACCCGGCGCGACAGCAGCAACAAGAACGGCACGGCGAAGTGCAGACTCATCAACGCCGTGACCAGCACCTGCCAGCCGCCTTGCGAGCGGTGTAAATACCAGATGTTCTCCTCCGGCAGGTTCCCCGACCAGATGACGAGGTATTGAAAGAAGGCGGTGTAGGCCCAGAACATCACGAAGGCCAACAACAGGTTGCCCAGGTCGTTGCTCCGCTGGGCGCTGACCCGCCTCGCCAAGAGCCCGCGGTCATCAAGCGAAACGACGACGACGATCGCAAGCGACAGTCCCGAAACGGCCTGCCCGGCAAGGTAAATCAGCCCATACATCGAGGAGTACCAGTGCGGTTCGAGCGACATGACCCAGTCGACCGCCGCCACGGTGAGCGTGAGCGCATAGGCGATAAAACCCAGTCCGCTCACGCACTGCAAGCGCCGGCCGCGGGGCGAGTCGCCGGCCGAATGCTCGTCGGGCGATAACCGGTCCAGCAAAAAACCGACGACGATCCAGACGGCGAGGCAGACGATGGCGCGCGTGTGGAAGCCGTCGACGTTGAGATAGCCGGCTTTGAGGTGCAAGAGCGCGTCGTGCTCCATGACGCTCGGGTCAGCCCACTCGTAGATGCGTTGGACGCCGAAAAACAAGGGCGCGAAGAGCAGCGCCAGTATCGGCAACGTCTGATAGCCCGCCTCGACCACGCGGCGAACCGTCAAGCCCCAGCCGCCGCCGGTCAGGCCGTGAAGCAAGGCCAAGGCCAAACATCCCAGGCTGATCCCCAGCCAGAACATGAAGGCCGTAAGGTAGGCCGGATAAAAGGCGTCGGGAAGTTCGAGATAGCCGTACGCGCAGCCGGCGCCGCCCAAAACGCCGGCCACGAGCGAGCCCAAGCCCAGGCGACGGAGAACACCAGACAGTTCGGGAGCGTGCGTCATGGTTGGGCCTCGTCAGCCAACGATTTCCGCTGGTCGTCGGGCACATCCTCGGCGCGGCCCTCCTGGCTGAGTTGCAAGGCGCGGATGTAGGCCACGATCGCCCAGCGGTCGTCGACGTCGATCCGGCCGGCGAATTTGGGCATGGCGCCGAAACCGCCGGTGATGACGTCGAAAAAGTGCCCCGCCGGCGCGTTGCGCAAGCGTTCGATGTGGTACGACGGGGGCTTGCGAAAGCCGCGTTGGACGACCATGCCATTGCCCGCGCCGGTGCGGCCGTGACAGTCTGAGCAATGAATGTTGAACCGCTCCCGGCCGCGTTCGAGGAGCGCCCGGCGCCGTTCGTCGGGTTGCAGGTCGTCGAAGGGCTTAGTGAACCGCTCGGGGTGCCGGTCGTAGAGCAACTGGTAGGCGGAGTCGGGAATCTGTGCCGTGAATTTAGCCCCGATTCGGCCCGTGTGGAGCGTCTGGTCTTCGTGGAGTTGTCCGCGGGCGATCGTGCCTTCGACGCGCGGCCGGGCGGACATGCCGTCGTCGAAGAAATCGCTGGCCGCGAGCGGTTTGTAGCGCGGCTGGTCGTACATGTCGAGACGATCGCAGCCGGAAAGGAACGCGAGAAGGCCAAGCAGGTGGGAACGAGGAAAATGGAGCGTCATGGTTCCACCTCATGCACCTTTCCGCCCAGCGCTTCGAGGAACCGCCGCGTCTCGTCGAGTTGGAACAGCGGATCGCGAGCCTGGATGCAGAGGAAGAAATGATTGCGGCTGGCAAGTTCGAACGCCGGCACGTTGAACAAGGGATGGTAGGGATGCGGCAGGCCGTTGAGCGCCAGCATGCCGAAAAACGCCGCGAACGAGGCGCCCAGCACCGTCAGCTCGAACGTGATCGGAATGAACGCAGGCCAACTATGCAGCGGCCGGCCGCCGACGTTGATCGGGTAGCTGATCACCGAGGCGTACCACATCATGAAGTAGGCCCCGCAGCCGCCGAGCAGGCCGCCCGCCAGGGCCAAAGCCGGCAACCGGGACGGCTTCTGGCCCAGCGCCTGCGACAGGCCCTCGAGTGGAAAGGGCGTGTAGGCGTTCAGCTTGCGGTAGCCCGCCGCGTAGGCCTGCCGGGCCGCGGCGAGCAGCGATTCGCCTTGCTCGAACTCGGCCAGCACTCCGTAGAGCGGTTCCGGCTTTCGCGCCTCGCCCATCGTCAGCCCTCCCCCTCTTTCTCGTGGACCAAAGCCCGCAACTCGAAAATCGAGATCATCGGCAGCACGCGGATGAACAGAAACAACAAGGTGAAAAACAGACCGAACGAGCCGAGCAAATGGGTGAAGTCCCAGCGGGTCGGGTAGTACATGTGCCAGGAGGAAGGCAGGAAATCGCGGTGCAGGCTGATGACCACGATCACGAACCGTTCCAGCCACATCCCCACGTTCACGATCAGCGAGACGACGAACAACACCGGCACGCTGCGCCGCATGGAGGGAAACCAGAACACCTGCGGTGTGATGATGTTGCAGGCGATCAAGGCCCAGTAGCTCCAGGCGTATTGGCCCAGGGCGCGGTTGATGATCACGTAACGCTCGTACTCGTTGCCGCTGTAATAGGCATAGAAGACGTCCGACAGGTAGCCGTAGAACATCATCGAGCCGGTGGCCAGGATCACCTTGGCCATGTTGTCGAGGTGCCGCATGGTGACGAAGTCTTGCAAACCGTAGACGGTCCGTAAAGGGATCGCCAGCGTCATCACCATGGCGAAGCCCGAGAAGATCGCTCCGGCCACGAAGTAGGGCGAAAAGATGGTAGTGTGCCAGCCGGGCACGATGCCTGCGGCGAAATCCATGCCCACGATGCTGTGGACCGAGACCACCAACGGCGTGGCCAGCCCGGCCATCAACAGGTAGGCCGTCTCGTAGCGATGCCAATGAGCGGCCGAGCCGCGCCAGCCCAGCGCCAGCATGCCGTAGGCGATCTTCGCCAAGCGGCTTCGGGTCCGGTCGCGGAGCGTGGCCAGATCGGGAATCAGACCGGCGTACCAGAACAACGTCGAGACCGTGAAGTAGGTCATCACCGCGAACACGTCCCAGACCAGCGGGCTGCGGAAGTTCGGCCAGAGGTCCATCGTGTTCGGATAGGGAAACAGCCAGTGGAAGACCCAAGGCCGCCCCAGGTGTAAAAGCGGGAACATGCCGGCGCAGGAGACGGCGAACAGTGTCATCGCCTCGGCGAAGCGGTTGATGCTGGTCCGCCATTCCTGGTGCAGCAACAGCAGCACCGCCGAGATCAGCGTGCCGGCGTGGCCGATGCCGATCCACCAGACGAAGTTGACGATCGGAAAGGCCCAGCCGACGGGGATCGTCGTGCCCCAAATGCCGATGCCCCGCGCGAACAGGTAACAGGTGGCGTAAAGGAACGCCATCAACAGCGTGAACGACAGCGCGAAGCCCAGCACCCAGCCGCGGCTCGTCTTGCGCGAGAGCACAATGGCGCTGACCTGGTCGGTGACCGAGGCGTAGGTATGGCCCGGCTCGATGACGGGCAACGCGCCGCCCACGCCCTGTCGCTCGGCGGCCAGCCGCTCGGCGGCCTGGCGCTCGCGCTCGGCGGACTGGACCGATTCGTCGTGGGGCGATGGGCTCACGAGTGCTCCCTTTTGAACGCGTGCTCCCTTTTGAAACGGTCGATTTCCGTGGGCTCGACCGGCGGCGTATCGTCGTCGGCCGGGCCTTCCAAGTCGGGGTGCGGATTGCGGAGGCGCGCCAGGTAGCTGGTCCGCGGCAGCGTGTTCAATTCGGCCAAAAGCGAATAGTTGAGCGGCGATTGTTTGGAATCCTTGAGCCGCGCCACCTGGCTCTTCGGGTCGCGGATGTTTCCAAAGACGATGGCCTGGGTCGGACAAGCGCCCTGGCAAGCGGTCACCACCTCGCCGTCGCGCACCGGGCGGTTCTGCTTCTGGGCGTCGATCTTGGCCTCGTTGATCCGCTGCACACAGTACGTGCATTTTTCCATCACGCCGCGGCTGCGAACCGTGACATCGGGATTGCGCAACAGCTTGAGCACCGGCGCTTGCTCGCCGTCGTAGCTCAGATCGGCGTCGTAGTTGAGGAAGTTGAAGCGGCGCACCTTGTAAGGGCAGTTGTTCGAGCAGTAGCGCGTGCCCACGCAGCGGTTGTAGACCATCTGGTTCAGGCCCTCGTGGCTGTGGACCGTCGCTCCCACGGGACAGACCAACTCGCAGGGGGCGTTCTCGCAGTGCATGCACGCGACCGGCTGAAAATAGGCCTCGGGGGCGTCGATGGGGCCGCGGTAGTAGCGGTCGATCCGCAGCCACTGCATCTCGCGTCCGATGCCCACCTGCTCCTTGCCGACGATCGGGATGTTGTTCTCCGCCTGGCAGGCGACGACGCAGGCGTTGCAGCCGACGCACGCCGTTTGGTCGATCACCATGCCCCAGGCGTTTTCCGATTCCTCGTACTTGGGGTACAGCGTGGTGAGTTGCTCTGGGTGGTGGCTTTTGCCGTGGTCGAGAAAATTCGGGTTGGCGTTGAATTCGGCCAACGTCCCCACCTGGACCAACTCGCGCGCTTCCATGCTGTAATGGTGCTGCGTGACCGACAACGGATATTTCTCGCCCGTCTTCTTCAGTTCGACTCCGCCGGCAAACCACTCCGACCGGGCCGGCCGCAGCGAGTAGGCGTTCACGCCCGCGCCGTCGCCGATTCGCCCCGCGCGGCTGCGGCCATAGCCCAGCGAAAGCGTGAGCGAATGGTCGGCGTGGCCCGGCACGATCCAGACCGGCGCGCGAACCGTGCGGCCTTCGAGCGAAAGTTCCACGACGTCGAAGTTCGCCAACTCCAGCTTTTCAGCCGTGCCGGGGCTGACCAGCGCGGCGTTGTCCCAGGTGAGCTTCGTGAGTGGCTTGGGCAACTCTTGCAGCCAGCCGTTGTTGGCGAAGCGGCCGTCCCACACGGTCGGGTCGGGACAGAACATCAACTCCAGACGATCCGCCGCGGGCAACTCGTCGCGCGGCTCGGCCTGGCCGCCGACGAACGACCAACTCACTTCCCGCGCCGGCGATCGGGTGTCCGGAACGACGCCGTCGTGGACCGCCTTTCGCCAGCTTCGGTCGAAATCGTCCTTGCCCAGCCGCGTCTTCCAATACGCCTGGATCAGCTCGAACGGCGTGCGCTCCGGGTGTCCGGCCAGCGCCGCGAGCAGATCGTGGGCCGTTCGGCCGCCGTAGAGCGGCGCGATCAGCGGCTGTTGGACCGTGGCCGTGCCGTCGAACGCGCGCGCATCGCCCCACGCTTCCAGGTAGTGGGCCGCGGGGATGTGCCAGTGTGAAATGAACGAGGTCTCGTCGAAGGTTTCCGAAAGATGCACCCGGAGCCTGACCTGCTCGTAGTGCTTCGCGAACTCCAGTTCGCCGGGCGCGTTGTAGACGGGGTTGCCGCCCAGCACGACCAGCCATTCGACGTTGTCCTGCCGCATGCCGTCGACCAGTTCCCTCAGCGAGGCCAGTTGGTCGATCGGCTCGGCCGCCACCGGTTCGACATATTCGACCGTCGCGCCGACGTTGCCCAGTGTACGGTTCATGGCGTGCGCCAGGGCGTGGACGATCGCCGGCTGCCCATCACCCGCGATGACCAGGCTCGAACCGCGATGCTCCTGTAAATCGGACACCAGCGCCTTGAGCCATGGGGCCGGCACGTCGGCCATGGCCGGCGTCGATCCGTTGGCCTCGGGGACTTTTAGTTCCGCGGCGACGAGCTTGGCAAAGTTCTCCAGTTGACTCGCCGGCAGCGCGAGGCGATGGTCGGCCGCCGCGCCGGTCAGGCCGGGCGTCGACTCGACCGCGAAGAGCCGGTTCATACGTAGGTCAGGCTTTCCAGCCTGACTTGTTTCCCCGCGGTTTCCAGCCTGATTGTGGTGCGGGCTTCCAGCGTTCCCCGTCGACCCGACAGGCTGGAAAGCCCGTCCTACGCGCCGGCGATCGATGAACTCGCGGGCGTACCTTACGCTGCCGGGCATGCAGGCCAGAAAATCGGCGTCGAGCGCCAGCACGACGTCGGCCTGGTCGAAATGGTAAATCGTGTCGACATATTCACCAAAGGCCCGCTTCGCCCCCGCGCGCACAGTGTCGCGCCCGGCCGGCTCATACTGGCGCCATTTCGCCTCGGGCAATTCACGTAGCAAGGCCCGCAACTGGTCGGCCAAGGTCGGCGAGGTGACGGTCTCGGTGAGGATCGTCAATCCACGTCCTTTGCCGCCGCGGATGTCGGGCAACTCAGCGGCCAGGGCCGTGAGAAACTCGCCCCAGGTACTGATCCGGCCGCCTTTCATCACCGTTTGCGATCGATCGGGATCGTAGAGCGACAAGATCGAGGCTTGGGTGAAGGCGTCGGTCGCGCCCAGGCTGGCCGGGTGCTGCGGGTTTCCCTCGATCTTGGTGGGCCGGCCCAGGTGGCTTTCGACCAGCACGCCGGTCGCGTAACCGCCCAGCGTCATCGCCGTGGCGAACATCAAGGGATTTCCAGGCACGGCGTCCTCGGGCTGCCGCACGTAGGGGACGATTTTCTCCTCGGGTTGCCTCAGGCAGCCCGTCGCGCCGGCCAGCCCGATCGACGCCGCCATCAGCTTGAGAAACTGCCGGCGGCCGGCTGGATCGGTCAACTCGTCGGCCTGGCTGGGGAACTCGTGCCGCAGATAATCGAGAAATTCCGGCGTTTCACGCAACTCGTCGAGACTTCGCCAGAATCGCCCCTTGCCGGCGCTGTTTTGCGGAGACGCGGGTGCGGCGGAAACAGGGGGCTCACGGGAAACAGGGGGCTCACGGGAAACAGGGGACTCACGGGAAACAGGGGGCTCACGCCCACCGCTCGCCTGTTGATGGTTCGTTTCAGTCATCGGTGACACGTCCAGCAGTCGATAAGTGGTTTCACGTCGATGCCATTTTCCCGCACCAGTTCGGACCCGTGCTCGCGGGCTTCGCTGTTCGCCAGGCCCATGTGGAACACGTCGGCGTGATCGCGGATTTGCCGCTCAGGGTGATCGTGGCAGTCGAGACACCAGCTCATCTGCAAGCTGGCCGTCCGCCGCATCAGCGGCATCTGGTCGACCCGGCCGTGACAGCTCTCGCAGCCGATTCCCTTGGCCACATGGATGCTGTGGTTGAAGTAGACGAAGTCCGGCAGGTCGTGAACCCGCGTCCATTTCAGCGGCTTGCCGGTGCGGTAGCTTTCGCGCACCGGCTCGAGCATGGGGCTGTCTTTCCAGATCTGCGAATGGCAACCCATGCAGATCTCGGTGGCCGGTAGCCCGGCGAAGGCCGATTTCTCGACCGTCGTATGGCAGAAGCGGCAGTCGATGCCCAGGCCGCTCACATGGTGTTCGTGGCTGAAAGGCACCGGCTGTTCGCGCACGACGTTCGCCTCGGTGACGTAGGGCGAGCGGCTGATCCGGTCCCAGGCGAAGGTCAGCGCGGCGACGATCGCGAGGCCACCGAAAATGGTGACTTTCGAGAACGTGTTCATGCTGGGATGAAAAATCTGCGTCATCGAAGTCTGGCCGTCGAGTGCCACGCAGCGATAAAAAAACGCCCCCGCCGTCCGCATGGACGGGCAAGGGCGATCAGTGCCCGAAAAAACGCCGGCCCATCCCGGGCAAGCTCTTACCGACTGGGCGATATAATACGGGGCGATGCCTGGATGTCAAGGGTCGAAAACAATTGACTTCAAGGTTTCCCGGCAAGGAAAGGGTCTCATCGTCGGCCGCGTGAAGTAAAGCCGCCCTTGCTCGACGAGCGTAGAATGCCGCGGCTGAGTGACGATGATCCATGCGGACAGGTGCGGACAGTCGCGGACAGTTGACTTGGGACGACTGTCCGCACGATCAAATGACGTAACCGCATATGATGTAAGCAGTTGCGTTCGTCGGTCGGACGGTGCGGACAGTGCGGACAGTTGTTTTCCCTTTCTATTAAAACGGACGGCGGCCAAGAATGAGGTTCTAGCCGGGGCATCGCTGACGCTCTGCCGCCAGCCACCACTTTCGCGTGGCAAAATCTCTCATTGATGGCCGCGTGAAGTATATATAGCGTGCTCAGTCGCCTTCGGCATCAGGTTCGGGCATGACGCCGGTCTCGACGGCCAGCCTCAATTCCCGCGGGCAAGCGTGCCAGGCGCTCTGGTAGGTTGGTTCCAGCGGTACTTTGACGTGCATGCCGCCGGCCAGGAAAAGCGGCATGTCGGGCAGAAAATCGTCGGCCGCGACCGGCTCGACGTAGGCCGCCCGTTCGCCGCCGGTCTCGTAAGAAGCGAGGATGCGGTCTTTCCCCGCCGGAAACGCGAATGGCTCCTCGATGATTTCGTCCCAGATCACCTTGTGGATGCCTAACGGATCGCGCGGCGTGGGAGGAAAAAGATCGACGATCAAAAGGTGTATCCCCTGACGCAGGAAGTCGATGGTCTTGTCGACGAAATCGCGCAAGGCGGCGCGGCTGTCCTTATTTCCCGGCGAGACGATCTCGATCACGGCGACAATGCGGCCGAGGTGGTGTTTGACGACCACCCGGTTGGCTCGAATCGCATAAATCTCCACGGTCGTTCTCCGCATGATCCTCGTCACCGGACGTTCCAACGTCAGCAGTCCGTCCCCCTCGCCTTGTCCCGCGCGTTGAGGGGGCATTCTCGTTTCCACGGTCAAGATGTCCGTTTCTTTGGGGCCCGATCGTTGCTCCACGAGGGCGGACAGGCCGTTGGGTAATCGCCCCTGGTTCAAAGTCCGGGCGATGTCGATGGTCCAATCCTGATGAAAATGGTGAAACAACCCGGAGGGCACACGGGTCCAATCATGAATTGGCATGGCTCTTCTCTCGGATTCGACGAATCAACGGCCGACCTTCATTGTATACCGCGTGCGGCCTGCCTACAGTAGCCCGAAGCGCCCGCATGGCCCCGCCGCCGGCCCACCGGAATTCGGCGCGGTTCAAAACGGCTCGTTTCGGGGTAACAGTGGATTGCAGATTCCTTGGAACGACAGTCCCGAAGGGACGACATCATCCGCTTCCGCCGCGTACACCGCTTTTGTTACCCGCGTTTGAACCAGCCCGGAATTCTTGCGAATTCCGCTACGGTCATCCTGGACTGCTCTAGCCAATTCAGGCAAGTTCGAGTACACGTTGACGCCGGGCCCGGCTCCTCGCGCCGGTCGCCGCGCCGGCGATCGAGGCGTGATTCGGCAAGCGTGGCCGGACTTTTCAAGGAAGCGATCCATGCCCCGTTCCGCCGGCGGTTCCCATTTCGTTCGCGGCCTGTTTCCCTACCTGGCCGCCTTGGCGCTCTGCCTGTTGCTGCTGTCGCAACTCGTGGGATTTGGCCAACTCGACCTTTCCGTTCCGCTGGCCTACTTCGGCGACGCGCTGCAGGTCCAAGCCATGGTCAAGTCGATCGCCGATCACGGCTGGTTCTTGACGAACCCGCGGCTCGGCGCGCCCGGCGTACTGAAGATGCACGACTTCCCGATGACCGAAAATCTGCACCTGCTGGTGATCAAGGCCTTGCTTTGCGGCGGGGCCGATTGGCCGCTGGCGGTGAACCTGTTCTTTCTGCTCACGTTTCCGCTGGCGACCGTCACGTCGCTGTTTGCGATGCGGCGCTTCGGCATCGCGGCGGGACCGGCCGTGGTGGCCAGCTTGCTGTTCGCTTTCCTGCCGTACCATTGGCTGCGCAACGTGTTCCATCTTTTTCTGGCGGCGTACTACCTGGTGCCGCTTTCGGTGATGGTCGCCTTGTGGATTTTCCTGGGGCGGCTCGGCGCGGGCCGCCGCGAAGGGCCCGCCCTCCAAGGGCCCATCCCGGAACCACCGGCAGGCGGGACACCCGCACCACAAGGGCGGACCTGGGATAGGCTCCCATCGCAAAACGACTACGCGAGGCTGTGGGCCAGCCTGCTCGTGTGTCTGTTGCACTCGGCGGCGGGCGTCTATTACGCCTTCTTCGCCTGCTACTTCTTCGCCGTGGCCGGCGTGGCGGCCGGTTGGCGTCGGCGCGCCCTGAGGCCGTTGGCGATCGCCGCGCTATGCATCGGCACCACCGTGGCGGGCCTGTTGGCCAACGGCGCCCCGAGCCTTTGGTACTGGTATCGGCACGGCGGCAACCGCGAAGTCGGGCGCCGCGGGCGGATCGAAGCGGAAATTCTCGGTCTCAAGATCGCGCCGTTGGTCTTGCCCGTCATGGGACACCGCTGGAAGCCCCTCGCAAAGCTCCGCGAAGTGTACAACAACTCCTCGATCAACGTCAACGAAAGCGCCTTCGCCACCCTGGGCTTCGTCGGCGCGGCCGGCTTCCTGGCGCTGTTGGCCAGGATATTGTTCGCCACGAAAACGCGCCGCGGAGGGCTGCTCGACGCGTTGGCCGCCTTGAACCTCGCCGCGATCTTGTTAAGCACGGTGGGAGGCTTCGGCGTCTTGTTCAATTTCCTCCATCCGCAAATCAGGGGCTACAATCGGATCTGCGTCTACATCAGTTTCTTCGCGCTTTTGGCGGTGGCCCAAGGTCTGCAGTGGCTGCAAATGCGATGCGCGGGGATCCCGCTGGCGCGCGCGGCCCGCCACGGAGTGCTGGCGCTGGTGCTGGCCATCGGAATTCTCGACCAGTCGCCGCCGGCGACGGTGCCGGTGGCCGAGTGGGGCATGCTCCCTCGCGCGGAAGCGATTCGCCACTTCAACGACGACGCCGCGTTCGTCGCCCGGCTCGAGGCCAGCCTGCCCGAGGGCGGAATGGTCTACCAAATGGCTTACATGCCGTTTCCCGAGGGTCTGCCGGTGCATCGGATGGGCAGCTACGACCACTTGATGCCTTACCTGCACTCGAAAACATTGCGCTGGAGTTACGGCGGCATCAAAGGCCGGCCGGGCGATCGTTGGCTCGAACAACTCGAAGCCGTGCCGCTTCCACGGCGTCTGGAAACTCTCGTCATGGCCGGCTTCGTCGCCATTTACGTCGACCGCGACGCCTACGACGACCAGGCCCGGTCGCTGGAAGCGGAATTGCGGACGTTACTCGGCGTGGAACCGATGGAGTGCCGCGGCCGCCGGCAGTTCTGCTTCAGCCTGCTCCCCTACGCGCAATCGCTCCGCGAGAAGCTTGGCCGAAGCGCATGGCGGCGGCGCGTGCGACTCGTGCTCGCCACGTTGCCAGCCAACGGCGCTCTGAGACCTCGCTGACCCGGATGATTCATGGTCTAACACGAACCCGCGGCGCAAGCTCGGGGGGGTCCGTCCCGGCCCACGAATGAGGAAGGATCATTTTTACGCAAAAAGCACGCACGTTGCGCAGCAACGGGCGTGCAAAAGAAAAACGGCAGCGAAGCGAAAAAAAACGATCTCCGATAACCCCATGACGTCTGAGCGAGCCGCGAAAGCGGCATCTAATTGCCGCGCCACCCTTCGCCTTACCCCACGCGCGTCGTCGCCACCGGCGCGCCGCGACAACGCGGCTTCGGCGCAGCCGAAACTGCGCAAGAAAAAACTGGCAAAACCGTACCTGTACCGACCAGGAAATCCGTCTCGGCGGATTGCCCGGCTTTAGACGCGTTAAGACTTCCTCCCCCGCAGCGTTCGTCTGTGCCACACGCAAAGCTGCTTTCGTCGGGTAAAGGTACGGTTTTGCCAGTTTTTTCGCGGCCGTGCGAACCGAGCCGACGCGGTCGCACAAGCGCGCGCCCAACGCGCCGGCAGGGGCGAAAGCGCTCCTCCGGCGCGCGCGCCCGCACCGAGGGACCCCGACGAGCCGAATTATTGGTCCGTCGTCTTCGACGTGGTCACACCCGCCGCGTGGGCGCGCCTCGTTGAGGCCGCGATGTCCCAGGCGCGGAGCGGCGACCCGCGCGCGCGAATGGATCGCAAGCGTACTCGGGGCGGACAGCGCGATTGACGAGCTGGGGCGCGCCGACGCGGTTGCCGGATATGCGACGATTTCATCGCTCGGCCGCGAATTAGAACGTGAGGGCGCTGCGCCACGCGACCGCCCGCGGTACGAAGACCGAGTGCCCTCCGAGCATCGGCGCTTTGCGAAAAAAAACGATTCCGAAACCCCTCCCAAAGAGATCCAAAAGAGCGTGGGGTAGCGCGAAGGGTGGCGCGGTGATTGGATGCCGCTTTCGCGGCTGGCTCAAGACGTCATGGGGTATTCGGAAGTCGTTTTTTTTCGCTTCGCTGCCGTTTTGTTTTTTGCACGCTTGTTGCTGCGCAACGAGCGTGCTTTTTTCGTAAAAATGATCCTTCCTCATTCGTGGGCCGGGACGGCCCCCCGAGCTTGCGCCGCGGGTTAGTGTGACTTCGCTCGCGCCGCGCAACCGCCGCCGGGGCATGGCCCGCGGCCGCCACGAACGGCCGCATCACGTCGCGGCCAAATCGCTCGGAGAACCGCTCCGCCGGCTCGCGCAGCAGGTGGTGTCCGTCGGCGAAATCGTCGTCGTCGCACCAGGTCGTGGCGTCGAACACGCTCGCGCCGTACTCGTCGCGCAGCGCCGCCAGGTAGGCCCCC
>DATKSN010000209.1:0-6347 GCA_035531595.1 Pirellulales bacterium | reverse complement strand
CGAATGATCTTGCGGGCCAACGACGCGCCGGCGTACTCCAGGGCCGGGTAGGTGCCGTCGTCATGGGGCGGCGGTAACGCCGGCCCATCGTCGGCAATAGCCGTCCCCGCCAAGCTCTGCAACCGCTCGAATTCAGCTTGTAGAACGACCACGTAGGTCTTGTCGTCGATCGTCAACCTGGCCGGCGTGAACAGCCGCCGCAACCAGCCCACCCGGCTGCCGACGATCGCTCCGACCACGAAGCCGACGAGCATGGCACCGATCAACGCCGCCAACTCGATTCCTGCCGGCACAGCGTCCCAGCTACCTGGATCCCAGCTTCCGGGCTCACTTCGCCCTCCCGGCAGCGCGTACCACATGACCGCCATCAGGGCCAACCCCATCCACAACCCGACGACGTCCTCCGAACGGTCGTAACGTCCGGAATCGCCGGCCACGACCGGTACGATCTCCGCCGACGTGCGGCTCTCAGCGTCGGCCACCGTTCGGGCGATCCGCTGGCGATCCTCGTCGGTGAACAACGTAGCCGCGCGCCGCATCCCGTTTCTCCTTCCTACCACGAGCCCGTGCCGCCGCCGCCAACCGCAGCCCTCGCCTACCCGCGATACTTCGGCGGGTATACCACCGCCTTTGGCAACGGCGGCAGCCCCTGGAACGGTTACGGTAGTAGCTAGCTATCCTGTCTTCGGGTACAACAACGGCGGCTTTGGTTACGGGTACAACGGCGGCTATCCGGCCTTCGGCTTCGGCAATTCGATGGCCTTTGGCGGAGGTGGTTTTCGGCAAGGTTCTGGCGACGACGACGATTGAATCACATCCAGCGTTCCGCCTCGCCAGGCAAGTTCGGCAGCAAAGTCGGGGCCCTCCGTGGGCGCGCCAAACATCGCGAATCAGGCTTCGAGGTCGTTGCTCAACCATTGCCGTAGACCGTCGAGGACGCCATCGGCGTAGGAAAACCGCGACACGAAGACAGTCGGTCCGGCCAGATCTTTCAGATCCTGGTGTGCGTTGGCCACCACGACACCGCGGAAATCTTGCTGGAACATCGCCAGATCATTGCCCGAATCGCCGCTGACCACCACACGATCCTTCGACAACCGCCAATGGCCGGCCAAAAACGTCACCGCGGAACCTTTGTCGGCACCCTCGGGCACGACATCCAGATCGCGATCGGAACTGTAAATTAACGAAGCGCTCAACTCGGATTTCCAAAGTGCGACCTGGATTTCGCGCAACGAACCGTCGGACAGGTTGGTGGCGTAGAAGCTGACCTTGAATCGCGTTTGCGACTCCGGCGGTTGCGGCTGCAACCAGGAGAAACTCGACAGAGTCTCCACCACGCGCCGCGCGTCCCAGCCGTCGCCGAGCCGGTCGTTCCATCCCGGAACGGGCAGACCACTCGGAAAATACCTGACGTCAGTTCCCACGCCCCCTATCACGGCGTTGGGATTCGGCAGTGCGGTCGAACGAATCGACTCGACGACCGACTCGTAATGCCGCCCCGAGGCGTACACCAGAAGAAGCCGCTGACGGCGAGGGCGAATCCACGCAGCGAACCGCTCCAGCGCCCGATCGTCGCCGAGCAGCGTATAGTCCAGATCGCTCGCCAACAGCCAGTCGGCTACCATCATCCTACTCCAAGCCCGCGGCGCGCTTTACGCGATTATATCATGACCCGCCAGCCCGCGGACCGTCGGTCAAGGAGCGGCAAGATCAAGAGCCGCCCGCCCCATCCCTAATGGGCCCGGCGACCGCGCGCTGACCGATGTCGCCGCTATTTAGCCAGCCGCGACAAATGCCCCGAATACCTATTCCGCTGGCTGGAACGGCATCGCCGGCTGAACGATCGGCGAACGAATCGTCGGGAAGTGCGGGCGATCATCATGCGGCATGGCTCGGCATCCCGTCGGTTCTTGGGCTTGGGGTCCACCGCTCGTGGTTGCGGCGGCCACGGTAGCCGGTTGGAACTGGGTAGGCGGTGGCCGGTGGCCGGTGGCCGCCGGAGTTGCTTTCATTCGCCCGTCGCTTCCCTTATCCTATGGGGGGCTTCGACTTGGGGCAGATCCGCCAAATGGACCCGTGGGATGGACGTCTTCAAGATTCGCGAACAGGTCATCCGCGATTATGCCTCCTACGCGGAGAGCTTTATCCGGATTCGTGATCCGCAAATCCGGCAAAAAGTTCGCCTAGCCCTAGACACCGGTCTGCTTTGGCCCGAACCCTTGATCCAGCTCAACCCGTCGTTCGAGCCTGGTGCCTGGATCGAGTCGCTGGTGGCCGAGGGGGTCTTGCACGACGAGTGCCGAAAGGTCTTCCGCAAGGACAAGCAAGCCGCTGGGGATGGTAAGCCGCTACGGCTGCACAAGCACCAGGACGAGGCGATCCGAATCGCCCGGACAGGAGCCAACTACGTGCTCACGACGGGCACGGCTTCGGGCAAGAGCCTGACCTACATCATCCCCATCGTTGACCACGTCTTACGCGAGGGGACGGGTCGCGGGATCCAGGCGATCGTCGTCTATCCGATGAACGCCCTGGCCAACAGCCAGCACGGCGAGCTAGAGAAGTTCCTTCGAAACGGTTACCCCGACGGGCAAGGACCGGCAACCTTCGCTCGCTACACTGGGCAAGAATCGGACGACGAAAAGAACGCGATCATTGCTCGCCCACCCGACATCCTGCTGACGAACTACGTCATGCTGGAATTGATCCTGACTCGGCCTCATGAGCGGGGTCTGATTGAAGCGGCGCGCGGGCTTCGCTTCCTGGTTCTCGACGAGCTGCACACCTACCGCGGCCGGCAGGGCGCCGACGTGGCGTTGCTGGTGCGGCGCACGCGCGATCGTCTGGAAGCCGCTCGGTTGCAATGCGTCGGTACGTCGGCGACGTTGGCCGGACCTGGGACCGCGGAGGAGCAGCGCAGGGATGTCGCCGATGTGGCGTCGGTTTTGTTTGGCGCTGCCGCAACCGGTCACGGTCGACGCCACCGGGCGGTTGGGCCACGGGGGGCATATTTGCCATTTTGTCCGGGCGCCATTTCGCTTTTGCCTGCAATGCGGAGTCGCCTATGGATTTCGCATGGCGTCCGACTTTACCAAGCTCGCCGCCATCGGCTCCGGCGGAAGGAGCACGGCGACCACGATTCTGGCTCAATCGGTCGTGCGCAACCTGCGTCGCGAACCGACGCTCACCGACCGAGCGCGAAAGCTGCTGAGCTTCACCGACAATCGCCAAGACGCCTCGTTGCAGGCCGGCCATTTCAACGACTTCATCGAACTGGGCTTGCTTCGCGGGGCGTTTTTCCGCGCCGCGCGCGATGCCGGCCAGGCGGGCGTGAGGCACGACGAACTAACCCAGCGCGTGTTCGATGCGCTCGCGCTGCCGCTCGAACTCTACGCCAGCAATCCCAGTTTGCGATTCCAGGCCGAGGCGGAAACGAAACGGGCCCTGCGTGACGTGTTGGGCTACCGGCTTTACCGCGACCTCCAACGCGGTTGGCGCGTGACGTCGCCAAACCTGGAGCAATGCGGCCTGCTGCGCATCGAGTACCTCTCGCTCGACGATCTCTGCCGTGCCGACGACGTCTGGCAAGACAAGCACCCGGCCTTGCGGCAAGCCGCGCCCGAAGTGCGCAAGCAGGTCGCCACGGTGCTATTGGATTACATGCGACGTGAGTTGGCGATCAAGGTCGATTATCTGAATGACCTCGTCCAAGAGCGGATTCGCCAGCAAAGCAGCCAACGTCTGATTGCCCCCTGGGGCATCGATGAAGACGAACGCCTCGAATGGGCCAGTGTGCTTTACCCGCGGCCACAGAAGGGCGACACGGACTACGGCGGCAACCTGTATCTGTCGCCCAGGGGCGGCTTCGGTCAGTACCTCCGCCGTCCGTCGAGCAGTATGAGTTTTTCCATTGGCACGTTGGTTTCCCAGGGGTATTCCAATCGAAAGATCACGATCGCCTGTCCGCTGACGACAATCTCGACTGGACCGGCGGTTTCGACGTGGTGCTTGGGAACCCTCCCTGGGAGCGCATCAAGCTTCAAGAGCAGGAGTGGTTCGCCGAGCGCAGGCCCGAGATTGCAAACGCCCGCAACGCGGCCGAGCGACGTCGGCTGATCGAGCAATTGCGCACCGCCGACCCCGCAATGCATGCGGCCTTCGTCGAAGACCGCCGCAAGGCCGAAGTTGGCTGCGTGGTTCCGTCCGGCATCGCGACCGACGATACGACGAAAATCTTCTTCCAGGACTTGATGCAAACGCGATCGCTGGTGAGCCTGTTTTCGTTCGACAACAAGGAGGGTCTGTTTCCCGCCGTTAAGAGTTCCTATCGGTTCTGTTTGTTGACGTTGGCGGGTACGGGTAGGCCTGCGGTTAGCGCGCCGGAATTCGTCTTCTACGCCGGGCTTGTGGAGCATCTTCAAGACGAGTCGCGTCGGTTCAGTTTGTCGCTTGAGGACATCGCCCTGCTCAATCCGAATACGCACACCTGCCCAGTTTTTCGCGGCGGGCGGGACGCCGAAATAACCATGGCGATCTACCGCCGTGTGCCGGTGCTGATTCGCGAGCATGTGTTGGATATGAATCCCTGGGGAATTAGCTTTCTCGCGATGTTTCACATGGCTAACGATTCTGGCCTTTTCCGCAGTGCCGAAGAATTGACTCAGGATGGCTGGGCTTCGGACGGCAACACGTATGTGAAGGATGGCCAGAAGTGCCAGAAGTGCCTGCCGCTTTACGAAGCGAAAATGATTGGCCCGTTCGATCATCGGGCCACGACGTACGAGGGCGACGGGACACGTGCGCTGACTTCAGGGGAGAAGGACGATCCGTGCCGGGTCATTCAGCCACGCTATTGGGTTGCTGGAGCCGAGGCCGCCGAACGCCTTAACGAGCGATGGAATCAAAACTGGCTACTTGGATGGCAAAATGTCACCGACGTAAACACGATGGCGCGGACGGTCAAGTTTTGCATCATGCCACGTGTCGGCGTCGGCCACACTTGCCCGCTGATGCTACCGTCGGCACAACCGGCTGAGATTGCGGCTCTTCCCGCCCTTTTCGGCTCATTCGTTTTGGATTACATCGCACGGCAAAAGATCGGCGGAGTACATCTCACGTACCTGTACCTCAAACAGCTTCCCGTTCCAACGCTTGAGACTTTCAGGGCACCGAGTCCGTGGTTTGGGGCCTGCCTGGCCTCGTGGCTTCTCCCCCGCGTCGTCGAACTGACCTACACGGCCTGGGACTTGGCGCCTTTCGCCCGCGACTGCGGCTACGAGGGTCCGCCGTTCCGCTGGGACGAAGGTCGCCGATTCTTGCTGCGTGCGGAGCTCGACGCGGCCTTCTTTCACCTTTACGGCATCGAGCGGGCCGATGTCGACTACATCATGGAGACGTTTCCGATCGTCAAGCGGAAGGACGTCGAGCGGCACGGCGACTACCGCACGAAGCGGGTGATCCTTGAAATCTACGACGAGTTGGCCGCCGCCGTCCGCACCGGCAAGCCGTACCAAACGCGCCTCGACCCGCCGCCGGCCGATCCCCGCATCGCCCATCCGCCACGGGCCGCGGCGGCGCCGACACGCCAGGAAATTGCGCGCGGCAAGGCAGTGGCTTATGCCGAGATCCTACTTGACACATGGAATGCCGTCGTTGGTCGCGACGCCTTGGAGGCTGGCCTGGTTCTGATGTTCAATGATGATCTGCGCCGTGCCGTCCTTGCTGGCCGGCCGGCAAAGCCGAAGGCGGCTGCAACGGCAGCGGCGGCGCCTGCCGTCCGCGGTTTGGGTGAGATGCTGAAGCAAATGTGCAGCACGGGCGCACTCGTGGAGCTCGAAGCCCAGGGCCGCCAGGCATTCCAACTGGGCGCCAAAGGATTGGCAAGTATGCCAACCTTGTCGCCCAGGCACGGCGATTCCGCGACAAGTTGGCAGATCTGCGCAAGCTAGAGTCGGCCAAGGCCGCCAACGAGCGCGCGATCGATGGATCGTTGGGAGAGCAAAAGCAGGTTCGCGCCAAGCTCGATCGTAAGCGGACCGAGTTATCGCGGTATTTCGACCTGACGTTGAAGCGGTTGCTTGGTCCGGATGCTGGCGGGCTGGTCGAGATCGACGCCCGCGGCATCTATCCGCGACCGGCCGGTAACGTGGCGCCCAATGGCGAGGCCATGAGCACCTGGTCAACCGTGCTGGGTTTCGACCTGGTGCAGAACTGGAAGATCCCCGATCGGAGATCAACCGGCGGCATCCGTTGGTCGGCGTGGTGGTCATCGCCATCATGGCCGTGTTGGCAGGAGCGAGCGGTCCTACTGGAATCGCGAAATGGGCTCGGCTCAAGGAAGATCT
>DATKSN010000208.1:0-6977 GCA_035531595.1 Pirellulales bacterium | reverse complement strand
CGAATGATCTTGCGGGCCAACGACGCGCCGGCGTACTCCAGGGCCGGGTAGGTGCCGTCGTCATGGGGCGGCGGTAACGCCGGCCCATCGTCGGCAATAGCCGTCCCCGCCAAGCTCTGCAACCGCTCGAATTCAGCTTGTGGAACGACCACGTAGGTCTTGTCGTCGATCGTCAACCTGGGAAACGTCGAAGGACTCATGGTAGCGCCTCAATCATAGAATCCGTCGCGGTGTCCGATCCGTTCAACCACAATCCGCGCGGCCTCCACCTACCCCGCGGCGAACCCCTCGACGGCCTACACCACGCCGGCGCGCGTCGGTCACGATCGCAGCCAGGCCGGGGTGCGGGGCAGGTACTACTTTCGGCGTTGTGCCGCTTCGCCGACCCGTCGCGCGCGGCTCAGCTTATCGACCGTCGCCACGTTGGGCGAATGCTTGCCGTGTTCCAGGCGGTTGAGCGTTTCCACCCGCACGCCGGCGGCACCGATACCTTACCTCTTTGCCGCGCCGGCACAAGGCACGGAGCGAGGAACACGGACGGTGGCCTTGTAGGGTACTTGCTTGCAAACGGCGTAAGGCACGCGCCGCACGATTTCCTTGACCTCGGTGCGGCAGGTCGTCACCGGCACCTGGCGGACGAGTTCCCGTGTCTCCATGTGGCAGACCGGCACGCGCACACGGCGCGTGAGCCGCGCCGGTTCGTACCGGCAGGTCTGGACCGGCACCGTCTTGCGGATCGTTTCCGCGACGTACCGTACCACCGGCACTTGACGCTCCACGCGGTTCGGCGCCCACTCCCGCGGGCCGCCGGGGCACGTCGGCGGCAGCCAATGGCCGCAATCGACGACGATCGTGCATTGAGTGGTCACCGGGCGATAGACCAAGCGGCAAATCTCTTGCTGGACGGTCTCGACGACCGGTTTCATCACGGTGCAAGACTGTTCCCTTTCGACCCACGCGACGACGGGCGCGCAGACGGTTTGCCGCACCTGGCGCATCGCGGTTTCATAAATCGGCCGCGCAACCTGGCAGCGGACCTCGCGGTATGCCGTCTCGCGGACGGTTCGGTAGCGAACCACTTCGACTTCGTCGTAGACCACTTCGCACGCCGGCGCGGCGGGCGCGCACGGCGCCGCCCGGCGGCCGTGCCGCGCCTGGGCGTCGTCTGAATTAATCCACGACACAACGATTGTCGCCAGCCCAAGAATCCACTGTTGCTTGCTCATGATGAGGCTCCGTCGTTTGTTACCGGAAAAAGAAATCAACGACCGGCCCCATCATGCTTGGGAAGTTGGAAGAATTCAAGAGTCAAGTTGCCGGCTGGCTCCAGCGAATGGCGGCGGGAGCGGCAAGCGCGCCCCGTTGGGGCTGGACAAATAGAATGCGCGGAGTGGCCGTCCAGGGGCTTTGCCCCTGGCTGTTACAGCGCGCCACAGCGCGCCCTTTCAGGGCGAGCGGCGTTGGCGTCGCCGGTTCTCGGCGACTTTTCGCCGCCAGCGGCGCTGCGAGCGCCAGAGGTTGTCCGCGAATGTATTGGGAATGTTGGGCAATCACGGGCTTCCTCGTTAGAGGCCAGGGGCTTGCCCCCTGGAGTTTCACGTTGGTTTCTAAATCGAAAGCGGCCTCACTCCCACCGTCCGCGTCGCCCCGCCGGCTGCCTTTGGCAGCCGGCGGGGCGACGCGCGGAAAGACAGGTAATCAGGGGAGCCTGCGTGTGTAGATACGAGCGTGAAACTCCAGGGGGCAAGCCCCTGGCCTCTTTACAAGATGCGTAGAACAACGAGGGTAACGCCCCTGGTAGGCATCGCGGAAAAACCAGTCGTCAGCCCTGAAAGCGCGACACCTATGGGCTTGCTCTCCGGCATGGGGTTTTCGGAGATCGGTTTTCTTCGCTTCGCTGGTTTTTTTGCACGCGCGTTGCTGCGCAACGCTCGTGCTTTGTGTTTGAAAAAGGCCCTGCGTCCGCTCTTGCCCGCCGCCCGTCGGCGCGGGAAACTGATCCGCATGTCCAAACCCTTCGCTAAGATCGTGACAACCGTGGCGATACCCGTCGCCACGCCGTGGCAGCGGCGCTGGTGGCTGTTCCATAAGCGAATTTTGCCGATTGGCTCGACCTATTTGGGGTTGGTATTGGCCCCATTTTGTTTTTCGGTGTCGGGCGTCGCGCTGGCCGTTGTCCTACTGTACTTGACCGGGCTGGGCGTGACCGTCGGCATGCACCGCCTGCTCACGCACAGGAGCTTCTCGACGCACCGGTGGCTTGAGCGTACGCTGGCGACGTTGGGGGCCTTGGCCTTCCAAGGCGGAGTCGTCGATTGGGTCGTCGTTCACCGCATCCACCACGCGCACGCCGACACCGACCGCGATCCGCACACGCCGAAAGACAGCTTCTGGCGAGGCCATGTGCTTTGGCTGTTCGTTTACGATCCGCGCGTGGCCGTCGAGTCGTTGAAGCAACGCTACGTGGGAGACTTGTTGGCCGACCCCTTCATGGCATTTCTCAATCGTTGGTCGATCGGCTTGCAGGCGCTGCTGTTTGCGATTCTCTACGGCGCGGGCGAGATCATCGGCCCGCGGTTGGGACTATCATGGGCGGTGTACGGAGTCTTCGTGCGAGTGGCCGTGCTGCACCAGGTCGCGTTTCTCGTCAACAGCGCCTCGCACACCTGGGGCTACGTCAGCTTTGAAACCCGCGACCGGTCGGCGAACTGTTGGTGGCTGGCCTTGCTGGCCTTGGGAGAGGGATGGCACAACAATCACCATGCGTTCCCGCGCTCGGCGCGGTTCGGCTGCCGATGGTACGAGGTCGATGCCGGGTATCTGCCGATCCGTCTGTTGCAGGCGTTGCACTTGGCTTGGGACGTGGTCGTCCCCACGCCTGTTCGGCACGATCGTGGCTCCGGGCCGCTCAGACGCGGTTGAATTGGCCCAGCCGGAAGAAGCAGGCGGAATGAAGTCACCCACCATCACCTGCCAACAGGCGCGCGAGATCGATCGCCGCGCGGTCGAAGAATACGGCCTTTCGGGACTGCTGTTGATGGAAAACGCCGGGCGCGGACTCGCCGATACGTTGTGCGGTTTTGACCTCCGCGGGCCGGTCGTCATCTGTTGCGGCAAGGGAAACAACGCCGGCGACGGCTTCGTGCTGGCGCGGCATCTCGACCTGCGCCGAGTAGCCGTCAAGACGCTCCTCTGGGCGGAGCCCAACGAATTGCGTGGAGACGCCGCGACGAACTTCGCCATTCTCAAGCGATGCGGCGTACCGATCGAGATCTTCGGCCAGCGCCATGACACGACCCGGATGGAGGCGCAGCTTGCCGGCGCGGCTTGGATCGTCGATGCCTTGCTCGGGACCGGAGCGGCGGGCGAGCCGCGCCCGCCACTCGACGCCGTGATCAGCCAGTTGAATGCCAGTTCGGTTCCCATCCTGGCCGTTGATCTGCCGAGCGGACTGGATGCCGACACCGGCGCGGCCGCGCGACAGACGATCCGCGCGGCGCATACCTGCACCTTCGTCGCCGCCAAGCCGGGTCTGTTGGCGCCCGCGGCCAGGCAATACGTCGGAGCGCTGCACGTGCTCGACATCGGAGCGCCTCGGAAACTCGTTGAAGAATTCTTGGCGACCGAGACGGAGTAAAGGGCCGCCGATCGAGTGTTTTCAATGATAGCCCGCGTTCTTGGTGGGCGGTGCCCACCCTACCGGTCAGCCTGACAATCTCCTCATGGGGCTTCCCGCGACGGCGCGAGGCGCAGCCGGCCCTCCGGCGGGCGTTCCCGCGCCCCGTCATTGCGCGGAACGATCGGCGGAACCGGCAGCACTTGAAGTAGCCCGGCGGTTTCTCGCGTCGCCGGCACCCGCACCTCGCTTTGCGGCACCAGCATTCGGATGATGCCGATCACCGGCGGCAACGAGCCTTCGCGCGGCGAGGCCAGGAGCACTCGGTCGTTGGAACCGACGAGCACCACTCCCCGTGAAGGCGCGCCGCGGCATGCGCCGGCGATGACCAAGCCGCCCGCATCGACGTGAAAGCGAAACGCCAATTCCTCAAACGCGAGAGCGGTCTTTCTGGTCCGGTTGAATTGACCCGGTTCGAGTTCGAGCGATTCGACCGCGGCGTCCAGTAGTGAAGTGCCGATCGTGCCCGGCCCGGCCGAGAACGATCCGTCCGCCTCGGTCAAGCGGCCACGGTCAAAGAGTGCTCGGTCGATTTCAATGTCGGCCGGGCCGTTGAGCTGGTGCGGAAAACGGTCGCCGATCAGCGATTGCAAATCAACACCTCGCAGTTGGCCGGTCATGTCGGCCTTCCAGCCGTCCGCCAATTCGTCGATCCAAAATGAGCCGGCGAACCGTGAATCGCCGCCCAACCAGGCCTCGACGTCCGCCAGCGGAGCGAAGATTGAAACGGGCAGCTCGCTCGCGTAGGTCATGATCTCCAAACGCGTGAACGGCACCGCTTGCGAACGCTCGCGCACGACGCGAAAGGCGGCCGGTTCCGAGTCGTCGGCGCCGGTCGGCCGGAACCGAATCTCGATCGCCTCGCCTTGGTCGACGTGCTCGACCAGGGCCTGCGTGACATCGTAGGTCTGCGAGCCTCGGCTGGCGCGCAGCGTCACCTGGCAGGGCGACAGCCGCACCTCGCCGTCGGTCGCCAACTCGCGCCGCAAGCGCCGCATCAGCAGTTCCCACAGCAACTTCAGCCTGGCCGTCTCGATTTCGGGCCGCGTGGCCGAGAGCAGCACTCGACCGTCGACCGATTCAAACTCCAACCACGGACAACGCAGCGCGCACTCGCCCGTCTCGGGATCGGCCAGTTCCAGCCCTTCATAGAGCGTTACTCCGGGCCGCGGGTAGCGAACCACCGCGAGCTTGGCGCGCAAGCCGAGCAGATCGCTCAGTTCGCTCTCGCACCGCCGCGTGTGCGACGGGTGCGTCCGCGACGCGCTAAAGCCCAGCAGGCCCGCGGTCGGCAAGACACAGAGCAGGCAAAAGCTTGCTCGGCAGACGCGGCGACGGAGGGTTTCGTGGAGGCGAAGCATGGTCATTGGTCATTGGTGTCATTGGTCATTATATCTCTCGGGCCATATCCAAAAACAACTTCCAGCGGGCCTTCATCTCGATCAGGCTGTCGCCCCCGAACTTGTCGACGAGGGCGGCGGCGATCTCGAAGGCGACGACGTTTTCGATGATCACGCCGGCGGCGGGCACGGCGCAGACGTCGCTGCGCTCGTAGGCGGCGGCTTCCGTCTCCTTGGTGGCGAGATTGATCGAATCGAGCGGCTTTCGCAGCGTGCTGATCGGTTTCTTGGCGGCGCGGATCAGCAGGGGCTGGCCGTTGGTCATTCCGGCCTCCAGCCCTCCGGCGTTGTTCGTCGGCCGCACATAGCCCAGGTTCGGCGAGTCCTTCTGGCGCGAGTCGTAATGGATGGGGTCATGCACTTGCGATCCGCGGCGGCGCGCGGCCTCGAAGCCGAGTCCGATTTCGACCCCTTTGATGGCCTGGACGGCCATGACGGCCTGGGCCAAGCGACCGTCGAGCTTGCGGTCCCACTGGGCGTGCGTGCCCAGCCCGAACGGCAGCCCCTCAACGCGGACTTCGAGCACCCCGCCGAGCGTATCCCCTTCCTTCGAGCATTCGTCGATCAGCGTCTTGAGCTGCGCGTCCTGATCGGGGTTGAGCGTGTAAAGCTCGCTGGAATCGCGCAGGGCGCGCTGCTGGTCGAGCGTGCCGGGCATGGGCTCGATCTTGACGCCGCCCAGCTCGCTCGTGTACCCGAAGGCGGTGATGCCGAACTCCCGCAAAAGTTGTTTGGCCAACGCGCCGGCCGCCACCCGAGCGGCCGTCTCGCGGGCGCTGGCACGTTCCAGCACGCCGCGGATCGAGCCCAGGTACTTGATGGCCCCGGTCAGGTCGCCATGGCCCGGGCGGGGCCGTTGCAAATCGCCCAGCCGTTCGAGTTTGGCGTCCTTGTTGACGACCTCCAACGCGATCGGGCTGCCCAGCGTTTGGCCTTGCCAAACGCCGCTTTTGAGATCCACGCGATCGCTCTCGATCCGCTGGCGTCCTCCGCGGCCGTAGCCGCCCTGCCGCCGTCGCAACTCGACGTCGATCGAGTCGGTCTCGATCGGAACCCCGGCGGGAAAGCCATCGACGATCGCCACGAGCGATTTCCCGTGCGATTCGCCGGCGGTCCAATATCGCAACATGTTGGCACGGATCAGGATAGAGCAAGCAGCGACGGCCAATGACTCCTTCGGACATCGATTTTACCTAGACCGCCATTTTGGCGATAGGGCGGTTCGGTATTGGGGTGGGAATTCGGCCCAGGAAACCGGCCATTTTCCACCCGAAGCGATTGGCGACGGGCCGATTTTCTTCTATGATAAGCCTATCGGTGTACGGCGGCGTGCCCAGTGGACGACGAAACCTCGACTGAAGGATCCAACGATGGCTAAACAAGGGCCACGCAAAAAACTTCCCAAGGAACTGGCGGTCATCAACGCCGACAACTGCACCGGCTGCGAGGCCTGCCTGGAGGTTTGCCCGGTCGATTGCATCATCAAGATCCAGCAATACGACCAGTTCCATAACTTGCAAAGCTGGTGCGAGATCGACCTCGAGCGGTGCGTCGGCTGCGAGGTCTGCGTCCACATCCCGCAAAAGAAGACCAATCCCTACGAGTTGACGGTCTGCCCCTGGGACGCCATCGAAATGGTGGCCACCGAGCAGGTGGCGCAGGTCGTCGCCCAGATCGGCGGTCCACCCGAGTACATCTACGAGCACTGGGACCGGCTCGTGGGAACAGCCCAGCATCTGGCGGAGTTGAAGGCCGCCAACTAGCTAGTGCCTGTCGGAAAATCGGTCATTCGCCGGAAATCTAAGCCTGGAGGGGGGGTGGACTTGGCACGAAGATGGTCGCGGATGGCCGTTCTGCGCGTGGGACTCGTTGTTTCGGGCGCGTTGGGGCGCGAATTTCGC
>DATKSN010000207.1:0-22491 GCA_035531595.1 Pirellulales bacterium | reverse complement strand
ACGACTTCCGAATACCCCATGACGTCTGAGCGAGCCGCGAAAGCGGCATCCAATTGCCGCGCCACCCTTCGCCTTACCCCACGCTCTTTTGGATCTCTTTGGGAGGGGTTTCGGAATCGTTTTTTTTCGCGCAGCGCCGAGTCGGGAAGGGGCGCGCGCGGCTCATCTTCGATTGACGGCCGCTCCTTTGCCGAGCGCTCGCGTTCTAGCGCGCGCGAGAGCGTCGAAACGGTAACGTATCCCTAGCTGTTTTGGGGTGGCTTAAAAATGATCCTGCAAGCAAGGCGCGCAACGACCTGCCTTGCTTGCGCTGCGGGTTAGTGTGCATAACGGACAAATGTCTCCTCCACGGTCGCTGGCGGTATTGAAAGGCGACTCAGCAGGTCGCTGTGACAAACCCGCCTCCCATAGAATAGAAACCTGTTCCCGGTAACCTCGACACCATGCCCGCCGCGCGTTCCACCCTCGACCGCATCGCCCATCTCCGCGTGGACCGCGCGCGGGCCAACCCGGCCCCGCACAAGCCACTTTTGCTACTCGTCGTGCTCGAATTGGCCGAGACGGGCGAACTGCCCGACCACCTCTTGCCGCTTTCGCCGGAACTCGCCTTCCGCTTTTGCATGTTTTGGACGATCGTACAGCACCGGCGCCCACAGAAGCCCGACGTGCGGTTTCCGTTCTTCCACATGGCGAGCGAAGGTTTGTGGATGCCCGTCGATGGCGCCGGCCAGCCGGCCGTTGACCACCGGTTCGCCCGTGCCGCCCTGCTCGATCCTGAATTCGTGCAGTTCGCCCGCGATGCGGCGCTACGCGAGCAGGCGAGGCGAATTCTCATCGCCAAGTATTTCGAGCCGGCCGAGCGGATCGCGCTTTACACGTTGCTTGGCATGCGTATCCCGAAAGACGAGGAGATTGCGGCCGACGCGAGCTTTGAGGCGACGGACTCCGCCAAGGTCAAGGGGCGCGACACGCGCTTCCGGCTCGACGTCGTGGCCGCCTACAGCTACACCTGCGCCCTGACGGGCTTGCGGCTCACGACCATCACCGCCGGCAGCATCGTCGACGCCGCCCACATCCACCAGTTTTCGGATTCGAGGAACGACGACCCCCGCAACGGCATGGCCCTGTGCAAAAACGCCCATTGGCTTTTCGACGCGGGGCTTTGGTCACTCGACGACGGCTACCGCGTGTTGGTTCTCAGGGAGCGATTCGACGAACAGGCCCCAGACCAGAAGCCGCTGGCCAGCTACGAGGGACAGCGGATTCGCCTGCCGAGCGACGAGCGGATTTGGCCAGATGCCAGGCACCTGGCCTGGCACCGAAAAAAGCATGCGTTCAAACCCCGCGTAGATCCCGACGTCTAGTGGGTCATCATTGCGATCAAGACCGACCCCTTGCATTCACGGCGGAGTCGGCTCAAAATTCTGGTCGGTTAGTTCCTTATCGGCCCCGCGAGCCAAAGCAGGCGTCCTTCCGTTATGACCCACGAAGACTGCGATTGGTGCCGGGGATTGCCGCCCGTGTCGCCATTGGTCGAGAACGCCTCGTTTTTCGCTTTGCTGGACCGTTATCCGGTGAACCATGGGCACGCGTTGATCATTTCAAAACGGCATGTGCGGGACGTGTTCGGGCTCGACGAGACTGAGTTCCGGCGGTTACACTCGATTCTCGTTGATCTCAAGGAGATCCTCGACGATAGATTCCACCCCGACGGTTACAATATAGGCGCCAATTGCGGCGCAGTTGCTGGCCAAACCGTGTTCCACTTCCATCTCCATGTGATCCCCCGCTACCGCAACGACGTGCCCGATCCCCGCGGTGGAATCCGCAACCTCAAGCCGCCGCTCGTTCCGTACTAGCCTGGCCAACACTCGAACGGACACCCACCGACATCACGCCTTTGGAAACCGTTATGTCTTCGGACGCGAACGACCGCCAAGCCATCGCCAGCGAGCCGGAGGACATCTTCGTCGAGCTTTTCGCCCAGGTCTTCGGCTTCGAGAAGGTTCAGATGCTCGTCCACGACTTCGCCGTGGAAGACATTTACGGCACCGGTCGGTTCATCGACTACGCCCTGCGAACGCCCGACGCGCGCATCGCGTTCGAGATTGACGGCTTGACGTGGCACCTCCCCTCGGTGATCCCACTCGAAAAATACGAGGACGATCTGCTGCGGCAAAACAGCCTTGTGCAACAAGGTTGGCGGGTCTTTCGCTGGACGGATCGGGAGATACGTGACGAACCTGAGCAAGTCAAAGAGCAACTTGCGCTGTTCCTGGAGAGCATTCCGGGGCTGCTCTCATTCGACGAATTCCTGCCGAAACAGCAAGGTGAGGTTTTCGAGCTCCGTCCCCACCAGGAAGAGGCATTGGATTCCCTTGACGCCATGCGATTTCAGGGCAAGACGATTGGTCTTCTGACGCACGCCCAAGGTGCCGGCAAGACGATCGTTGCGATTTGCGACTCCAAACGGCTCGGCGGCAGGACACTTTTCCTCGCCCACCGACGCGAGCTCGTCACTCAGGCATATGACACATTCAAGGAACGATGGCCGGAGGTGTCGACCGGCATCTACATGGGCGACATCCACGACTGCGATGCCCACAACATCGCCGCGTCGATACAAAGCGTCTCGGAGCACTTGAGCGACTTCCCCACGAGCGCCTTTCAGTACCTCGTAGTTGACGAAGCGCATCACGCCGCCGCGCCGATTTACAAACGAGTACTCGGTTACTTCCGGCCGCAGTTCGTACTCGGCCTGACGGCCACGCCCGACCGAGCGGACGGCCAGTCAATCCTGGATGTATTCCGCGAATGTGCTCACCGCCTGACACTGCGCGAAGCAGTCGAGCGGGGCGAATTGGTCCCAATCCGCTGTGTTCGCGTGCTGACGAACGTGGACCTGAGCCGCGTGCGTTTCAATCAGGTTCAGTACAATCGCAAGGACATTGAGGAGGCCATCCTCATTCCCCCACGCGATCGTCTCATCGTCGAAACATACCAAAATCACGTTCCCGGCCGCAAAGCCGTTGCCTTCTGTGTCAATGTTCGCCACGGGGACTCACTCGCCGAGTTGTTTCGCCGGTCTGGTGTCCCCGCGAGATCCGTATCTGGCAGGATGTCAAGAAGCGAACGACAGAAGTACCTCGAGGCGTTCCAACGCGGGCAGCTTCGGGTTCTATGCGCGTGCGATATTTTAAATGAAGGCTGGGATTGCCCGGACGTCGAGGTGCTTCTAATGGCCAGGCCGACCCTCTCCAAGGTCGTCTACCTCCAGCAACTCGGCCGCGGGACGCGCAAAGCGCGTGGCAAGGAATGCCTGACCGTATTCGACTTTGTCGATAATGCAACTCGATATAATCGGTCTCTGAACTTGAATCGGGTGCTCGGGGAGAAAAAGTATCGCCCCGGCGGCCTGCTTCTGGCGCCAGAAGCACTACGCAAGACAGAGGAACAAACCATTGCGGGAGGCGAGCGACCGACGACCGTGATCGAGATCGGGCTCTGGGCGAAGGAGTACCAGGAGATTGATCTGTTTAGTTGGCAGGAAGCAATCGCCGGAATGATCTCCGCCGCCGAGCTCGAAGTTCGCTTGGCCGCGTCTGAAGGCATCGTCCGGCGCGCGATCGAGCGAGGCCTCTTGCGTCCCGATCACACCCTCCCTCTTGGCGAACGCATCTACCATTACTTCGACGTCGACCGAGCGGAAGAAGTGCGCGAGATGCTCGGTCTGCCTAAGGTCGAAGACCGCAACATCAAGGATCTATTCTTCGAGTACGTCGCGGAGATGGACATGTCCGCCTCATACAAGCCTGTAATGCTTCTTGCGGTTCTTGCCGTTGCCGACGACCGCGGGCGCGCTAGGCTCGCGGATGTGGCTTCCGACTTTCGACGTTTTTACGAGCAGCGCAAGGCTGCTGGGCGTGCGGTGGAGCGTCCAAGCTCACGTATGGCCAACATCGACGACGTGGACGACGCCCTGGCGCAACGAGTGATGCTCGACATGCCTTTCGAGAAATTCGAGCGCCGCCAATATCTTGCGTATGATCGTGACCTCGCCTACATCCGCTTTGATCCTCGCCTCTGGCGGCAACTCAAGTCGGATGATCTAGCCAAGCTGCGAGCGATTTGCGAGGACAGCGTCGCGAAATATTACGACCGTCTCGGCCAAGCCTGACCCGCTATGTGGAATTTGTGCTTGATCGCCTCAATCGAATCCGCATGCGGGAGCGACGTGGGTCGCGCCGCGCCGCGCCGAAAAATCGGCCAAGTATACTTGACGAACCAACTGCAAGGAACAGACCGGCACCGCACGTCTCCGTCAGCGGCGAGTCTGGAACCGCCGCTCCGTCTCACGTTCAGTGTCATCGAGCGTCAGCCCCAAGTGCTGTTTAATCGCATTGCCGGTGAGGACGACGCATGTGGTTGCCTTCGAGAGCCGGCCTGCGATCATGGCCCTCCCCTCCCAAAGCCGCGTGTTCGATCGCGACCAGTCAAGTGAACGGAGACCGCGCAGCTTTGTTCGCCACGACTTCGGGTGTGTTTTGAGTAGCGACCTTCCGGCGCGCCCGATGGCGGCCAAGGCCAAGGCGTGCGCATGCACACAGCGTTTTCTCAAATCGGCGGGCGTCACCTCGCCCGCAGCCGCTCGCTGCCAGTCTGCCATGTGCTCGGCGACGGCGTTCCAAAAGCTCGCGGCCATAGCGAGCCGTGCCGAGAACGAATCGGCGTCCCGGCCGCGCAGCAACAGGCCGGTTCCATGGTAGATACCGCTCAATGTAAAGAGCTTCGTCGAGCGGTTCGAGATCTTGCTGCGCTGCATCTCGGTGTGGGTGGCGAAGATGGGCACACGAGCGACGACCGCCCGTACCAGTCGCGCCATCTCGTCCGCAGGATCGTGAAGAATGCTCAATGAGCGCGCCGGGCGTCGCTCTTGTCGCTTCAAGTCGGTGAAAATCTGCTCCGCTCGCTTCAAACCTGGGTCGGCGAACAGCACGATCGCGATCGTTTCATCGGCAAGCTCGGGGCGCTGGCGTAGGGCGGCGACGATGGCGGCCGAGCGGTGGAT
The DNA here is from genome assembly GCA_035531595.1 of Pirellulales bacterium. Taxonomy (GTDB): domain Bacteria; phylum Planctomycetota; class Planctomycetia; order Pirellulales; family JAICIG01; genus DATKSN01. Next base: position 17,423 of record DATKSN010000207.1, on the reverse strand, counting down.
ACCGTCATGCAATACGAAGCGGGCCGACATGGGGACGTGCAGCGTGCCGGAGGCGCCGTTTGCCGTCGAGACGCCGGGCGGCTCGAATCGTATGTCGCCGTCGACCGAAGCGGTGAGAGCGCCGAGCACATACGCCCTACGGTTACCGGCGATGTAACGCGCGATCTGCGGAACGCGTCCCTGGTTGAGCACCCGTTGGGCGCGGAGATCAGGAGCCAACAAGCTGTCGTCAGCCGGAAACAGACGCGGCACCAGAGCGAGCGGGCACATGGTAACATAATGTTCGCGCCCCGCCTGTGTGCCGCGGATCACCGGAAACGTATACTCGAAAGGCTGCATGGTCGACTGCCTGGCGGTGGCTGAAATGGAGGGATTTCGTGTACCAGTCATCCTACACGCGAAGCGCGCCCAACTTAAGACAGTGAAGTGCCGCGATGATCGGCCCAATTGGGACGGCGGCAACGCCCGCCCCCCAGGAGAATCGAACCGCACCGGCGATTCGGTCCTCTTCAAGACCCATCGCGCGCAGAACGTGACTGGCCGTGTAACTCGCCGACGTACAGGCTGAACCGTTCGAGACCGCAATGGCGTCCTGGAGCAGTAGCATGATCGCCTCGCTGTCAATTGCATCGAAGCTGACATTGACCACATGCGATTGGCACCGGCTCTGCTCGCCGTTCAGATGATGTCCGCTCCCCCCCAGGTCCGCCAAGAACCGCGACTTCACGCGGGAGGCGTGCTCCAACCGCGATGAGTGCTCGCGGCCGGCGAACTCCGCGGCGGCGCCCAACCCAACAGCCAGGGCCACGGGTAGCGTGCCGGGCCGAAGGCCGCGTTCCTGCCCGCCCCCGAACATGATAGGGCGTATCGCGCGGGTGGCAGCGTGACGGCGCACGTACAAGGCGCCGATTCCCTTCGGACCGTAGATCTTGTGGCCGCTGATCGAAACTAGATCGCATCGCAGGCGACGCAGGGCGTCGACCTCCTTGCCAAACGTCTGGGCCGCGTCGACGTGGAATAGCGTTTCGGTCCCATGCAGAATTTCGGCCACTTCTTCGACCGGCTGCAAGACACCGGTCTCATTGTTGGCGTGCATGACCGACACCAGCAGCGTATCGGGTCGCACCCGACGGCGGATCTCGTTGGCATCGACGTAGCCGCCGGGCGTGACCGGGGCCAACTCGACCTCGAAGCCCAACTTGCCCAGTTGGGCGAGCGGCTCCAGAACGGCCTTGTGCTCGATGGCCGTCGAAATCAGGTGTCGGCGGCCGGTCTCGATGCCGTGCCGGGCCAGGCCAAGGATGGCCAGGTTATCGCTTTCGGTGGCGCCGCTGGTGAAAATGACCTCCTCGGACTTGGCGCCTAGAACAGCGGCCACCAGACCGCGCGCGGTTTCGACGGCGTCACGGGCACGTTGACCGTACATGTGCGTGCGGCTGCCGGCGTTACCCGGCTCTTCGAGAAACCACGGCTTCATCGCGTCGAAGACTCGGGGGTCGAGCGGCGCGCTGGCGTTGTAGTCGAGGTAAAGCGGCGGCATGACGACACGCGAACTCCGGTAATTCAACCAGCAACACGATTCCCAATTCTGCGCGTTGACACGCTGGAAGTCAATATATATATTTGGAAGTCACGATATGACTTCCATAGCGGTTGCGGACGCTTGAATGGGAAACACGCCATGAGGGAGCCGGCCGCAGCAGCAAAGCAGAATGATTCCGCCTTTGCCCAGCAGGGGATGGCGACGACGGTGCATGCGATTTGCGACGAGATTCGCGAGCTGTACCTTTGCGACCAGGTGCCGTGGGTGGTCGGGTACAGCGGCGGCAAGGATTCCAGCGCCGTGTTGCAGCTCGTCTGGATGGCCATCCGCGACTTGCCCCCCGAGCGCCGCGCGAAGACGGTCCACGTGATTTCGACCGACACGCTGGTCGAGCAGCCGGTGGTGGCGGCCTGGGTCGACGCCTCACACGCCAAGATGCGGGCGGCGGCGGCCGAGCAGCAGGTGCCCGTCGTCCCGCACAAGCTCTCGCCCGACGTCAAGGATAGCTTCTGGGTGAACCTGATCGGGCGCGGCTACCCGGCCCCGCGGAAGCTGTTCCGCTGGTGTACGGCGCGGATGAAGATCGCGCCGTCGAACAAGTTCATCCGCGATGTGGTGCGCGAGAACGGCGAGGCGATTTTGGTGCTGGGCACGCGCCGGGCCGAAAGCCAAAAGCGGGCGATCGTCATGGACAACCGCGCGAAGGGCCGGCTGCGCGAACGGCTCAGCCCCAATGCCAATCTGCCCAATTCGCTGGTCTATTCGCCCATCGAAGACTGGAAGAACGACGACGTCTGGCTCTACCTGATGCAGGTCAAGAACCCCTGGGGGCACACGAACAAGTCGCTGTTGGGTATGTACCAGGGAGCGTCGGCCGACGGCGAATGCCCGCTCGTCGTCGATACCTCGACGCCAAGCTGCGGAACCAGCCGCTTCGGCTGCTGGGTCTGCACGGTGGTCGATAAGGACCGCTCGATGGAGGCGATGATCAAGAACGATGAGGAAAAGGTCTGGATGACGCCGCTGTTGGAGCTGCGCAACGAGCTGGGCGAGCCGGATCGCCACCGCCGCGACTACCGCCGCATGGACGGGCGGGTGCAATTGTTCCACGACAGCACCGTGCCCGGCCCGTATACCAAGAAGTGGCGCGAGATCTGGCTGCGGCGAGTGCTCGAAGTTCAGCGCGACGTCCGCGCACTTGGTCCGCCGGAGGTGCGAACGCTGGAGCTGATCTCGAAGGACGAACTGGCCGAGATCCGCCGGCTATGGCTGTACGAGAAGCATGAGTTCGACGACGCCCTGCCACGGGTTTACCGGGAGGTGACGGGCGAAGACTTTCCCACCGCCCCGGCCGACGACAAGCTGCTGGGCGGCGACGACTGGCGGATTCTGCGCGAGGTGTGCGGCGACGACGAGGCGTTTTTCGAGATCCAGGCCGACCTGCTCGACGTCGAGCGGCAGTACCGCGCAATGACGCGGCGGGCCGGCGTCTACACGGCGCTCGAAGATTGCCTGCGCGTGGGGCAGTACGGCGGTGAGGAAGAGGCGATCGCGATTCGCAACGAGCAGGAGCGGCGGAAGCGCGAGGCCGAGGGCCGCAACGGAGCGGGGCCGCGGCCCCAACAACCGTCGGCCGATGAGGCGGCGGCCGAGAACGAGACCGGTGGCGAACCGGCCGATCCACAGGGGACGTTGTTCACCGACCAAGAGCCGATTGTGTGAGATTGCCACGGAATGAATTCGCCCCTACTTTTCCGCGCTCGAAAGAGCGCGGTCCCATTGAAGCGGCAAGAGAGGCCAGGGGCGCGTCCCCTGGCCTCTTACGAAGAGGCGGCAAGCAGGCTGCCTCTGGTAGCCGATGTCGATCCTGGCCTTCAAGGCGGGCGCTTTTTCGTTGAGCGGCTAAGCAATGGTGAAACCTGATTCCTGACTCCAAACATAACGCGGAAACAACAGGGGGCTAACGCCCCCCGCTCGCCTAAACATAACGCAGGACAAACAGGGGGCTAACGCCGCCCCGCTCGCCCCAAACATAACGCAGGACAAACAGGGGGCTAACGCCGCCCCGCTCGCCCCAAACATAACGCGGAAAAAACAGGGGGCTAACGCCCCCCGCTCGCCTAAACATTACGCAGGACAAACAGGGGGCTAACGCCACCCGCTCGCCTAAACATAACGCAGGACAAACAGGGGGCTAACGCCCCCCGCTCGCCTAAACATAACGCAGGACAAACAGGGGGCTAACGCCGCCCCGCTCGCCCCAAACATAACGCGGAAAAAACAGGGGGCTAACGCCCCCCGCTCGCCTAAACATTACGCAGGACAAACAGGGGGCTAACGCCCCCCGCTCGCCTAAACATAACGCAGGACAAACAGGGGGCTAACGCCACCCGCTCGCCCCAAACATAACGCAGGACAAACAGGGGGCTGACGCCCCCCGCTCGCCCCAAACATAACGCAGGACAAACAGGGGGCTGACACCCCCCGCTCGCCCCAAACATTACGCAGGACAAACAGGGGGCTGACGCCCCTCGCTCGCCTAAACATAACGCGGAAAAAACAGGGGGCTGACGCCCCCCGCTCGCCACGCGCATGATTCTCGAACAACTCACGCTCGATAATTTCTGCCTCTACCGCGGCCGGCAGGTGTTCGACCTGTCGCCTGGGCAGAGCGCCGGAAAGGCGCTGCCGATTGTCCTCTTCGGCGGTATCAACGGCGGCGGCAAAACCACCCTGCTCGATGCGATCCAACTGGCGCTCTACGGCCCGCGAGCGAAATGCTCGAAACGGGCGAAGGTGTCGTATGAAGAATACCTGCGCGAGTGCATCCACCGCGATGCCGCGGCCGGGAAGGGAGGAAACGGGGCCGCGGCCGGGACTGCCCGAATGCTTGCGAATTCGGCCACATCGGAAACGACCGAATTCCCGCGAATCGGGCCGCATGGCAAGGCGGCGGTGGCGATCTCGTTTCGCTACACGGCCGAAGGCCAGGCGCATACCTACGAGGTCGAACGCGCCTGGCAAGTGCGCGGCGGCAAGCTGCGCGAGACGTTGGCGGTCTCGCGCGACGGCGTGACGGATCGCTGGCTGTCGGACAATTGGCAGCAGGCGGTCGAGGAGTTGGTGCCGCTGGGCATTTCACAGCTCTTTTTCTTCGACGCCGAGAAGATCCGCTTCCTGGCCGAAGACGAAACGGCCAGCGAAGCCTTGGGCGCCGCGATCAAGTCGCTCTTGGGACTCGACCTGGCCGAACGGCTGATTGCCGACGCCACGGTGCTTGAAGGGCGGCTGGCCAAGAAGCTGGTGGCCGACGACGACCGCGCACAGCTTGAAGATTTGGAACGGGAGGTGGCGGCCTGCGACGACGCATTGCGCTTGCTCACGATGGAGGAAGCGTCGCTCAAAAACGAAAAGGAGCGAACCGCCAACCAGCAGGAGAAGGCGGAAAAAACATTTGCCGGCGTTGGCGGCAAACACTACGAAGAACGCGAAGCCCGCAAACACCGTCAAAACGAACTGGCAGGGCGGGAAAGCCAGCTCAAGGGGCAACTGCTGGCCCTGGCGACGGGCGAACTGCCGCTGGCGCTGGCACCCGAGCTGCTCCGGCGCGTCGTCGGCCAGGACCGCCGGGAACAGCAGGCCGCCGAGGCGGCCGTCGTCGGCCGAATGCTCGAAGACCGCGACCAAAAGGTCTTGACGGCGCTTAAGGAGCAAAGCGTCCCCGCCAACGTGCTCAAGCTGGTGCGCGAGGTCCACGCCGCCGACCGGCTTGAAAGGCAAACGGCCGTGGCCGTCACGCCGCAGTTGCGTCTTTCCGACAATGCGCGTGCGCTGGCACGCAAGATGGACGAGCGGGGGCTTGCCCAGCGCCAGGCCGAAGCGCGGCGGCTGCTCGACGAGCTGGCGCAAGTCACGCGCGAGCGTGAGGACGTCGAACGGTCGCTGGCGGCCACACCCCAGGACGAGGGGATCAAAAACGTCGTCGAGCGGCTCCAGGCTTCGACCGTGGCGGCCGCGCTGGCCGCGGAGGCGCTTTCGCGGATGGAGGCGAGAGGCAAGACCGCCGCGCTGGCCCTGAAGGAGGCGCAGCACAAACGCGACAAGTTGCTCATGAAACGGGTGGAGGCCGAGATCCTCGAGGGCGAGACGGCGCGGATGAATCGCCTGGCGGCACGCACCCGCGCCACGATGCAGGAGTTCCTCAAGCGGGCCACGGCCGCCAAGATCGACAATCTGTCGTCGCTGGTGACTGAGAGCTTCCGCTTCTTGCTGCGCAAGCAGACGCTGGTCGAGCAAATCATGATCGACCCGGCCACGTTTGCGATCACGCTTTTCGGCGGCGACGGGCAGGCGATCTCGAAACAGCGGCTCTCGGAAGGCGAAAAGCAGATTTTCGCGATCTCGGTGCTGTGGGGGCTGGCGCGGGCGTCGGCCCGCTCGTTGCCGGCCATTATCGATACGCCCATGGCGCGGCTCGACGCCAAGCACCGCGAGCATCTGATCGAGCGCTACTTTCCCAACGCCAGTCATCAGGTGATCGTGCTCTCGACCGACACCGAGGTCGACCGCCGCTACTACGACGCGCTCGCGCCCTCGATCGCGCGCGCTTACCACCTGAACTACCATGACGATGGGAAATTCACGCTGGCCGAAGAGGGTTATTTCTGGGAGCCGGTCGCCGCCGCACAGTAGCGCGCATGAAGTGGGTGCGACGTCTTCTGGCGGGACGCGGAACGCCACGGAGGGCGTTCCCTACAGAGTCCGTGTCGAAAAGAAACCACCAGCACACAAAATGTTCCATGAGCATCAAGCAAATTCGGCTGTCGTCGCAGGCCAAGGACCAACTGATCCGGCTCAAGACGCGAACCGGGATCGACCAATGGAATATCGTCTGCCGCTGGGCGCTGTGCCTCTCGCTGCGCGAGCCGACGCCGCCCAGCCCGGTCGAAATCCCGGCCGACAGCAACGTCGAAATGAGTTGGCTCGTGTTTGGCGGGGAACACCACGAGCTTTACTTGGCGCTGATCAAGGAGCGCTGCGAGCTCGACGGGCTGGGCAGCGACGACGAAGTGGTTGCCCGGCAGTTCCGTTTGCACCTGCACCGCGGCATCAGCTATCTGGCGACGCCGGGCGCCGTGCGGTCGATCGCCGATTTGATCGCCCTGGCGATGGCCGCCGCGGCGGGGAATCCGCTCGCGGAGTGAGACCCGATCGTTTGAGGATCTAGGCGGTCGTAGCCACGGATCTACTTGCCGGCCAATTCTGGTATCGTACCCCCCCTGCCACCAAAATATAACCCCCAACACGGAGTAAAATCGGCGCGCATTTTTTGCCGTTTAGCAACTCCATGTTAGCAAGAAATCAAACGCCGGCAGCCGCGGACGTGCGTAATTCCCAGAGATTTTGATGGAATACCTGGACGGGGGACGAGCGGTTGTTGCTGGAAAGATGTCGAATCGAACGATTTTGAAGCGTTTTTGGCGATTTTTGAGTGAAAACGAGCGGTGGTTTGGCCTTCGGGACGGACAGTCTCCACGCGTCCGCGGGTGCTTTCGCATACGCGGATTGCCTTCCCTGACACTCCCACCGCTTAATGGCACGCGCACGCCCGAACGGTGCCAAAGCGCAACGAAACCGAACACAGTGTCCGGATTCGAGCGCGTTTTTTTTGATTATACCTTACCATGGTTATACCTCGCGCACCCCGGAACCGCTTTCAACCGCCATCATGTCGTCGGCGGCGGCGGGCAGGTAGGCGGTGAACCGCGTGCCCCTCGAAACGACGCTTTCGACCTCGATCGCGCCCCCGTGGGCCTCGACGATCGACTGGCAAATGCTTAACCCTAGGCCATTTCCGCAGTTGGGATCGTCGCGGTGCCGCGACTTGTCGCCCCGGTAGAAGCGTTCGAAGATGTGCGGCAGGTCGTCGGCGCTGATGCCCCCGCCGCTGTCCGTGACCCGTAGGATGACCTGGTCGACAGGGTGCCCCGGCGCGGCGGGGCCGACGTCGGATCCCAACTCGACCAGCACTCGGCCTCCGGAGGGCGTGAACTTGAGGCTGTTGTCGATCAGGTTGTTGATCACCTGGCGCAGGCGGCCGGCCTCGCCCAGCACCGCGGCCGATCCGGAAAAGCAGGACGACAGTTCGATCCCCCGCTCCTCGGCCGCGCCGCGAAACATGTCGAGCGATGTGGCCACCAGGCGGTCGAGCCACACCACGTCGCGCTGGACGCGCAGACCGCCCGCGTCGCTTTCGGCCAAGAGCAACAACTGGTTCACCAGCACGCCCAAGCGACTGCACTCATCGACGATCTCGTAGAGCAAGTTCTTGTACTCGTCGGTCGAGCGGTCGGCGTTGAGGGCCACCTCGACCGAACTTTGGATGGCCGCCAGGGGGGAACGCAGTTCGTGCGCGGCGTTGGCGACGAACTCCCGGTTGCGGGCCAGGTAGTCGGCGATCTGGTCGAGGAACTGATTGATCGTGTGCGAAAGCTGGTCGAGCTGGTCGCCCGTCCGGCGGATCGGCAGGCGCTCCTCCATGTGGCTCGGCCGGAGCCGCGCGGCGGCGCGGATGATCCGGGCCAAGGGGTGCGTGGCCCGGCCCGCCAGCCAATAGCCGCCCAAAGGGGCCAACAACAGAACCGCCGCGCCGGCGATCATGATCAACCGGGTCAGCGTGGCGAGGTCGTCCTCGACGTTTTCCAGGGAAACGCCGACTCTCACCGTGTAGGCGGGCAAGCCCGGCACGTCGAGCACATGCTCGAAACGGCGGTAAGGTCCGCCGACCGATGGCTTGTCGCGCTGCAGGGGCTTGTCGGGCGGAACGGCGTGCGAAATCGCTTGCCGCTCGACGGGCGTGCTGCTGGTCGAACGCACGACGGCGCCGTCGGGACCGATGAGCTGCACGAACAGCTTCTGGTGGACGTGCGCGTCGGCCTTGCGGTCGATGCTGTGGAATACCCCTTCCAGGTTCGGGTACGACTCGACGATCGACTGGGCGATCTCCTCGGCGTCATCCGCAAGGAGCTGGTCGGTCTCGAGCAGCAGGGTGTGCCGCAGGCCCTCGCGAATGCCCACCAGCGCCGCGCCGACGGTGAGCAACACAACCGCCGTGTTCCAAGCGGTGAGCCGGAACCGCAACGAACGGAAGACGCCGCTAAGTCGCTCGAATCGCATCGCCTCGTCCTCGCACGGTCTCAATCAACGAGTCGTGGAATTTACGACTCAGTTTACCACGCGGACGGTTGATATGCACTTCGATCACGCTTCGATCACGCCGGCGGCTGGCGGCGTCCAACGCGGCGCATTAGAATGGGCAGTCGAAAGGGAGATCGGATGTTTCGAGTACATGGTTCGGACGACGCGCCGGTCGGCCCGGTTGCCGAACCGGTGATTCTGCTGACGGTGCTCGTGGCCCTGGGAGTCAGCATCGCCTTGCTGGTACTCGAGGGCCTTGAAGACCGGTTCCTCTCGTTGGTCATCGCCCTGGCACTCGCGGCGTGTGCGGCGGCGCTGGCGCGGTTTCGCCGGCGGTACGTCGCGGCCCAGCAGACGCTCCGCCGGGTCAAGATGTTGGCTCACGACATCCTGGCCAGCATGGACAAGGGCGTCATCACCATTGATGGTCAAGGCTCCGTGACGAGTATCAACAGTGCGGCCATCAGGTTGCTCGGCGTCGATTTTGAATGCGTGGGTGAGTCCCTCGCGCAGATATCGCGGGAAGAACTCCCACTGGTCGAGCTCGCTCGAGAGCTTCTCGACGGCCAGACACCGATCCTTGATCGCGATTTTGCGATTGCCCGTGAGGGGAGATGCCTTCGGTATCGGGCCGACGCGCAGTTCCTCAAGGATATCGAGGGAATTACGCTGGGGGCGGTGCTGTCATTGCGTGACGTCACCGAGCGAGCCCTCATGGAGGAGCGTATGGCCCGCATGGAACGCTTCATCAGCTTGGGTTCGTTGGCATCGGGTTTGCACCACGAGATCAAGAACCCCCTGACGGCACTAAGCCTGCATGTGCAGTTATTGGACGAGCAACTGCATCACAATTCACCGAGCGGATCGATCGATGAATTGCTTGGCGTCCTCAAAACCGAAATTCACCGCCTCAACGGAGTCCTCGAAAGCTTTCGCAACTTTGCCAACCTGCAACGGCTTTCGATCCAGCCCACGGACGTTCTGGAAGTCTTGGAAAACGCAATTCGCCTGATTCGACCCCAAGCGACTGAGCAACGGGTGCAGATCGCATTGCTCCATCCGGCGGCTGACCTGCCGCGGGCGCCGCTGGATGTCCACAAGTTCGAACAAGCGATACTGAACTTGCTGATCAATGCGCTGGAGGCCATGCCCGACGGGGGGCTGCTGTCGGTTGGCATCACCGCGCAAAAGGGTTCCCTTACGGTCGCGGTCACCGATACCGGATCGGGTGTTTCACCGGAATTGCGGCCAAGCCTCTTCAAACCGTATTTTTCCACCAAAAGCAAGGGCACCGGCATGGGATTGGCTCTGTCAGAGAAGCTGATCGGTCAACATGGAGGTCGCATCGACTACGAGACCGGAGAACGCGGGACGACGTTCCAAATCACCCTGCCCATGGAAACGGACGACGACGATCGATGAGCAACGGCGTTTTCCGTATCTTGATCGTCGACGACGAGCCGAACATCCGCGCGGGCCTGGCGAAGGGCCTGGCGTGCGTGGCCGACGAGATCATCACCGCCACGAACGTCGACGAAGCCATTGGCCTCTTCCGCAGGCAGCACCATCAGCTCGTGATTACGGACCTGAAAATGCCGGGTCCACTCGGCGGAATCGACCTGGTGCGCGAAATCAAGGATGAGCGTCCCGAGACGCTGGTTCTCGTGATTACCGCCCATGGCAGTATCGACACGGCGGTGGAAGCGATGCGCGCGGGCGCCCATGACTACATCACGAAACCGGTTGATTTGAACATGTTGCGATTGCAGGTGCGCAACGCCCTGGCACACTACCAGCTCGTCGAGGAAAACCGTGACCTGCGAGAACGGCTGGCGTCCGCGGGCGAATTTCCGCAGATCATCGGACGAAGCGCGGCGGTGCAAGACGTTTTTGAACGTATTCGACAGGTCGCGGATACGGTCGTCACGGTCCTGATTCAAGGCGAGAGTGGGACCGGGAAAGAGCTCGTGGCGCGGGCAATTCACAACCTCAGCCGCCGGCAAACCAGGCCGTTCGTAGCCGCGAACGTCGCGGCGCTGCCGGAGACGCTGATGGAAAGTGAATTGTTTGGGTACGAGAAGGGGGCGTTCAGCGGCGCGGCGCGTCCAAAGCGGGGTTGGTTTGAAATGGCCGATGGTGGCACCCTCTTTCTCGACGAAATCGGCGAAATGCCCGCAAAGATCCAGGTCGATCTTTTGCGCGTCCTGGAGCAGCGGGAAATCCGGCGATTAGGCGGCGAGCAAGTGGTGCCGGTGGACGTTCGGTTGGTCGCCGCGACGCATCGCGATCTGGAGGAGTTGGTGGCCGAGGACAAGTTCCGCGAGGACCTTTACTATCGCATCAACGTCGTGCCGCTGCGTGTTCCGCCGCTCCGCGAACGCCGCGACGATATTCCGCTACTGGCCGAATACTTTCTCAATCAGGCGCAGGAGCGCCATGTCCGCGAGCCCAAGCAACTCACCGACGCGGCGATGCGCGTGCTTTGCGATCATCCATGGCCGGGCAACGTCCGCCAATTGCGGAACTGCATCGAGCGGCTCGTCGTGACCGTCGAAGGGCCTTCGATTCACGGCGAGGATTTGCCCGCGGAGTTGTTCGTTACGGCTCGGCGCGAGGTGGCCACGTTGGAAGAGGCTGTCGCGGACGCCGAAAAGGAAGCGATCCTCGCCGCACTCGACAAGTGCGGCCAGCACCGAGAACGCACGGCTCAACTCCTCGGCATCAGCGTGCGAACATTGCACTACAAAATGAACCGGCACGAACTGCAGTAGGCCGGAACCTGAGCAACCTGTGAGCCAGCCCAGCGTGCGGACTTTGAACCGATACGAACTTGCAGTAGGTCCCGCTGACCGGAAGCTGCAAATGGTTGCACCTGACGTGCAAATCCTTGCAGGCTTAAGCAAGGGATCGTGCAGCGTGAGCCCCGGCGTCGCCTTCTCACGCTGGCCGATCGATCTCTCAACTCGGTGGCCGTGGCCCTGTTTCCAACCGGCACGGCCTTTGCAGCAGTATTCGGCGGAAACGAGAATAGGGAGGTAGGAGGGCATGTGCGATGGCCACCGCGGCAACCATTCGAATGAGCGACGTTTTCCCGGCGGAGTTGATCCTACTGGGGCTGAAGGAGCGTACCAGGCAGGCGGTCGTCGCCGAAATGGTCGACGCGTTCGTTCGTGTCGGCCTCGTCGATTCGCGGAATAAAGCCTCACTCGTCCAAGTGCTCGTGGCGCGGGAAACCATGGGGTCGACGGCCTTAGGGAACGGCGTCGCGTTGCCGCATTGCCGGACGAATCTGGCTGACCGCTTCATGGGCGTGATCGCCATCGATCCCAAGGGCATCGACTTCTGCTCGCTGGACCGCGCGCCGGTGCGTATCCTCTTTCTCCTGGTTGGCCCCCTGGATCAGCGTGAGCGCTATTTTGACATCCTTGGACGTATTAGCAGCCTGCTCGGGGACAAGCCCACTCGAATGCAACTTCTGGGATCCCGATCGCCGGCGGAGGTCGTTGGAATCCTGGAAGAGTTTGACGAGATTCGTAGTTGACGAAGTTGTCTGACAGCGGGAGACCATGATGTCCAACGAAACGTCCACGACCGCCAGCCTTGGCCTCACGCGAAAGGAGACTGACCTGGTCGTCGCCGGCGTTACAATGCTCTGGAATTCGCGCCGCTTTGACCGGGTGGATGAGAACGGCGATCCGTACCAGGTGCATCGCGACCTGGTGGAACTGCTCGAGAAACTGAAGGGGTTTTCCAAGTCGGCCTTTGCTCGACGCCGAGTCGCGCCGGGCGGCACGAACTGACCACGCAACGCCACCCACGGAAGGAGTGCGGATCATGGAGTTGAGATCTTGTGACGTCGCCGGATTCTTGGACGTGTCCGAGTCAACGGTCAAGCGATGGGTCAAGCAGCGTGGCCTTCCGGCGCATCGGATCAATGGACGATTGCGTTTTAACGGCGTCGAGGTTTTGGAATGGGCCAACACCCAGCAAGTTCAAGTCTCGACCGAGTTGTTCCGAAGTGTGGACGAATCGACAACGGCGCCGTTTGCGTTGGCGAGCGCTCTGGAAGTAGGCGGAATTTTTTATGATACCGCCGATTCGACGAGAGAAACCGCATTGCGCGCCGTCGTGGACGTGATGCCTGTGCCCGCCGGCATCGACCGGCAAATGTTGCTCAGTTTGTTGCTGGCGCGGGAAGCGATTGGGTCGACCGCCATTGGGGACGGTATCGCAATTCCACATCCCCGTAGTCCCCTGGTGCTGGACGTCGCTCGCCCGAGCGTCACGCTGTGTTTTTTGCGGCAACCCGTCGATTTTGGCGCGCCGGACGGCCAACCCGTTGGCGTTCTCTTTACGATGACTTGTCCCACCATTCGCAGCCACCTGCAACTGCTGGCTCGGCTGTCGCTTGCCTTGCACGACAAGGAATTCAAGCGCGCGGTTGTTGGCCGAGCGTCAGTGGGCGAGATCCTGGCGCTGGCGCGTCGGATTGATGAAGGCATTGAGCGAGCGGCCGCTAGAAACGTGAAGCGAATCGCCGGCTAACCGCCAAGAGGCCGTTGAAGAAAATTCTTATTGACTCCGTCCGCAGAAGCGCGGACGGTGGCCGCCCTCATATGTGAACATGAAAGTCGGACCTGCTGGCGGAATCGCTCACGGACGCGAGGCGGCGAATCAAGGCACGGCGGCGCCTAGGATGGCTTTGGCGTTGACCAAATCTTCGGCCGTGCCGGTAACAAGCAACAGTGACTTTTTGGTTCTGATCGCGTCTTCGCAGGCAAAAACTCTGTTTTTGGGGATACCCAGGCGATGAATCGAGGTTTTGAGCATGCCCGCGCCCTCGCCGCCAGGATCGTCCACTACGGCGAGGAAAGTGCTGACGATCGGACCGCCGAGCAGGACCGGCCCGATCCCTGGAATCACAAACAAGGCTCCGCCGTCAAGTACGCCCCACAGCTCATTCCAGAAGCCCCCGAACCAGCCCAACGCCTTCAGGTGGTTGGCCGTCGTGCAGTAACATCCCACAACGAGATCATCGCTCTGGTAGGCCATGCTCGCGACGGACAATTGGGTGGTATCGAAGTCCCGCGACTCGAATTCCCTGACCACCTGCAAGGCCGCGGAATGCGTATCATAAATGGCCTCGATCGAATGCTGTTTCGCCACCGCATGTCTCCTGCTCAACGCCCAAGCATCGCTTGACTCCGCTCGCTCCGAGGTGCAGTATAACACGTACAACACCCCTAGCAACCGTCGGGAAGGCGGCGGCTCGCGCCGCTAAGTCGCTCGAATCGCATAGCCTCGTCCCCGCACGGTCTCGATCAACGAGTCGTGAAACTTGCGATCCAGCTTGCCGCGCAAACGATTGATATGCACTTCGACCACGTTGGTGGTTCCCTCCCAGTCCGATTCCCAGAGGTGCTCGCAGAGCATTTTACGCGTGACCACCTGGCCGGCGTGCCGCATCAGCAGTTCGAGCAGGCTGAATTCGGTCGGCGTCAGTTCGACCTCGCCGTCGGCCCGGCTGACGCGGCGCGTGGACAGGTCCAACGTCAGTTCGCCGACCTGCATCACGGCGGTGGGCCGCGTGACGGTGCGCCGGCAAACGGCCTCGATGCGGGCCATCAATTCGGCGAAGGCGAAGGGTTTGACCATGTAGTCGTCGGCGCCGGCGTTCAAACCGGCCACGCGCGCCTCGACCGAACCGAGGGCGGTGAGCAGGATCACCGGCGTGTGGATGCCTTGCCCGCGCAGGGCGCGAAGCAAATCGAGCCCGCTCGTGCCAGGCAGCATGATGTCGAGCACGATCGCGTCGTATTTCTGGCTGGTCGCCAGGGTCAGTCCGCGGTCGCCCTGCTTGGCCCAAACACAGCCGTGGCCCGCCTCGCAGAAGCCTTGCCGCAGCGCCTTGCCGATCACCTGGTCGTCTTCGATAATCAGTAATTCCATCGGCCTCGCTCGCTAATGGGGGAACCAAGGATCCCTCGACTTCTTTCGAGCCGAGTGGGGATTGGGAGCCAATGCCCGGTGGTCATCCAGTCCGGTGATCGTCAAGGAACCGTCCCGCTCGGCGAACTCGCGCTTCAGGGTGTGCAGCCGTTCCATGACGGTGTGATCGACCAGTCGCGTTTCGGACAAGTCGATGACGACGTGGGGTGAAGCTTCGAAGGCGGTTTCGATTCGCCGCGTCAGTCCAATCCAATTGCTGAACACGGCCGAACCGCCGACCGCCAGCACCGTTGGGCCGCCCTCCTCGCGGCGGATCGTGATTTGTGGCCGGAAGAGTGATCGCAACGGGGCCCCGTTGAAGACATGCGACAGCAACTTCAGCGTGATTCCGATGGCGATGCCCACCAGCAGATCGGTCGCCAGGATTCCCGCCACGGTCGCGCCAAAGATCAGCAATTGCTCCTTGCCGATGCGGTACACATGGATGAACTCCCGCGGCGAGGCCAAGCGGAACCCGGTGTAGACCAGCATCGCGGCCAGGGCCGCCAGCGGAATCTCATGAATCAGCCCCGGTACAAGCGCCACGGCCAGCAGCAGGAAAATCCCATGAAACATGTCCGCGAAGCGGGTTCGGGCGCCATAGTCGATGTTGGCCTTGCTGCGCACGATCTCCGAGATCATCGGCAGCCCGCCGATCAGGGCGCAGGCCACGTTCGCCAGTCCCACCGCCAGCAGATCCCGATCGAAGTTCGTCTTGCGCTTCCAAGGGTCGATCAGGTCGATCGCCTTGGCGCTCAGCAGCGATTCGAGACTGCCGATCAGCGCGAACATGATCGTCCATTTCCAGCCCGCGACGGTTTGAAGCCCGGAGAAGTCGGGAAATGCGATCGCCTCGAACATGTTGGCCGGCACATTGACCAGGTACGCGGGCCCCAAGTCGAAACGGTGGCCGCCGAAGGAGTACGTTTGCTGGTGATCGAGACCGAAATACAGTCCCAGCGGCACCGCCGTCGCGATCACCCACATCGGGGCGGGAACCGCGCGAATCCAGCGCGCCTTGAGCAGCGGCAACCCGAACAGCAGCAACAGGCCCAGCAGGCCGATCACGGTGATTTCGGGATTCAAGTGCGCGAGCGAATTCGGAATTTCCCGAAAAAGTTGCAAGGGTTCGTTGGCTTCCGGCCGGACGCCCAACACGGTGTGGATCTGTTTCGACATGATGATTAGGCCGATGGCGGCCAGCATTCCGTGGACGACCGACGTCGGGAAGAAGTCGCTCAGCGCGCCCGCCCGCAACAGCGCGAAACCGATCTGCAGGATCCCCGCCGCCACGCCCACGCCGAGCGCCATGCGGTAGGCCCGCCAATCCGCGGCAGGATCCGCGCCCGCGGTGAAGCCGAACTCGGTGACGGCCCCCAACGCGATGACGATCAATCCGGCGGCCGGCCCCTTGATCGTCAGTTCGGAATTGCTCAGCAGGCTACAGAGGATGCCACCCACAATCGCCGTGAACACGCCCGCAATCGCCGGATACCCGCAGGCCAGAGAAATCCCCAGGCAGAGCGGCAAGGCAATCAGAAACACGAGGAATCCGGCGTTCGCGTCGCGCTTCCAGTTTTGTGGCAGACCAGCGAAGCCGGCCTTGGGAACGTCTGAGGAAAGGGGACTTTGATCGTTCATCTGGCTTGCGCCGCGGGTTCGTGTCGAAGCAGCCCGCTCGCAGTATAAACCCCGCCCTGCAAGAATGCCACCGCGTCGGCCGAAAACGATCATTACCGCAAACGTGGGCCGCCAAAACCCCGATGACTTGCGGATGAGTTCAAGCTACAATATCAAAGTCAGGAGATTCGAGCCTTATGGACGTCAGCATTAACTTTCCCGCCGAAATTGAGACGACCCTGCACCGCCGGGCGGCCGCCGCCGGTAAGGACGTTGAGACGATCGTTAAAGAATTCGTCACCGAGCGCCTTGCCGAGGAGAGCCCTCCGCGAGCGAAGGTGGCGTCGCACGATGAGTTCATGGCCAAACTGCACGGGATCATCGATCTGCATCCGATGTCGAATGGTTCGGTGGACGATAGCCGTGAGTCGATCTACGCCGGACGAGGTGAATGAGAATTCTCCTCGATACGAACGTCGTCTTGCGCCTGGGCGACAAGGGCCATGTGATGCATGGCGAGGCGCTGGCGGCGCTCGACTGGCTTGATGCGAACGGGCATGAATGCCATGAACGATGTGAAGGGGAAGAACGCTCACGATGCGCGTCTGGTCGCCGCCATGCAGCGGCACGGGTTGACCGATCTTCTCAGCTTTAACAAGCCCGATTTCACCCGTTTCACCGCGATCAACGCCTTCACGCCGGCGGAAGTGCTTGATGGCCAGATCAGTCAAGCGCGCAAGCCCGGATTATTCATGGTCCGGGGAGGAACTCGCGCACTGTGCTGTAGCAGAATTCGCAAGAATTCTGGCGTAACTCGTGTCCACGGCCTGACTTCTTGCGAAGCCAGCTACGGGACCATGAATAATCCGGGCTAGCCAAGCTGCGCCACGCTCCGTTGCGACACTCGCTCCGGCCCCGGGCGCGGCCGATCGCAGCCAACAATGAGACATTCACGGTGGCTGGGGCAGAGCGTCAGCGATGCCCCGGTCGTCATCTAGCCGGGGCATCGCTGACGCTCTGCCCCAGCCACCACTTTCTCGTGACAAAATGTCTCATTCTCGGCCGCGCGAAGTAT
>DATKSN010000206.1:0-12836 GCA_035531595.1 Pirellulales bacterium | reverse complement strand
CGCCATTGCGCGACGAAACGCGGTATCCATGTTCGGCCTCCTTGCCTTGGGTGGGTAACACAAACACCACTTAGGCAAGCGAGGCCTTTTTGTCCATACCAGTTTGCCCACAACGACTTACAAAGGTTCAAGTGCCATTCGGGTCAGAACTGAATGGCATCAAGATAAGCGCAACTCGTTGTGGGGAGGAGGAGGAGGAGTAATTTCGGGCTGATCCACGAAACTCGTGTTGCCGGCCGGTTTCAGCGTGGTCACGCCCTACGCCTCCACGGTGGCCGCCGGCGCGTCGACCACGCTGACCATCGATCGGCGGCTCGACGGGCGGCACGTTCGTAACAGTTTAGTTCCATGACCGGCCCTTCGGGGCGTCGGCGGGGCGGGCAGCGGATCGGCCGACCAAACCCGACGCCTAAAGAGTGCCGCGGAACAAGGCATCCATCGTTCTCGGCGGACGTCGTGCGCATGACTGGACTTGCGTACGATTGAAAACGGTGGTGGGAATGGAGATAATAAGGGCGGTGTGCGCGCAGGAGGCGAACCGACTCGCCCGAGGGCGGCCGACCGGCGCGACAAGCAGACCAAGGCGAGCAGGGTGTGATCGAATGCGAATCCGACGCTGGAACAACGGCCTGGGGCGTGGGCGGCCAGCCGCGAAGCGGCGACAGAGTGTAGCCTGGGGCGTAAGCCCTCGTTGTTCCGCAGATGCCCGGAAACCGGCGCGGCCGGGGAAACTAGTAGGCACACGCCGTGTGCCGTAACCTCCGGCGAGTCGACGTCGGTGGGCGGAAAGCTACGGCACACGGAGTGTGCCTGCTACGTTGGGCTACTGCCCGACGACAGGCAGGTCTAATTGTGACAGGCGTGATCGAATGCTAATCCGACGCTCGTGCAACGGCCTCGGCCGCGGGTCGCCAGTCGCGAAGCGGCGACAGAGCATTCCCCCGCCCCCTCGCCGGCTTGCCCGGCAGGAGCGGACAGTTTGGATGGCTAAGGGATCGCTCCACGTCCCCTCCCTCAAGACCGTGCGTCTGTGGTCCGGCTCCCCGGCGCAGGCGGCGGCGCGGAGCCGGACCACATGGGAGACGATGGCTTCGACACTAACCCGCAGCGCAAGCAAGGCGCGTAACGATTCGACACGAACCCGCAGCGCAAGCAAGGCGCGTAACGGCTTGCCTTGCTTGCGCTGCGGGTTAGTGTGCGGTGTAGGGTGGGCACCGCCCACCAATCCAACGTGGGAAGAATCCGCGCTATTCGTCAACGAGCCGCCAGGGGCCACGACCCCACCGCGCTTGCCGCGGTCGGTGAAGAAGATGGAATGCTACAACGGCGCGCCGCCACTCGCCGCGACCCCACCGCGCTTGCCGCGGTCGGTGAAGAAGATGGAATGCCGCGACGTGTGGCTCGGAATCTCGTTCACTATCCAGACGAGCTAGACGAGCTGGATGGAATCCTTGGCGTCTCGCGCGGCGGAGCGCGCTTAGCCGGCCGTCTTGTTCACCACCCCGACGAGCGGGGATGGGGCCGACGAGCGCCAGCGCAATCCCGTAGCGGAACTCGCAAAAGTTCAGGCCGTTTCGCCACCCCCGTCCGGAATTCTTGCGAATTCGGCTACTTGCGCGACGCGGCGCGCGAAGCCGCAAAGATTCACGCCGGCGCGGCCAGTATTACGGCCGGCGACTTGGTACAATACATTTCAGCCGCTCGGTTCGGCGGCGACTGGGAATGCCGCAAGCGACGCATCGGAATACTAAACCATGTTCCCGTTGATCGACACCGCCTGGAAGACCGAGGCCCAAGGATCTTCGGTACGTCGTCGCCGACCGAGGCGGAAGAAAAATGAGTGTCGATGCTGCCCTGGCGGAAAAGAAGGCTGCCCTGGGTGAAAAGGCGAAGTTGACCGGCGCTGAGAAAACGGTGGCGCGGAAGGCGGGGCTGGACTCCGCTTCGGAATTTCAAAACACCTATGACCAACCTCTGGATGCCGTTAAGCAGAAGTTCAAAGAGGACGTGCTCAAACGGGCGGCTCAGGATTTGGGTATGACCGACGAGGCGTTGGCGGCTGCGATGGCAGCCAACAAAAACTTTCTAAAGGTCGCGATCGGCCGCCACGGCCCGGCGATTTCCTTCGGCGCTTCCGGCTTGAGATCGAACATATCCTGGTGCGGCGGCCCGCCGACCAGGTAAATCATGATGACCGATTTCGGCGACTTGCGGCCCGACAGCGATTCCGCCCGCAGGAGATCCGGCAAAGTCCACCCGCCGACCGTCCCCATCGCGGCGAGCGTGCCGATCCTCAGGACGTCGCGACGCGAGACGCCGTCGCAGAAATCACGAGTGGAATGGAGTCGCCCCGCAATCGTCAGCATGCTCAAACTCCAGTAGTCAGCGATGTTCCATGTGTCTTCGTCGAGTAATTTCTTTGTATCAACAAATCTGCATGGATACCATTCTGATTTTAGGAGACTTCTCGGCCATCCCGAGATCCACCAGGCGGTTTGACGAATTGGGGCAAAGTTCGATTCGTTTCCGCCGAGCAGGGCGAGTCGGCTGAACTCCCGCCGCTCTCCGGCGCCACCCGGAACTGTTTTGGGCGGAGTCACGCTTCTCTCCAGCGCCACCCGCAGGCATTTGCCTCCCCTAACCACGGTCCCAAACTTTGCCACGCTAGATATATACCATCAAACACCGTGTCCCAATTCAACGGCAAAACGGATCAGCCGGTACGTTATTTTGAGGGAGTTGCCTTACGCTAACACCGCCCCAATCGGCTCGCCCCCTTGCGAGATCTTGTGCGGACGATTGAGCCGGTCGTAAACGACCATGTCAGGATCGATGCCCAAACATTGATAGATCGTGGCGCAGAGGTCGGCCGGGCGAACCGAACCGTCGATGGGCAGCGCGGCGTGCTTGTCCGACGCGCCATGGATCGTGCCTCCGCGAATGCCGGCCCCCGCCAGGATCGTCGAGTAGCAGTGCGTCCAGTGATCGCGGCCGGCGGTGCGGTTCACGCCCGGCGTGCGGCCAAAGTCGCTGGTCAGCACCACGAGCGTCTCGTCCAATAAGCCGCTCTGCTCCAGGTCTTCCATCAGCGACGAGTACACCAGGTCAAGGTGCGGCAAGAAATGCCCCAGGGTCGCGAAGTTGTGCTCGTGCGTGTCCCAACCAAAATCCCACAAGCCCGCGATCGCCAGGTTGTACCATGTCCAGATGACGTTGACGAACCGCACGCCCGTCTCGACCAGCTTGCCGGCGATGAACGCGCTGTTGCCGAACAGGGTATTGCCATATCGCTGCTTCACGCGCTGGTCGATGAGCGCCGGATCGAAACAGGCCCTCAAGACGGGCGATGTCAAGAGGTCGAACGCCCGTTCTTGGAAGCGGTCGAAACCTGCGGCCTCGGCCGCGTGCCTCGCCGGCCCGGCGTCGAGAGCAGACAACAGCGAGCGGCGGCGATTAAGGCGATCCGGCGTCAATCCGTCGATCAACTGGCTATCGCTGAGGCGAGGAACGCCGCGGATCTGCGGCGGGTGGGCCCGGTTCCTCACGTCGGCGCCCTCGTCGACCGTCGGCGTGGCGCTGGTCAATAGCGGATCGTAGCGGCGGCCCAGGAAGCCCGCGCCAGGCCCGGACTCACCGACGCCCGTGTAGCCCAGCGGCACCGGCAAGTGGACGTAGGCAGCGCGTTGATCGTCCTGGGGTTTGAGGTACTCGCACACCGAGCCCATGCTCGGCGGAAGGTTGTCGGGCGGATCCTGCGCGTTGGAGGGCGGCGGTTCATACCCGGTGAAGCTGGGAATCTCATTGTGGCAGCCGGCCCGATGGTTTACGCCGCGCACGAGCGCCGCGCGGTGCATCCACATGGCCATCCGTGGGAGTTTCTCACAAATGCTTATGCCCGGAACGTTGGTGGCGATGGGCTTGAACTCGCCGCGAACTTCGATGGGGGCGGCGGGCTTCATGTCGAACATGTCCTGTGTCGGCGCGCCGCCGTGCAGGTAGAGCATGATGACGCTTTTGGCGTTGCCGGGCCGGCGTGGGGTGCCTGCCGCCGATTCCGCCCGGAGCAGATTGGGAAGGTTCATGCCGCCGAATAGCGAAAGCGCGCCCGCCGCCAGGGCCTGGCGACGACTCAGCATGTGGCAAAATCGTGAATGACTAAAGCTGGACGGCACGAGACGTTTTCCATGGCGCGACAACTCAACCACGAATCGGCGAAACGATATACTTCACGCGGCCATTAATATCAATGAGACATTTTACCACGAGAAAGTGGTCGCCGTGAATGTCTCATTCTCGGCCGCGCGAAGTATACCGTCATGTGTAGCAGACGGTTGCCCGAGGTGCAAGTGGTGCAAGCGGCGGCCTGGACTGATTCTTCGCGGGGTGGGAATCAGCAGTGGGGGCGCCGGAGGGGGGGTACTAGCTGCCGATCCTGTTCGGCCTCGCTTGCGTCATTTACGTGGTGGCCGCCCAGCCACCGAAGATCTACCGCTTGCGGGCGGTCACGGCCCGCATCAAGGAGATCTTGCTCGAAGCGACGACGAAAAGGTTCTGGGTTCGGGCCCACCTCGTGTCGAAGAAAGGCGGGTTTGGTTCCGGCCATCTTTACGGCGAACTGGTGGAGACCGACGACGAGGGCCGACAGGTCGCCAAGATCGGCGCCGTCATCTGGAAGTCCAGTCTCGACATCATCAACCGAAAGCTCCGTGCCGCGGGTTGTCCCGACGCCTTGGCCGGCAACAAGGAAATCTGCGCCTTTTGCTCAATCGAATTTCACGAGGTCTACGGCCTCAAGTTGCAGATCCATGACGTTGACCCGACGTTCGGCGAAGCCCAGATCGACCGGAACCGGCGGCAGATTCTCGAAAGGCTCAAGGCGGAGCATCTCCTTGACAAGAACAAGGCCGCCAAGCTGCCGGCCGCCGTGTTGCGGATCGGGCTCATCACGGCCGAAAACTCCGCCGCCTACAACGACTTCACGAAAACGCTCTCGGCATCCTGCTTCGCGTTCAAGGTCATCGTCGCATCGGCCAGTATGCAGGGCGAACGGCTGGAGCTGGAGGTGCTCACAGCGTTTCGAAACTTCCTTCGGCTGGGCGTCGAGGCGATCTGCCTCGTGCGCGGTGGCGGCTCCCAAGTGGATCTCGCCTGGTTCGACAATGAGCAGATCGCCAGGGCCGTCGCCGCCTCTCCCGTGCCGGTCTGGGTCGGCATTGGCCACGAGATCGACGTCGGGGTTTTGGATTTCGTGGCCCACACCCCCTTCAAGACGCCGACCGCCGTTGCCGAGGCCCTCGTCGTCCATGTGCGGGAAAGATCGCAGGCGAGACTCGGCGCGCGGTTGGAACGGCTCGCGTTGGCGGAGAAGAAGGCTGAACGAGGCCGCATCGACCGGGCCGAGCAGGGCCTCGATCGTGACGCCCAGGGGCTGCGGCAGGGTGCCCGCAAGCACCTGGACTTCAACGCGCGGTATGAAGCCGGGTTGTCCCAACATGGGGCGGCCCTGCCGCCGGGTTCCGGCTTGGGCGTCGAGATCGACGAGGCGGCGATGAAGGTGATTTTGCGGCGCCGCGAACCGCGTAACGCCACGTCGGGCACAACGCGGACGAGGCGACGGCATCGCCGTCGCCGACCGCAAGCGGGTCGTATTCCACAGCCCAGGGCAACGCCCTCGTCGTTCTACTATCTCCTTCAATTCCCTTTTGGTCGCGGGTGGGTTCGCAGATGCGTGGCTACGCTAGGGCAGGACTCACGGAGTACCCGGAGCGAACGGCCAATCGACCGGCGCGTAACGCACGTCGAGCTGGGGTGTTGGCAAGGGTTTGTGTCCCGCGGCCAGGCTGTGCAAGGCGGCGTCGAGCACACCGGTCGTCAAGAGCGTCCGTTCGACCGGGTACGACGGGCGGCCGCTATGGACCATGTCGTCGATCGCGCGCAGCAAGTAGGCGAAATGCCCGAACGGCTCGACATCCTGCGTTCGAAACCAGATCACCAGCGGTTCGGAGGCGCCTTTGACCGCCGCGGAGAACACGAACTGGTCGGTCACGCCGTTGGCCATCGCCAACGTGGCCTTGAGCCCGTCGCGGTACTTGATCAGATAAAACGCCGCGTCGGCGTTCATCAACTCCTCGGGCTTGCCCTGGCCATAGGGAGGAACGCGCGCCAAGGCCGCGTCGAACAAGGCGCGGCTCCAGAGCCCGGCGCGCTGGGCTTCCCAGATGGCCGGACCTTGCACCGTCTCGACGCTCGCCACGCCGGTCTCGCCCCCCTGCCGCCGCTCGGCCATGCACTGCGACATTTCCAGGGCATGGAAAGCGTAACCTTCCAACGGCCCGTAGCCCAACGCCAGCACCTCGTCGAATTCACAGCCCAAGCGGGGCGCGACCGAGGGGGTCCGCCAGGTGACCGGCAGCGAGGAGCCGGCCATCAGTGGAATCGACAGGGCGCGGGCCGTATCGTAGATGTGTTGGGCGTCGGCCCATGAGTAGCCCAGGTGCTTGTCGCTGAATACCGGGGCGACCTGCTTCACTCGGCGAAAGGAGGCGACGGTTTCATCGAAGAACCGCCGCCGCGGGTACATGATCTGGCGCGTATCGGAGGTCTCGGGGTAATGGCCGTGTTCGCCGACGATCACGACGCCGGCCACCGCCAGCCGGCCGGTGCCCAACGTGACGGCCTCGTCGATGGTATCGGCCAGGCGGAAGCCGTGCTTTTGGGCCAGCCCGCGGCTCAGGTCGTTCTCCGGCCTCTGGTCGGTATAGAGCGACACCAGCCGCAGGTCGGGCCCGGCGCCGCCGTCGTGGGCGAAGCCTTCCAGGATTTTGCCGAGGATCACGTCGGCGTGCGAATTGTCGTAATAGACGGTCGTCACGCCGGCCACCGGCAGCTTCGCTCGCGCGGCCGGCTGCGCGCCGTCGACCCGCCAGGAACATGTGCTCAAGGCGCCGGCCGCGGCCAGCGAGCCCGACACGAACCGGCGGCGACTGATGATGTCCTTGGGCGGATGGTTGGTCGCGTGAGGTATAACCATGGGTGGGTTGGCGGCACGCTCTGAACCGGTTCCGCCCGTCGAGAATCTTGCCCTCGTAAATCGTAATCGGTTCACGTTGGCCATGCTCCGCGATATCCGCCGCCAGTTCATCGAGATCCCGCTCGGGCATCAGCGGAAAAAGGTTTGCAGAGTGGTGGAATTCCATGCTACGGAACTCCCAAAGTTTTCTCTTCCTCACATCGTACATGAACTAACGTCTATGTCAAGTCTCGTTTTCAGGCCCAGGTGGTTGCCCGTCCGGCCACGGCACGCCAAGTGCCAATCCGCAAGACGCCCCAAGCCAGATCGCCGTTAGATTGCACGCGGGCCGCTTCAACACGAACCCGCGGCGCAAGCAAGGCCCCCAACACGAACCCGCGGCGCAAGCAAGGCCCCGCAACGACCTGCCTCACTTGTTCCAAGCCGCAGAGATGAGACGGTGTGGGTGGTGCTGGGGCGGTTCGGCGTGCGCGAGATCGTGGCCAAGCGCACGCCCGACACCTCCGAGATCGCCGGCGTCACGATCCGGCTCATGCGCCGCTACGACATGGCCCCGGGCGCCGTGGCGTTCGACGCGGGCGGCGGCGGACAGCAAATCGCCGACGGCATACGGTCCCGTTTCGGCTGGCAGCTAAGGATCGTCGAGTTCGGCGGCAAATCGCGCCAGCCCGCGGTGTACCTCAACCGTCGCACCGAGCTCTACGGCGAGCTGCGCATGGCGCTCGAGCCGACACGCCGCCTGCGGCAAATGCTCGCACTGCCCGCCAAGCGATGGTCGAGCCAGCAGCATTGCCTGTCGCTGCCTCCCGACGCGGGTCAACTGCGCGAGGAACTGGCGGTGCTGCCCAAGTGCTACGACGGCGACGGTCGGCTACGGCTGCCGCCCAAGTCGAGAACGTGGGGCGTGGACGACCACGGCGAGCGCGAGGCGACGGTTCGCGAGATGCTGGGCGGCCGGTCGCCCGACCGCGCCGACGCCTTGGCCTTGGCCTGGCACGCTTGGGACTACCAACGAGAACGCGAGAAACTCATGACCGTCACCCGACCGCTGATTTTTTGACTTTGGAGTGCGGCGATTCATCGCCCCGTTCGTCTTGGAATGGGCGACCGGGGGGCGTCAGCCCCCTGTTCAATCGGCGTTCCGCGGTCCACACCAACCCGACTCCGGCGGCCGTGGGGGTACTAATTTGCCGAACGGGTTTTTTTCGGCACGACACGCGATCTGAGCGACCTCGCGCCGAACCACGAGAGCAACTCGCGGACCTTGGCGCGAGGCTTCTCGCCGTTGTGCAATGCGGCCTGCTGGGCCCGCAACTCGTCCGGCACCTCGACTTCCGGCTCGATATCCGCGTTCAAGATGAAGTCTCCAATGGGCTGCCGAGTGAGTGTTTTTACGTCGAGGATTCAGCGTACCCTGCGTACCAACCGGGGATCATTGTGTTTGACAATCCCCCGGCGGATCGCCGTTCTTGATCGATCATTCACTGCCACCCGTCGATGGCCTCTTCGACGAACTTGACCACGGCTCGTAACTGCGCAGGTATATATGGGTGCTTGAGCGATGCCGCCTGCAACTTCGGATTTGGCGGCCGGCGAGTTGATTCCCCGCGAAGGAATAACATGCTCTCGACCGGTGAGTACAGTGAGTCGAGAACCAAGCGATTCTCGTCATGCCAATCATCGCCAAGTGCATCCCACTCGGCCACTACCATGAACCGGCACTTGGCGTACGGTGCCGAAATGTTCTTGACTTTTGCGAGGACATTTTCGAGACGGGTCGCGTCAACATAAATCTTACACGCAATGACGCATGCGGGAATCAACTCATCCGGGAATTCGCACGACGTTCCGTTTGGTCCCTCGATTCGAAGCACCCTGCGGAATCCAACGACGACGTCTTCGCGATCGCGCCTGAGCACAACCGGGACGGTCGGCGGAAGATTGTCACGTCGAAAGGCCAAAGAAACTCCTGTGACCAACCCCTCGCCGGTTGCAAGCTTGACCACCTGCAAGTGCTTCGCATGGCGAGACCCCGCCGCGGCGAAGCCGGCCAACCTGAGCGTCACTTCCTCCAGAAAGGCGGCACGAAACGTCGAAAAAGGCGTTACGGTCCCACCAAGGAGCGTGGGCCATTCATCAAGACGCGAATCAATGAACTTCCGCGCCGCGCAGGTGCGCCGGATGAATTGCTCGACCGTCCCCGCCTCTACCATCCGACGGTAGTTCGCGCGCAGTTCGTCGACTACGCCGCTTCGCACATCCCTCAGCCGTTTTCCGATAAAATCCCCCAATGGTTCCTGCTTTCCTGTCACGGGCTCACCATGCCGGCTCCCATTGCCGCTCTCGCAACACTTGTCGCCTTCCTTAGTCGCGCCGCGACCATTTCGACGGCCTGAACCCTAACCTGTTCGATAAACTGTTCGTCGAACGACAGAATCCTCGCGATCGTGGCATCCAGTTCGCGGTATTCGGTTGTTTTTGTCGCGGCCGCAAGACTACGCGGAGGATTTCGCGAAACCATTTCCCAATGGTGCGTTAGTTCACGCTTCTCATTGTCGCTAAGCGTCGTCGGGTCCGGAATCATCACCTCACGCCAATCCTCCGGGGGAAAATCAAGGACACCTTGCCCCAATGACCGCCTGCCAAGCACCTCGGCCATCAACGGAATCAGCGACGAGCTCAACAACGCCGCTACGGGCTTCACGAGATCGACGGAACCCGGCTGAAAAATCACGGTCGCAAACCGCTGGTGGACCTCGGCAGCCGCGTCGTTCAGAACGACAAAGAACCGCTCATTAAAGGCGATTGGCAGGATAAGCTGTGAATTGGGTTGAGGACCAAGATCGTACCATCGACCACCGGCACCGTTAACATTCCTGCGATGAACTTCGAGTTCCTCGCCGTGCATGATGTACCGGAGCGCTCTTGTTCCGCGCAAGTGAGCCTTGTCCTTGTGGCAGAGAAAGACATGTAACCCAGTACCCAAGGCGCTCGTCCTCGGCGCGCACGCACGGAAGTCCGTTGGCGATTTGACTAATGGTCGTATGAAGGAAGGCTCGATCTTCCATCTCGAAAGTTCTTCGCTCGTCAAGTAAAAGAACTCGTCGCACCCTGTCCGTCGCCCTCTCCCGAAAGACCAACGTAACTCAGTGCCAAGAGCGCACATCGGTCGTTCCGTCCTGAGAAAGGCGAAGAAAACGTCGGGAGCACGCAGGTACTTGCCCCCCCATTTTCCACATTTACCCCCACGCCTCGATTTCCCGTTGGTTTCGGGTACGAGATCCTGGTCGAGCTGCTCGTGCGTCCTTTCGACGCGCCGCTGAAGTGTTGGGTCATGGATAGCAAGGTCAAATGGGCCGCGAAGTGAGACAAAATAGGTCAAGGCGGTAAACGGCGACCTTGCTTTTTGTATGACCGTAATGATGGTGTTGATGTCGGCCGTGGAAAACTGCCGCTCAACGGCACTGTCGTAGATTGCCTGAATATGCGAATGTGCCAGAAGGTGACTCTGCAGGCGGGCCCCGAAGCCAACGTCCAGCCAACTGTTCGAACAGACAAACACATGCATGCCGTTTTTTCTGAGCGATTGAAGTCCCCGTACATAGAAGTAGCAATAAAGGTCGGACTTTCCCTCAACGGCCGCACCATACAACTCCAGAAGGCGTTGCTTGTAGGCACCGTCGAGCATCTCTTGCCGAACGTAGGGTGGATTTGCGACGACGACATCAAATCCTCTTTCGCCGCTGGAAAAAGCCTCAGGAAACTGGACTCGCCAGTCAACGACGGATTCGCCGTAGTGTTCGGACAAGGCGGTGCGGAGCTTCCACTCCGTTCGGCGGATTTGGTCGCGATACTGTTCTTTTTCGCGTCCATGCGATTTCAGGAACTGCCCCTTCATATTGACAAGGGCGTTCGCCTCGGCCTGCAGGAGTCCACGAAAAAGGTCGGGCATTTCTTGAGGGTCCGGCGCCAGGAGCGAGTCCCCCGTTTCAATCTTGAAATCCAGGTTGGGCAGCGGCACCGGCTCGTCCGCTTCGACCGCCAGCGAAAGCCACAACCGCAGCATGGCGATGTTGGTGGCGAACGCATCGATGTCTACTCCATAGAGATTGTGGCTGATGATCCGTAGCTTCAGCTCGTAGAGGCTACGGGCATCGCGGGTCAGCTTCTCGCTGTAGAGTAAGCGGTAGAGACTCACCATTTCGTGCAATAGTCCCAGCAGGTATGCCCCCGAGCCGCAGGCGGGATCGACGGCCTTCAGGTCGTCCAGGGCCTGCAGGACTTCGCGAGCGTGTGTTTCTCGCAGTCCCCGCGCCTGATGCCCATCGACGAGCGACTTGATCGCCTCGGCCTTGGCGCCGGTCTTGTCCGTCAGGACGCCCTTGAGGGCCTCGCGGCACATGAATGAGACCACGGGCCTCGGCGTGTAATAGGAACCCGATTCGTGCCGCCCCGTCACTAACTCCTCGAAAACCTTGCCGAGCATCTCGGGGTCGACGGCGACCTCGATATCGGAAGGCGTCGATTCCTCGACGGTGAAGTTGTAGCGGTAGAAAAGACCGTCGGCCGCGATGATCGCCGCGAAAACTTGGTCAGGGAGATCCTTGACTTTGCGGTCAAGGTCGGATTGTTCGAACAAGCCGCCGTTGAGGAACGGCACATGGCCGATCGCTTCGCTTTCCTGCTTTCCCTCGACGGCCAGGCCCTCAAAGAAAAGCGGCTGAAGGCGGCCCTTGTAGAACGACTTGCCTCGGATGGGCTCGGCCGCGAACAATGCCCGCAAGTAGTCGTGCCGGCCCTGGAATTCGAGCCACCCCTTGCGCTCGATGAAGCGCAAGAACATCAAGCGGTTGAAAAGCGTTTGGGTATACAGCCGGAGTTCGTCGCCCTTCAGCTCCTTGGTCTTACCGATGGCCCCCTCGACCTGCGCGAAAACGGCCGCGTAGTCTTCGTAAAACCGTTTGGTGACCTTCTCGACGTCGAACGCCTCGGCCCAGGCGGCGACCCAAGCGGCGGCGGCGCAGGGCGGTTCGGGCCAGACCAAGGCGGGCAGGTTGAACTCGCACAAGGTGCGAATTGGGTCGCCTGGTCCCCAGCCGAAGGCCGCCAAGGGCGCGACGCCGGCGCCGGCGCCCTTGGGAGGCGACTTGAAATAGGCGAATCGGTAGTGCTGGTAGCCGTGCGTACAGATGAAGAGCAGGTGCTCGCGCTTGAAAGAAGCCAAATCGGACTGCTTGCGCTTCGACGGCACCAGGCCGCGAAGGATGCCGCGCAATGGGCCGGTCATGCCTCGGCCCGTGGTGAAGACCTCGGGGTGGCGGAACTCGACAAGAAAGACGCCCCAGGGATTGCCGGCGACTGGCTGCAACTGCCGGATCGTCCCCTCGGCCACATGCCGATCGAGTCCCTTCGCGCGCAAGTCGGCGGCGGACCAATCGAAGGCGATGTCCTCCACTTGCGCGGCAGCTTCATCCAGCGGCCAGCCCAGGGATGCGACCAGCAGTTCCTGAATGAACGACTGTTGGTCGCGGACGCGGCGAATGGCGGCTTCAAGCTTGCGTGGGTCGGACATTCAACTCAACTCGTCAACCGTTCGATCAGCGAGCTTGCCGCAGCATTGCCGGGCTTGACGGCCTCCTTGACGGTCTCGTCGGCCCAGGCAGAGTTACCCGCGAGGAAACAGGCGACGATGCGGCAACAGGCGCGAAGGCGGAGCATGGCGGGCCCAACGGGCAGGTGGCGTCTACGCGGACCCATCAAGTTTAGGCGCGGCCAGCGGTTGCCGCAAGCTGTTACTCGCAGCGTG
>DATKSN010000205.1:0-4679 GCA_035531595.1 Pirellulales bacterium | reverse complement strand
ACCGTCTCGGTCGAGGGGAGCGGCGTGCGCGACGACGGCATGACCAGGGCCGTGAGCCAGGTCCAACAAATGCGGGCCAGCGCCTGCTATCAACGCAGCGAGGGCCGGATGAGCTGTAACTCGTGCCACCCGGCGCACTCGCTGCCCGACCCGGAGACGAAGGCCGACTACTATCGTGGGCGCTGCCTGGAGTGCCACGCCGAGCGAGGCTGTTCGGTGCCCGAGGCCGAGCGCGCCACACCACCCGCGGAGAATTCGTGCGTGTACTGCCACATGCCGCGGCTCAGCGCGCACGACATCCCCCATGCGTCGCAAACGGACCATCGCGTTGGCCGATCCCGCACGGTTCAGCCGCCGGAAGATCCGAACGGGGCCTTGGCTTCCGAGTGGGAATTGTTCGATCATGCCGAACAGCGGCTGGCGCCCTGGGAAGTCGACCGGGTGCGCGGTCTCAACCACGTGCAAATGGCGCTGCTGAACAGGCTGATCGCGCCGGTAAAGTTCCGCGAGGCGGAGCCTCTGCTGCGTTCGTCGCTGCGCGCGGCCCCCGATGACGTGCGCGTTTTGGAAGCCTTGGGCCGGGTCTTGTTGGAGCAAGAGCGCGCCGGCGAGGCTCGCGAGTGCCTCGAACGACTGTTGGAAATCCGGCCTCGCCAGGAAAAGGCGCTTGATATGCTGGCGGAAATCCGCTATCGCGCCGGCGAGTTCGCCAAGGGAATCGAGTACGGCGAACGCCTGTTGGCCGTCAATCCGTGGATCGCGAGGTACTACGCGCGGCAGTCCGACATGCTGCGCCGTGCCGGCCGACTGGACCAGGCGATTGAGTGCGGCGAAAAAGCGCTGCGGCTCGATCCCTGGCAGAGCCAGGTCCGAGGTTGGCTGGTCGA
Source organism: Pirellulales bacterium (assembly GCA_035531595.1). Taxonomy (GTDB): domain Bacteria; phylum Planctomycetota; class Planctomycetia; order Pirellulales; family JAICIG01; genus DATKSN01. Next base: position 3,792 of record DATKSN010000205.1, on the reverse strand, counting down.
AGCCTACGGCGATGCCGGTGACGAGTCCACCAGCCGGCGACATGCAGAACTCCTGCGGCGGATGCGAGGCGGATGAGGGCGACCTACGGCTTCGCTGTGCCGCCGATGCAGTACAAGCTGCGGTTCGATCTCAACAGCAACTGGCCGCGGCTCACGGCGGGGCTGCCGTTGAATTGCGTGCCGTCCGACGCCAGTTCGTTGTGCGCCAGCGGCTGGAATTTTGGGCCCGCCGCGAGGACGAACATACCTTGCGTCCGGCTGAGGGCGTAAAGCCTCGCGTCGGCCAACAAGACCGAGGCGTAGAAATCCTTGGCGCCGGGCACGCGCTCTTTGTAAACGACGTCGCCACTTTCGGCCTTGACACAGCACGCGATGCCCCGGTCGCTGACCCAGTACAAGTACCCGTCGTGGACCACCGGCGAGGGAACGTACGCTCCCAGGTTGGCCTTCCAGACGACGTGCGTCTTGGTCACGTCGCCGTGCCCACCCGCCCGCACCGCCAGCGCCGCGTGGCCGCTCCCGCTCACCACGTACACCACGTCGCCGCCGGCCACCAGGCTGGTACACTGTGCGCCCTCCGGCAGAGATCTGGCGTACCAGAGCAGCTTACCCGTATCGGGGTTCAGCCCCCAGATTTCGCGCGGCACGGCCGTGACCAGTTCCTGTTTGCCATCGGCCAGCTCAACCAGGATGGGTGTGCTCCACGAACTGGTCGTAGGCGATAGGGTCGCCGTTTTCCAGACTTCGCCACCGGTCCTGCGGTCGAGGGCCACGAGGGCACTGCTCTCGACGCTGGCGTTGACGATCACCAATTCGCCGTACACGACCAGGCTGGCGCCCGACCCAACACGCATATATCCCGGGAAATCGTCGAGGTCGGCGCGCCAAAGCCGCCGACCCCCCAAATCGAACGCGAACACGCCGCTTTTGCCAAAGAAAACGTAAACGCGCTCGCCGTCGGTGGCCGGCGTGCTGGAAGCATAGCCGTGGTCCATGAGATGCCGATCCGCAAGGTCTTCGGGCAACTTCGCCTTGAGCGACTGGTTCCAGACGATTTTTCCCGTCGCGCGGTCGATGCATACCAGGTGCCGCAGCAGGTCGTCCTGCTTGGCGGCCTTCTCACCCTCGACGCCGTAACCCGAATAGCATGTGACGAACACGCGGTCGCCCGTGGTGATCGGGCTGGAAGCGCCGGGACCGGGCAGATCGGTCTTCCAGACGATGTTTTGGTCGTCGGACCATGTGAGAGGCAACCCCCTTTCGTCGCTGGTGGCCGAGCCGTTGGGTCCGCGGAAACGTGGCCATCCTTCATCCGGACGGCCCAATTCCTCGCGCCGGGCGGTCGACTTGGCGACGCGTCCTTCCCAAGGGCTGCGTCGTCCCTCGGCTGGTGGAACCGTTTCAACGAGTCCACCGCGGCGAAACACGACCGAAATCGCGATGACCGAGAGCAAGAACAGCGAGGCGACCAATACGACGCGGTAGGGGGTCTTCGATGGCTTTGAGTAGGACATGATTCCGTTCCGTCGCGACCATGGCGGGCCGAAAACTAAAACAGAACCACGGATAGAGCGGATTTCACGAATAGCACGGATGGGCTTCATAGTTCTATTGGTGATCCGTGCTATCCGATTGATCCGAGTCATCCGTGGTTCAATAGGGTCTTGGATCGGGTTCCGTGATTTCATACAGGCGGTCCACGGCCGGCGATTCGATGATCTGCCGTATGCCGCTGGGCCAGCGGAGTTCGGCGCGATCGACTCGTTCGTGGTCGCCCAGGCCCCCCTGTCCGCTCAGGCCGAAGTGCAACGTCTTCGACGACTGCGACAGGTAACCACCGGCGGCATGGACCTGGCGGACCATGACCCGCGCGCCGATGAAAAGCTTGACGAGGGCGCCGACGGCGTCGTGGTTGCTTTTCGTTCCGTGCAAACGAAAAGCCACGAAATGGCGATGGGGAAACTGGTTCTTGAAATAATAGGGCCGGTCGTTGAAATTGTTGACCATCAGATCGAGCCGGCCGTCGCCGTCGAAATCGGCGACGGCGGCGCAGCGCGAGCTGCGCGTCGCCCGGCGGCCACCCACGAGCTCAGGCAAGTAAGGTCCGTCGACGGGCGGTTCGATCCCTTCTTCGGCGGCGACGTCGGTGAACGAGCCGTCGCCGTTGTTGCGCATCAGGCCGTTCGGCCAATGAATGAATGGATATCCCATGCCGGACGGCAGGAAGGCATCTTCGTAGCCGTCGTCGTCGAAATCACCGACGGCGACGCCCCAGGGCCAGAAGGTTTCCATGCCGGCCGCGTCGGAAACTTCCTCGAATCGCCGGTCGCCTTCGTTGCGAAACAGCGAATTGCCGAACAGCAGTTCGTCATAGCTGAGCCGGAACTGCGTCATGAAATTCTTCTCCATCGCCACGGAGCGCTGGTCGCGTTGGGGCTTGGGGCCGAACCTGTAAGCGTACTTCCTGGTCGGCTCGATCGTGAAGTCTTCGCCCGGAAACATCCACATGTCCGAGTGCATGTCGGCCATGAACAGGTCCAGCCGGCCGTCGTTGTCGCAATCGAAGGCTTTGCAGCCCATCGCGCCGTAGGAAGTTCGTCCGAGCGTGTCGCGGGTGACGTCGTCGAAGTGGCCCCGGCCATCGTTACGGTAGAGTTGGCTCCGCCCGAACATGTGCGTGACCAGCAGATCGAGGTCGCCGTCGTCGTCGTAATCGAAGGCCGCCACGTCGCCGCCCCAGCCTTGCCCCTCGAGACGCGCCTCCTTCGTGACGTCGCTGAATCGGCCGCGCCCTTCGTTGCGATACAAGACGTTGTGTTCGAGATCCTCGGCGCTCTTGACCAGGTCGAACATGAACCCTGGACCGACATAGTAACTCGCGCCGGCGTCGAATACGTCGGACGTCCATTGAGCCGAATTGGTGACGAACAGATCGAGGTCGCCGTCGTTGTCATAGTCGAAGAAGGCGGGGGTCTGGCTGTGGGCGACGAGGCCCACGCCCGCCTGGTCGGTGACGTCGCGGAATCGCCCGTCACCCTGGTTTTCCAGCAACACGTTGCCGCCCCGCGTGCTGGTGATGTACAGATCCTGATCGTCGTCGTTGTCGTAGTCGCCGAAGGCGGCGCCGACCTTGATCCGGTCGTTCATTGCCAGCGGTCCGGCCTGTTCCGTGACGTTTTCAAATGTTCCATCGCCCCGATTGCGATAGAGGGCGTTGGGCCCGAGTTGATTGAGAAACAACACGTCGTCGTCGCCGTCGCCGTCGTAATCCGCGATGGCCAGGCCGCAGCCGTGATCGTACAGGTTGATCTTGAACTTCTGGCCTTGCTCGTTGGGCAAGAACGACATGTGGAAGTCGATGCCGCTTTCCGGCGCCGCGTCGCGGAAACCGGGCGGACGGGCAGGTTCCCGTCGCTTGGCGGTGGACTTGTCGCCGCCGCCGCGCGGCGCCGCGCCCTGGCCAAGGGCTGTGTCGTCCCCGGCTGTTGGAACCGTTTCAACGAGCCCATCCCGGCGAAACACGACCGAAATCGCCATGACCGAGAGCAAGAACAGCGCGGCGACCAATACGACGCGGTAGGGGGTCTTCGATGGCTTTGAGTAGGACATCATTCCGTTCCGTCGCGACCATGGCGGGCCGACAACCGATTATAAACAACGATCCGCTTAATTGCTGGTTTTCTTGGTCTGGCGTCGATCCAGGGCAGTAGCGACAATCCTTTCCCGCAATTCGGAAAGGAGGCCGGAATGTCGCGGTTGCCGATGGATCGATCGAGGGTCCGAGAAGTGGTC
>DATKSN010000204.1:0-9280 GCA_035531595.1 Pirellulales bacterium | reverse complement strand
CCACGCTGTAGAAGCCATACGTGTGGCCGTTGACGCCGTTGAACGTGGCGGATGCGGCGGTGGTCGCCGTTTGGAAGGCCGTGAACGGCCCGCCGTTGTCGGAGACGAAGACGTCGAAGGTGGCGATGCCCGGCCCGCCGGTGTCGCTGCCGCTCCACGAAACCGTAAAGCTCGTCGAGGTTTCAGTGGCCGGCAGCGTGGCGACGCTACTGGTCGGCAGCACGGTCACTGTCGTGCTGGCCTGGGCGGCCGTGGGCGTCGGCTGGCGGTTGCCGACGTTGTCGGTGGCCACGCTATAGAAGCCGTACGTGTGGCCGTTGACGCCGGTGAACGTGGCCGAAGTGGCGGTGGTCGCCGTTTGGAAGGCCGTGAACGGCCCGCCGTTGTCGCTGACGAACACGTCGTAGGCGGCGATGCCGGATCCGCCGACATCGTCGGTCCCCGCCCAGCTTACGGTGAAGCTCGTCGCGGTCTCGCTGGCGGGCAACGCGGCCACGCTGCTCGTCGGTGGGCCGGCGTCAATGGTGTTCGTGATCGTCTTCGTCGCCAAGGGCGCATTGGTGTCGAAGACCACCGTGGCCGCGGCGTTGACCGTGGCGCCGGTCGTCAGGCTCGACTGGGGTTGAACGGTGTACCGGACGAACCCCTCGCCGACGCCGCTGGCGTTGTCGGGGGGCAAGAAGCCGTCGAAGACGCCGCTCGGGGCCTGGCCGGTGGTCGGGTCGAGCGAGGTGAACGTCGCGGTCAACAGTCCGGTCTGGACGTTGAAATCGAGCGTGACTTGCACGTTGAGCGACGAGCCGTCGACGTTCTGATAAGCGACGGTGGTTTGGTACTGCGTCAGCCCGGCGGGGATGGTTTCGTTGACCGTGCCGAAGCCGAACGAGCCGAGTTGGAATGTGGACCAGTCGAGGTTCGGAGCGAGTTGCTGGCTGACGGTGACGTCCTGAGCGGCGGCGGTGCCGTCGTTCTCGAAATCGACCGTAAACGGCCATGTCCCCGTCGGCTGGACGAAGTTTGCCGAGCCGTAGCCGCCCGGACCGATAATATTGTTGGGGTCTTGCGCGCCGGCCGCCCCGCCACCGCCGTGGGGGCCCTTCTTGCCGGGCGGGGGCTTGGGCGGATTGGTGTCGTCGTCGTCCTTGTCGCCGTCGTCGGTCTGGCTGATACAGTCCTCATACTCTTGCAGCTTCCCTTGGGCGTCCGCCTGCTTCCCGAAAAACTTGGCGCCGTCAGTGAACAACTTGTCGACCGCCTTGTTGACCGCCGTTTCGGCCGTCCTGGTCGTCGCGTAGGGGTCTGAGGAAAACCCGACAACGGCCTTGGTGAGGCTGTCAATGGCTTTCGTCACGGTGGCCTGGTAGCCGGGCGTTTGGATCACGCCCGAGAGGTTGGCCCATAGCTCCGTGAGCGACAGCACCTGGGTCGCGGCGTTCTGACGGGCGGCGTCGAGCTGGGCGAAGGCGGCCACGAGACTCTTTTCGTCGCTCGCGGCTTCCAAGGTCGTCAGGGCGCCGGTCAACGTCGTGATCACGTTGGTGAGGGTTTTGACACCGCTGAAGAAGACCCCGCTCGGGCCGATCTCCTCGAAGACCGAGGCCGCGAGTTGATAGGCGTCCTTGGCGAACGTATCGATCTGCTTGATGAACTTGTCGGTGGCCGGCTCGAATTTCGCTTCGGCCTTCTGGGCCTTGTAGACCAGTTTGGCGGCGTCCACAACCACCTTGAAGGCGGCCTTTTGCATGCTCTTGATCGCCTTCTGCAGCGCCTTGTAGGCGTCGCCGCATTCGTCGAGGTCTTGGCCGCCCGGATCGCTCGGGCTCAAGACGAGCAACACATGGGTCTTGCTGATGACGCCTTCGAACCACGCCTGCGGATGAAAGACGGCCTGCGCGGCCAGCGTCGTCTTGAGGTCTTTCAGGTCGGCGGCGACGACGGGTGTGGGAAAGATGATGTTCGACGCATGGACCGGCGTCGTTTGCCCGGCCGGGTCGTTGTAGGTCTTCAGGTCGTCGAACGAAATGCCGTAGCTGGTCACGTTGATGTGCAAACTGCTTCCACCGCCGCCGTCGATCACGTATTTGCCGGTGGCGTCGGTCGTCGTTTGTCCGAGCAAATCGCCCGCGGAATCCTCCAGATTGACCATCGCCCCGACGACCGGGTTGCCGTTGACGTCGTAGACAAAGCCGTAGACGACGTTGGGAATGGGAACCAGGCTGAAATTGACCGTGTCGGTCGCGCCGCTGACGGCGACGCCGCTTTCAAGCAGCGTTTGATGGGCGAAAGCGAGGACATCGATGTTGTAGGAGCCGACGAGCACGTTGTGCAAGACATAGCTGCCGTCGCTATGAGTCAGCGCGGTGTACTGCTGGCTGGGATCGGTCGTCGAGGTGAGCATCACCAACGCGCCCTTGATGGCCGCGCCGGTCGAGCTGTCGGTGGCCGTGCCGGTGACCTTGGTCTCTTGGCCGATCGTCAGCGTGATCGGGTTCGCCGCGGCGGCGGCAACATTCGCCGCGGCGGCGGCAATAATGTTCTCCGCGAGCGAGGCGCCCCGGTCGTTGGCGCTGACGGCTTGCAGCAGGTAATTTCCGGCGGCGAGGTTGGCGAAGTTGGCGACGCCGGTCGAGTCGAGAACCACCGAGCCGGCCAAGAACGACCCATGCGACGTTTTGTAAAACAGCGCCACGGAGGCGCCGGTGACGGTCTGCACGTCGTCGACGACGGTGACTTGCAACGTGCCCGTGCCGGCCGCGATGTCCTGCGTCACGTTGGCGCCGGTAGTCAGCGAAACGCCGCTGATTTGCGAAAACGTCGCGCCGACGGCCGAGGCCTGCAGGTCGAAGGTGCCGGCCTGCAACGCCACGAAGCCATAGCTGCCGTCACTGGCCGTGTCGGTGATCCCCACCAACGTGTTGGTGCCCGAATCGTACAGCCGCACCGTGGCGCCGGCGATGGGGCCGCCGGCGCCGTCGGTGACTTTGCCACCCAACGTGCCGACCGTGGTGAGCACCAGGTTGGCGGTCAGCGCGGGGCCGTTGAGCGTCGTCACCGTCACGCTCGCGGAACTTCCCACGTCGGCCGCGCCCGATTGCAGGTTTACCTGGTAGGTGTCGAGAGCCAGCCCGCTGAATTGATAGTTGCCGTTGGAATCGGTGATGGTCGTCTGCAGGTTCCCGCTCGAGTCGTGCAGATAAACCGGGATGCCGGCCAAGGGCGTGCTGGTCTTCGAATCGGTGACGGTGCCTTGAATGCCGCCGCCCGGCTCGATCGTCAGGGCCTCGTTCGTCAGGGCCTGTCCGGCCGTCAGGCTGACTGGGACCGGAGCGACGAACCCTCCGGTATCGACGGTGGTGACCGAGTAGCTGCCGGGCGGCAAGCCGCTGATGTTGAAGTTGCCCGAGCCGTCGGCCGCGGCGCTGGCCACAAGATCGCCTGAAGCGTCGTAGGCGCCGACCTCGACGTTGGCGGCGGGAACCTGCGCGTCATTGGAGGCCACCGTGCCCGATACCGAGCCAAACGGCACCATCGCGATCGTACCCAGGTTGAGCGTGGCCTGGGCCGCCACCGTCTGGCTGGTAATCGTTTGCGGCACATAGCCGGTCAGGTCCAAGGTCACGTCATAAGTTCCCGCGGGCAGTCCCGCGACCGAGAAATCGGTCGGCGCGGTGAACTGATTGCTGAACTCCAGGTTGGGGTCGGTGTTGCCCGACGGATTGACGATCACCGTCAACACCGCCGTGCTCGGTAAACTGAGCGGAGTGGTGATGGTTCCTTGGATGACCGACTCGACCGGCAGGGTAACGTCTTCGACCGTTTCGCCGGTCGTGACGCTGATGTTCGAGACGGTGTTTCGGGCCAGCCCCGTGGCCTCGACGATCAACGTGTAGGTGTCGGCCGGCAGGCCGGCGAGGGAATAGTTGCCGTTGGCGTCGGTCGTCGTGGTATACTCGCTGCCGCCGGCGCCATAAGCGATCACGTCCGCGTCGCTCACGGCCGCGTTCGAGACGGCCAGCGTGACCTGGCCGGCGATCTGGGCGCCCGGCGCCACTTGCAAGACGACGTTCGTCACGGCCTGGCCGCCAGCCACCGTCACGGCGCCGCCGGACGTGACGAGTCCGTCGGAGAAAGAAAGCTGATAGCCGCCCGGATCCACATTCGGGAGAATGAAGGAGCCGTCGGTCATCGTCTTGGCATCGAACACCGTTTGCGTGCTGGTGTTCGTGGCGTAGACGACCTGTCCCGCGATCGTCACGGTCGGGTCGGGCGCTTGAACGACGCCGGTGATCGACGTGCCCACGGCGGCCTCGGCGCGGCGCACTTCCAGGTTCAAGAGTTGCTGCATGTTCGAGTTGTCGCCCGCCATGTTGGGAACCATCAAGGTGGCGTTGCGATCGAGCATCTGCACGAAATCGCCCATCGTGCCTCCGATGCGCTGTTGCAGGTTCGCGTAAATGGCGCTCCAGTTGGGCAGCGAGGTGTAGCTGGGGAAAATCCATGGCAACACCGTGTTTTGATAATCGAGCGGGGTCGGGTCGTTGGGCTCGGTGACCTGCAACTGGAAGTTGTAGGGCGTGCCGGCGTTCAGATCGGCCCGGAAAAAGACGGTCAACGTATTCGCCGCGCCGGGACGCAACGTGCCCAGCGGCCCGTCGGCCGCCAGCCCGAGCAGCGTGATGTAGGGCTGCGCGTTGACGTCGTTCGCACTGAGGCCGAGGCCCATGGCCGTGTTCGTCGGGCTGAAAAGGGTGAGCAGCGGCGCGCCGAGGTCGTTGTTGCCGGTATTGGTGTAGCTGATCACGACGGTCCCCGTACGCCCTGTGCGAACGGACTGCGGCGCGTCGAGCGTGACCGCCAAGGGGTCCGAAACCGGGTTGGCGGCGACGACGTGGAATGTTGTGGGCGCGGTGGCCGACTGGGCGCCTTGTTGCACGCTGAGCGTATAGGCGCCCGCGGCGGCGCCGACGAGGTTGAACGTGGCGAAAAGCTGGCTGGCGTTCACGAAATCGATCGCCGTGGCATTGAGCGTCGCGGCGGCGAGGGTCAGGCTGGCCGTGGCGCCGCGAGTGAAGTTCTCGCCGTCGATTTCGATGGTGACGTTGCCGGCGTTGCCGCCGGCGTAGGACGAGATGGCGGACACGCTTACGGCGGTCGTCTGCTGGGCGGTGAGAGTATAGCCGGCGGTGGCGGCGGCGCCCGATACGCTATGGGCCAGAATATAGTAGGTGCCCGCGGTCAGCACTTGCGGCACCAACACCGTTTGGTTGGGCTGGTTGGCGACAACGGCCTCCTCCTGGTAACTGTAGGGCGTGGGCGGAACGCCCTGGCCGACGTAGAGCGCGGTCGCGCCCGACGTGGCGGCGCTGGCGAGCGTGACGCTCAACGTGCCTCCGGCCGGCACGGTCACCTGGTAATACTGGTCCTGGTCGGCGGCGGTGAACGAACCGTTGGCCGGCGTGCCCAGGGTGAGGGCGGGCAGACTGACGGCGAGCTGGCCGGTGGTCGCGGCCAGCGTGTTGTTGGCCCGGTTCGGGTCGGACACCTGGTACAGGCTATCGACCTGCACGAAGACGTAGTAAGAGCCCGGCGCCAGGGCCGGCACGGTCGCGGACAGGGTGCCGCTATACGAGCTACTCGCGTTCAGCCCGCCCGTGTGCTGCGCCGCGCCCAGCAGGACCGAGTTGGAAGTGATCGTGGACGTGGGTGAAAGGTAAACGCTGTCTTGCCAGTTCCCCGTGGCATTGGAGGGGCCTTGATCGGCCACCTGCCAGGTCACCGTGATTTGCTGCCCGGACGTCGCCGTGGTCGGGGCGGAGACGTTGCTCACTTGCAGGTCGGCCGGGCTACGGAATGCGTACAGATCGAGACTGGTCGGATTGACGGCTTCGCTGAACGTCGAGCCGAAGCCGAGCACCTCCGAGAACAAGCCGCTGGCGCTGGCGAACGTCATGACCTTGAAGTCCTGACCGACCGCTCCGCTGAAGGCGTTGAGCAGGTTGAGCTCGAAGGTGCCGGCCAACGCCGCCGTGCCGGTGGCGGCGACGAGGCCGAACTGGCCGCTGGCCGGGGTGCCGCCGATCTGCTCGTCGAGCGTGCCGGCGGAGGTCTGCGTGAAGCTGCCCGCGACGTCGAGCGCGCCGCCGAGCGTGAGGCTGCCGCTGTTGCTGAAATCGCCGCTACTGCTGAAGGTGGCGCCACCAGTCAGCGCGAAACTTCCGCTGTTGGAAGCCAGGCCGGAGATGCCGCTGATCGTCGCGCCGCTGCCGCCGAGCGCGAGATTCGCGGCGTTGGCCGTGATGGCCGTGCCACTGGGGAAATCGAGGCTGGCGCCGTCGAGGGCGTTCCAGGCGCCGGCCGTGAGCGTGCCGCCGGAAAGCTGGCTGATCCCCAATGCGGCAGCGAGCGAGATCGCGCCGGAATCGGCCTCGATGGTGCCTGTGTTCGTGATCGAGCCCAAAACACTGAGGCTTGACGTTCCGCTGCCGGCCGTCTTTTGGATCGTGCCGGCATTGTCCAGGGAGGTCTGTCCCGGCGCGGAGCCCGAGTCGGAGATCTCGCTGAGGCCGCCGTCGCCTTCGATGAGATAGCTGGCGCCGGCTTCGTTCTTGAGCGTGGTCGGGAACGTGCCGTCGGTGCCCAGTTGCAAGTTGCCGGTGCCGGATTGGATGATGGTGCCGAAGTTATCGAGCACGCCGTCGTTGTAAAAGTCCTTTTCGGCGGCGCCGCTGATGTTCATGGTTCCCAGGTTGGTCAGGTCGCCGTTGCCGGCATCCATCTGGCCTCCGGTCCACTGAAAGAGGCCGCCGGCGAAGTTCAGCGTCATGCCCCCATTACCCAGGTAAAGCCGGCCACTGCTGAGTTGCACGGTGCCGCTGCCCGATCCGGTAAGCGTACCGGCGTAACTTGGGGTGCCTCCGCCGGTGAGATCGACGACCGCTCCGGCGGCGACGTTGAAGATGACGCCTCCGGTGAAGGTGCCGCCGGGGATGGTGACCATGGCTCCGGCGCCGACATTGAAGGTGGTGCCGCCGGCGTAAACGGCGGCGGGGATGGTCACGGTGGTTCCGGCGGCGATGTTGAACGTGACGGCGGTTCCCCCGGCCACGATCAACGAGGCGCTCACGCTCGTATCGGGCGCGATGCCGTTGCTGGCGGTCACGGTGAAGTCAAAGGTTCCGTCGGTGGGCGGGGTGCCGGAGAAAACACCGCTGGAAGCGTTGATCGCGGCCCAAGCCGGCAGCCCGCTGGCTGAATAGGTGATGGCCGTCGCGCCGGTGCCCGTGGCCTGGAACTGGTAGGAATAGGCCGAGCCGGCGACAGCCACCGGCGGCGTGTCGGCAGTGAAGGTGGGAGGCTCGAGCTGGGCGGCGAGAGAAATGTTCGCGGTGGCATCCGGCGCGGTGCCGTTGCTGGCGGTGACCGTGAAGTTGAAGGTGCCGACGGCGGTCGGCGTGCCCGAAAGAATCCCGCTGGCGGAGTCGAGCGCGGCCCAGGCCGGCAGCCCCGCGGCCGAAAAGGTGATGGGCGCGGTGCCATTGGCCTGGAACTGATACGAATAGGCGGAGCCCACGGCGGCGGCGGGTGGCGAATCAGCGGCGAAGGTTGGCGGCGTCGGCAGGACGACGAGATCGAGGCTCGTCGAATGGAGTGTCTGGCCGAAGGCCGAGCCCGACCCGGTAAGCCCGCTGACCGTGGAGAATGTGCCGCTGGCGCTGGCGAACGTGATCACGGGGAAGTCTTGCCCGACCGCCGGGCTAAAACCGTTGACGATGGCAAGGTTGAAGGCGCCGGCCAACGTGACCGTACCCGTGACGGCGAGCACGCCGAAAAAGCCGCTGGCCGGCGCGCCGCCAATTTGCTCGTTGATCGCGGCGGACGCGGTTTGGGTTTCGTTGCCCCCCACGGTGAGTTGACCTCCGGCCGCCAGGGTCAGGCTGCCACTGTTGGTGACGTCGCCGGTGGCGCTGAGTACGGCCCCGTCGCCGACCGAGAGCGTGTCGCCGTTGCCCAGCGTGAGACTCTTGACGGAAATGTTGTCAAAGAACCCAAGGGTGATCGTCGCGGCCGCGGAGGTGGCGATGACGACGTTCGTACCCGCGGCCGGTGAGCTGCCGAAGATCCAGTTGCCGCCGTTGTCCCAGGAGCCGCCGGCGGGGTTGATCCAAACGTCGGGCGCGGCCGGCAACGTGATGCCGGATTGAATCGAACCACCGTTGCTGGCAAGGGCGCCGCCCGATGAGGTGAACGTCTGCAAGGCCAACAAGTTGATGGCGCTGTTGGCGCCATCGCTCAGCAGCACGACAGGCCCGCCGCTGATCGAGGTCAGCGCCGACATGGTGGCCGTGCCTCCGGCCAGCGCCTCGATGAGCAATACCGATCCGGCATTCGTGGATTCCGCCAAGGAGGTGCCGGCCAGCGTGAGCGTGCTGCCCGCGCCGGTCGCGTCGAGAGTCGTCACGCCTGTGTACGTGGTGCCGCTTGGGAGGTCGAGCGTGCCCCCGCCCTGCACGACAACGGTGGCATTATCGATGTTCGGCGACCCACTGAGCGTGAGCGTGCCGCCGCTCAACGTGAACGTGCCGGCAATCGTCGTGATCTGGCTGGAAGAGAACGTGCCCGTGCCGTCGAGCGTGAGGCTGACGCCGCTGAGCGTCGCCAGGTTGCTGGCGAGCAGGGTGCTGTTGCCCGTGTCGGTGATGGAGATGACGGCATTGCTGCCATTGAGGCTGGTCACGCCGCTCAGCAGCAGGGTGCTGCCGTTGGTGTCGGTGATGAAGATGCGGTGCGTGGTCGCGAGGCTCGTCAGGCCGCCCAGCTTGACCTCGCCGCCGTTGGTGGCGCTGATGCTCCAGTACCTTTGCTGCGTCAGCGTGGTCAGGGCGGAAACGTCGAGCACGCTCCCCGTGCTATCGGCTGAGAAGGTTGTGACGTTGGACGAGTAGCTCTTCAGGTTCGGCAGCGCCAGGCTGCCGCCCGTCGTGACGGCGAGGTTCGAGCCGTCCACGTCCGTCAGGGCGGGCAGGTTGTACGAGCCGCCCGTAACCGTCAGGCCGCTCGCAGTGAACTTGGTCCAGGCATTCGCCACGTTCGCATCGGTGCCGTCGAGCGTGATGCCGACTCCGACCAGGGTCGTCAAGCCGCTGTTCAGCGCGAGCCTGCTCCCGCCGGTGTCGGTGATCGAGATGCCGGCATTGCTTCCATTGAGGCTGGTCACGCCGCTCAGCAGCAGGGTGCTGCCGCCGGTGTCGGTGATGAAGATACGGTGAGTGGTCGCGAGGCT
>DATKSN010000203.1:0-11912 GCA_035531595.1 Pirellulales bacterium | reverse complement strand
ACTGGTCGGGGTCACGTCGGCGTAAGGTACATTAACAAACTACTAGAGGTGATCGGCGAAGCCGTCAACAAAGATTCGTCGAAGAACGCGCCGCCGTTGGCCAAAGCTTGCAAAGGAGATCGGACGGGGGTATGGATCCCGTGCGTCTCAATCAAGGTGAGTGGCGTAAACGCGGTCAGCATTCGCGGAATCATAGGGGGAAAAACCGTCAAGCCCAGTTTTGGAAAAAAAAATACCGCGGCGATTCGCGGCCCCTCGATATGGCGCTCAGACCCGCGGCGCGACTTGTCGGCCGCGCGTCACGAAAAAACTGGCAAAACCGTACCTTTACCCGACGAAAGCATCGGCGCGTGTGGCACAGATGCGCGCCGCGGGGGAAGAAGTCTTAACGCGTCTAAAGCCGGGCAATCCGCCGAGACGGATTTCCTGGTCGGTACCGGTACGGTTTTGCCAGTTTTTTCTTGCGCAGTTTCGGCTGCGCCGAAGCCGCGTTTCGCGCGTTCGCGTTTGCCTTCGCGGCGAGGTTATCTCGAGGCGAAGTTCACTCGCCATGATTCGTCGATGAGGTTGCGGGGCCGAACAGCGCGGCGCTGGCGGTGAAACCATGTAAGAAATTCTTGCCGCCGATGGGGCCCATTTCACCCTGGGCGAAGAAGCCCGCCACGGGAATGCCGCCCAGAACTTCCGCCAGCACGGCGGCGTCGTGGTGCGGGCGGTCGAACAGCCGCGTCCCGCGGCCGTTGCAAGTGAAGAGCAACGCCCCGTGCGCCTCATGGCCGGCCTGTCGCGAGGCCAACAGCAACTCGCGCAGGTCTTCGTCCGCCGTCTGGGCGTCGCGCACATGGAACTGGATGGTCTGGCCGGGCCGGATGAAATCGCCGATTTCGATGGCCCCCGTCCGGCGGTCGGCGCCGATGCAATTGCGGACCAGGAAATCGCCGCGAACGAATTCGCCCTGGTACTCGTTGACGACACGCCCGACATGCAGCCCTTGCTGGGCCAACTTCTGTTCGCGGGGTGACAGCTTGTCGAAAATCTCTTGCAGTTGCAATAGCGCGGGCCTGCCGCTCAGTTCGGCGATCACGTTCCGCTCGGCCTTGGTAACGACGAAGTGCCGGCCGATGGGCCGGCAACCCTGCGAGACGACGGCGCGGATCGACAGCGGCCCGTGGATCAGCGCCCCCACGGCCCCCTGCTCGCAAACGCCGCGATTGAGGAGCAGGCGGTTTTCGCCGGGCGCGTAACCGCCGCTGGCCATGCCGCCGAGCACCGGCACGCCCGGCCGGTCTTCGTTCAATCGCTCCAACAGCAGATCGGCGGGGAAGGTAAACGGATCGGCCAGCAAGACGAGTGTCGCGCCGGCCGGCCACTCCGCGGCGAGTTCATCGGGCCAGCCGACGAATGTGCCCCCCTCGGCCGTCCGCTCGAAGTCGAGTCGCAGCGGCTGAATCGACGCGCCCGGCAAGGAAGCCAGCCAGAGTGAAACGGCGGGCTGGCCTTCGATCTCGCGCGCGGTGGCGACGATCGACTCGCCGGTCGCGCCCAGGTGGACGCGAGCGCCGGTACGTTCGGCCACGCCCGCGGCCAGCTCATCGAACCGCGCCGCGTGCTGGGCCGATGCGAACACGAAGGCCAGGTCGGCCTGAGTATTCAAACGCTCGCACGCCGCCTGGCAGACCTCGATCACCGCCTGCCGCGTGTCGGAAGCCGTCGAGAGCGCGGCGGCAAACCGCAAACCGGGCGTGGTGGATACAGGACTCATGGAAATCTCCGCGGCAAGACTGGGAAACGATCGATTCCGCGAGCGTCCAGGAATGAGACATACTTCAGTTTGGTACACTAACCCGCAGCGCAAGAAAGATAAGTCGTGACGCGCCTTGCTTGCGCTGCGGGTTCGTGTCGAAGGTGACCGCTCGCAGTATGACCCCAACGTACCGCGCCGCGGGCGCCGCGAACATGGGGCCGATCCGATTTCCCAACTAAGAGCCTATCCCAGAACCGCCCGGCAGGCGGAACGCCCGCACCACAATCATCCCGCACTCTTGTCGGGTTGCGGCGGTCCCTCGCCGAAGAGGTCTTCGCCCACGTTCTTCTTGTGGGGCTCGGAAGGGCCGCGGCGCGAGGCGATCATCGAAGCCACGATGGCGATCGCCAGAAACGAGACGACGATCAGCAGCGGGATCCAGGCAGGAATCTCCTTGCCGTTGAGCAGTTTCTGCTCGATCCAGTGCGAGGCCAGCATCTTGATGCCCACGAAGATCAGTATGGCGCTTAATCCATAACGCAGGTATCGGAACATGTCCATCGCTCCGGCCAGCAGGAAATAGAGCGCCCGCAGGCCCAGAATCGCGAAGATGTTCGATGTCACGATCACGAACTTCTCTTTGCTGATCCCCACGATCGCCGGCACGCTGTCGAGCGCGAAGGCGACGTCGATGAAGTCGATCACCAGCAGCACCAGGAACAGCGGTGTGATGCAGAGCCGGCCGTTCTCGCGGGCGAAGAACTGCTGGCCATGGTTTTCATGGGACACGCGGAACAGCCTCCGTGAGACGCGGATCACGAAGTGTGCCTCCGGGTCGAATTCGTCGTCCTCCCGGAGGAGCTTGGCCCCAGTGTAGATCAAGAAGATTCCCAAAGCATAGGTGACCCAGCGAAATTGGATCAACCACTGGGCCATCGAGATGAAAACCACCCGCAAGACCACCGCGCCCAAGATACCCCAGAACAGCACGCGGTACTGGTATCTCAGCGGCACCCTGAAATAAGCGAAGATCACCGCGAAGACGAATACGTTGTCCATCGATAACGTCCATTCGACGATGTAGCCCGTGAGAAACTCGATGGCCAGCTTGCTGTTACTCGCCCACCAGACATAGCCGTTAAAGGCCAACGCCAGGCAGCACCAGATGCCGGTCGAGATAGCCGCGTCGCGAAGGCTCGTTTCGCGAGAGTGGCGGTGGAACACCCCCAGATCCAGGACCAAGAGCACGACGACCAGGATCCAGAAGCCCAGCCAGTGCCAGATGGTGAACGGATCCGCCACCGCGACGACCGGAGCAGGGTCGCCGGCGCCCAGCGGCAAGGCGAGCCAAAAGAGAAACGAATTCAACGTCTTGCGTATCCAAGGGGTCGCGTCGAAAAAAACGCCGCCGGGAATGGTCCCCCGGTTCAAAGCATCATAGAAGGTTGTTCCCCGCGGGGCAACCGGAAGCCGACCGTGGTGGCTGGGGCAGAGCCTAAGCGATGCCCCGGTCGCTATTAAGCCGGGGCATCGCTTACGCTCTGCCACCAGCCACCACCTTCTCGTAACAAAATGTCTCATTCTCGGCCGCGTGAAGTATCGACGTCCGCTCGCGGTCAAGGCACGCCCCCCTTTGACGATGGGTCGTGCGGATCCTATGATGCCCTCATGCCTATCCACGCCACCACCTCCACGCGGCAGTTGATCAGGGTGGGCCATAGCCCCGACCCGGACGACGCCTTCATGTTCCATGCCCTCGCCAATGGAAAGCTCGATACGGGCGCCTACGAGTTCACCCACGAATTGGTCGATATCGAAACGCTCAACCAACGCGCGTTTTCCGGCGAGTTGGAGCTCACGGCCGTCAGTCTGCACGCCTATGCTTACCTCACCGACAAGTACGCGCTCTGCCCCTGCGGCGCCAGCATGGGCGACCGCTACGGCCCGATGGTCGTGGCGCGGCGGAAATGGTCGCTCGACGAGCTGCGCGGCGCCTCGATCGCCGTGCCCGGAAAACTGACCACCGCCTACCTGGCCCTGCGGCTTTGCCTGGGCGTCGATTTCGCCCATGTGCTGGTTCCGTTCGACCGCATCCTCGAGGCCGTCGAGGAGGGCCAGTGGGAGGGAAAGCCGGTCGATGCCGGGCTGATCATTCACGAAGGCCAGCTTACCTACGGCCAGCGCCGTCTCGAATTATGCGTCGATACCGGCCAATGGTGGTTCGACCAGACCGGTCTTCCGCTACCCTTGGGCGCCAACGCCATCCGCAAGGATCTGGGCGCCGAAGTGATGCGCGACGTGAACGGCCTGCTGAGGCGGAGCATCCAATACGGATTTGAACACCGTGACGAGGCGCTCGATTATGCGTTGCGTTACGGTCGCGACCTCGATCGCGGTCAGGCCGACCGCTTCGTCGGCATGTACGTCAACGACTGGACCCTCGACTTCGGCCATCGCGGACGTGAAGCCGTGGCCGAGCTTCTGACCCGCGGCCACGCGGCCGGCGTCATCCCACGACTGGTGCGGCCCGAGTTCATCGCGTAGGGAACGCCCTCCGTGGCGTTCCGTGTCATGCCGGAAAACATCGCACCCGCTTCACGGAACGCCACGGAGGGCGTTCCCTACGGAACCGCCGCGGCGCTCGGTCGTCGCGGGGCCGCGGAGCGGCGTCATTCGGGGATTTCCCTGACGATGCGAAAGCCCGTCGTGGCGTCGGCGTGCGCGGGCACGCTCGAGCTTCTGGCGCCGGCGTAAGGCACCGCCGCGCTCGACCAATCGCCGCCCCGCACGATACGCGAACCGTCGCTGGGACCGTGCGGGTCTTGCACGGTTTCGGCCGTGTACCGCCTAGGACCGTCGAAGCACCATTCCTTCGCGTTCCCCAACATGTCGCACAGGCCCAGCGCGTTCGGTTCCAGCAGGCCCACGCGGTGCGTGCGCTCGCCCGAGTTGCCGCCGTACCACGCCTGTTGGCTGGCTTGGCTGGCCTGGCCGCCGGCAGCGCGGCAGGCGTACTCCCACTCGGCCTCGCTGGGCAAACGGTACGTCGTATGCTCCCTTTGACTGAGCCAACGGCAAAACGCCTGGGCATCGTGCCAACTCACGCCGACGGCTGGATGATGGTCGGCCTGCGAAAAGCCCGGCGGGCGGCGCCGATCGCCGCCGCCCGCAGGCACCGCTTCCGCAGTGGTCCGGTGGCCGCTCGCGGCGACGAACCGACCGAATTCGCCGGCGGTAACTTCGTTTACGCCACAATAGAACGGCCGCGTGATCAGCACACGGTGCCGCGGCCGTTCGTCGGCCGGCGAACGATCCGAGTCGCTCCCCATCCAGAATTCGCCCGCGGCGACCAGGGCGAGCCGCATTCCCAGCGAGTTCGTCTCGATCGCCGGCAAAGCCGGCTGTGTGTCGGCCGAATCCTGCTGGTCGCGAGACAAAGCGATCATCAACCCCACCATAATCACCAAGCCGGCAAACCAACGCCACGATAACCGCCGGCGATCGCTGTCCGGGTGCGAACACCGGGGGGCCAACGCCGCGGCACCCGTGTGGCGGGTCGACTCGCCATCCGAGCTCTCGGCACGCTCGTTGTCGCCGGCCGGGCGCGACGACGTCGATTGCAAGGCCAGCAATGAGGTGATCAGCTCGGCCATCGTTTGCGGCCGATCGTCCGGCCGTTTGGCGACCATCGCTCGGAAAAGCTCGTCCAGGCCCGGCGGCACATCGGGGCGAGCGCCCCGCAACGACGGAATGGGGTGCTCGCGGTGGGCGACGATCAGCTTGACCGCCGTATCGCCGTGATAAAGGTGCTCACCCGTCAATAGCTTGTAGAGCGTACAGCCGAGGCCATAGACGTCGGAGCGCTCGTCGGCTTGTCGCGTGTCTTCGGCTTGTTCGGGGGCCATGTACTCGACGGTGCCCACGACAACGCCCGTGATGGTTAGCGCCGTGCCGCCGGAGGGCCGAGTCGCGCCCACGGCTTCTCGCATCGAGGCCAGGCCGAGGTCGAGAACCTTGACGTGCCCGTCAGGGGCCAGCAGCAAGTTCGCGGGCTTGACGTCGCGGTGGATAACGCCCAGGGAGTGCGCATACGACAGGGCCTCGGCAGCCTCGATCACGCAGGCCACGGCCTCTTCCACGGGCAAGGGGCCGTGCTTCTTGACCAGTTCGGCCAGGTTAGGACCGTCGACGAATTCCATGACCAGGAATTGCCGGCCGTCGACCTCGTCGGCGTCGTAGGCGGTAACGATTCGAGGGTGCGATAGCTTCGCCGCGGCGCGCACCTCGCGCCGGAATCGCTCGACCAAGTCGGGCGATTCATGGGCCTCATCGGCGAGTTGCTTGAGCGCCACGACGCGGTCCATTCGGCGGTGCCGGGCTTTGAACACCTTTCCCATGCCGCCCGCGCCGATCTCGTCGAGCAGCACGTAATTACCCAGCACCAGTTGCTCGTGCCGGCCGCGATAGAGCTGGGCGGCCTGGTACTTGGTCAGCTTTCCTTCGCGGACCAATGCCCGCGCCAGTTGCTCGCCGTCGGCTGGGCGTTGGGCCCGCGGCAGGCCGCGCTGGAATGCTTGCAGTTCGCCGGACGTCATCAGACCGCTGGCTGCGAGCCGTTGAACATATTGCTTGAGCGAGATCGCCATCGCATGGCCATGGGGACTGTGTGCCCGCCCAAAACCGCCGCCGCGATGCGGGCTTTCGGCCTGCCGGAGCGGCCTTGAGCGAGACACTCTTGCGGCGGCGGATTATACGTCCTGGTCGCCGCCGCGGCGATGCCGGTTTGGACGAACCTCGCCAATGGACAACGGCCGGCAAAGCCTGTAAACTGAACGGATCGAAGATCCTTCCTTCATCCGCCATCCATCCCGACAGTCGATCACGGTCGAACCATGTTGCCCATCCGCGACTGGCCTGTTTCGCTGATCGATCGTTTCAGCCGGCGAGAGTTGCTGCGGATCGGCGGCCTGAGTTGGCTGGGCCTGAGTTGCTTGGATCTGGCTCGTCTTCAAGTCCAGGCCGCCGGCGAATCGGGCCGGGCAGTCCGGCCCCGCAAGTCGTGCGTGTTCGTGTTCCTGTTCGGGGGCCCCAGCCACATCGACCTGTGGGACATGAAGCCGTCGGCCCCGCTTGAGATCCGCGGCGAGTTCAAGCCCGTCGCCAGCAAGGTGCCCGGCATCGAAATCTGCGAGCATTTGCCGCTCTTGGCGGGCCAGATCGACAAGGTCTGCTTGTTGCGATCGATGACCCACCGCATGAATGTTCACGGGCCGGCGACGAGCGAGATCTTCAGCGGCCGCGAGTATTTCGGTCCGCCGATCACCGACGAAGCGCGGCCCGAAGATTGGCCGTCGCTGTCGGCGCTGACGATGCGCTACGGCGCCTCGCAGGCCGGCTTGCCGGCGTCGGCCGTCTTGCCCTGGTATTTGCAGTTTCCTGGTCAGGGCAGGCGCATCGCCGGGCAGACCGGCGGGCGCATGGGAGAACGTCACAATGCTTTCTTGATCCAGGGCGACTTCGCCAAGGCCGATTTCCAGATCGAGGGCCTGCAACTGCGCGACGACCTGCCCTGGGAACGAATCCACGGGCGGCACGAACTGTTACGGCAGATCGAATCGGCCCGCGTCACGCCTCCCTTCACCGGCCCGGTCGAGGAACAGTTCGCGTTGAATTCGCGCGCCGTTTATTCGCTGTTGGAAAACCGGGCCAGCGAGGTGCTGGACCTGCGGCGGGAGCCAAGCGCCGTGCGAGACGAGTACGGGCAAACCTCCGCCGGGCAGAGCCTGCTCATGGCCCGGCGGCTGGTTGAAGCCGGCGTGTCGTTGGTGACGGTCAATTGGCAGGACGAAACGATCAGCGACGGCGTGAACACCTGCTGGGACACGCACCACGACAACTTCACGAAGCTCAAGGACTTGCTCTGCCCGATCTTCGACCGTGCCTTCTCGGCCTTCATCGCCGACCTGCACCAGCGGGGCCTGCTGGAAACGACGCTGGTGGTGGCCCTGGGCGAATTCGGCCGCACGCCGAGGGTGGGTCAATTCACGCAAAGCGCCAACACCAAGAAAACGGGCCGCGACCATTGGCCGCACGCCTTCACCGCCTTGCTCGCCGGCGGCGGCGTGCAAGGCGGCCAGGTCTACGGCGCCACCAGCGGCAACGGCGGCTACGTCGCCGACAAGCCCGTCACTCCGGCCGACCTGAGCGCGACGATCTTGAACCACCTGGGAATCGATCCCTCGCGCCAATACGAGGACGAATTCCAGCAGATCCGCTATCGGCTCAGTGATGGTCGCGTGGTGAAGGATTTGGTCGGCTGACGCTTCCGCCGAGTGAACCTTATTCGTATTTTTCGACCGCCCCTCCGCCACCAAAGTCGCGTCCGACGAGCCGCCATCCCGCCCCTTCGACGGCCAAGGAGGCGACAAAGCCGGGCGCCGGGTTCAGGTCGGCGAGCGACCAGCGCCGGGCTTCGTCGGGCGGTCCCTCGATGCGCAACAGCCTGGCCGGTTGACCGGGCGTCATCTCGACGTCGAACGAATCGAGCGGCAGCGACATGCCGGCGCCGATGACCTTGAGCACGGCTTCCTTCCGCACCCAACCTCGGAAAAACGCATCCGCCTTTAGATCAGGGGCGATTTCGGCAAAAGCGGCCCGCTCGTGCCGAGAGAAGAACCGCTCGACGATCTCACCGAAGTCGGCCATTTCGCGGACCTGTTCCACGTCGACTCCCACTGGCCGCGACCAGGCCGCGGCAATCAGGGCAAGCCCGTGCGAATGACTCACGTTGAACTGCAGTTTGTCCTTGACTTCCCGATTCGCCAAGCCTGGCTTGCCGTTTTCCGCGTATTCAAAGACCAGCCGTCGGGGGTCCTCGTCGAGAAGCCGGCCGAGGATCGACCGCAGGGCCGAGCGGCCGGCGGCGAATCGAAAGCGGTCTTGCTCGCTGTACAGCCGCTCGGCCCGCAGCAGCTCGTCGGTCGATAGCAGGTCAAAACACCGCCGCGCGTCGGCCTCCGGCCGATCGAGCGTTACGCGCCAGACGTGAACTTCGTCGGTTTCCAGGCCGCGTTCGTCGGGCAGAATCGGCCAGTGGTCGATCGGGTCTTGCATCGTCTAGTCCCCAAAACAATCGCCCCCCCATAACCTACTGCCCCTTGGGGCCAATATACCGTAGATTATCAATGACGCGCTTCGCGGAACGCCACGGAGTGCGTTCCCTACAGATGCCGTTGCTGCCAATGTTCACTCTCGCCAACCCCCTGTTCCTGATCGGCCTGTCGGCGGCGGCGATCCCGCTATTGATCCACCTAAGCCGATCGCGCCGCGCGAAGAAGATCCAGTTCTCGACGACGCGGTTCTTCACCGATCAGTTCCTGCGCTCGTACCGCATGAGCCGGCTGAAGGAGCTCCTGCTGTTGGTCTGCCGCATGGCGTTGTGCGCCCTGTTGGCCGTGGCCCTGGCCGGGCCGATGCTGCTACCCGGCGGAGGCTCTCCGTTGGTGGGCTCGAGTCGGGCAATCGTGCTCGTGGTCGATAACTCGGCCAGCATGGGGCTGGAAGAAGCCGGCGAGACCATGCTCGAACGTGCCCGCCTCGCCGCCAAGGATGTGCTCGACGGCTTGCGCCCAGGCGATACCGCCTCGCTCGTCTTGGCCGGCCGCCGCGCCGCCGGGCCGGAGGTGCTCTTCGCGGAACTCACGCCGCAATTGGGCGACGTGCGCCAGGCGCTCGACGGTGTTCGGCTCTCGTCGCTCGGCACCGATCTGTCGACCGCCGTGGCCCGCGCGCGCGCGATCGTCGAGCGTGGCGCCGCCGATAGCAAGGAAGTCTATGTCCTCAGCGACTTGCAAGACTCGGGCTGGGAAATGCCCGGCGACGACGAGGCGCCGGCGGCGGACTTTGAATCGCTGGTGTTCTTCGTCCGCATTCGGCCCGAGCGGCCGGAGGATCTGGCCGTGACGGCCGTTCAATACGCCGCCTCGCGTCCGATGGTGGGCGTGCCCTTCGCCATCCGGCCGCACGTCCGCAATCAAAGTCAGCACGTCCGCCCGTGCGTCGTCAAGCTGTGGGTCGACGGCGAACTGGTCGGTGAACGGAAGATCGAGCAGTTGCAGGCCGGCCGCTGGGACGTGCCCCGCTTCCACCACACGTTCCGCAAGGGGGGCTGGCACGAGGGGTTCGTCGAAATTGTCGACGGATCGCTGCCGGCCGATGACCGCCGCTACTTCGCCTTCGAGGTCATCGACGCCGTCGAGGTTCTGGCGGTCAACGGGGCGCCGTCGCGGATCGCGCGGCTCGACGAGTTGTTCTTCCTCAAGACGGCGCTGGCCGCGGCGGAAGGAGACAAAAGTCCGATCCACGTCGAGCAAGCGGCGCCCGCCGCCTTGGCCACCTGCGACCTGGCGAAGTACCGTGCCGTGGTGCTGGCCAACGTCGAGAGCGTGCCGGCCGCCGGTGTTGAGAAGCTCGAGTCGTTCGTCGACCGCGGCGGCAGCCTGCTGATGTTCTTGGGCGATCGCACGAACCAACCGTTCTTCAACCAGGCCTTCGCCGGCGAGAACCGGCTGCACGGCGGCCTTTCGCCGGGTCGGCTTGTGGGGGTCGAAGGCAAGCCAAGCCAAGCGAAACCGAGCGATGATGCTGAAGCGGTGGCGAGCGTCGGGCAAATGGATCTCGACCACCCCGTGCTGGCGGCCTTCGACGACCCGCGCTCGGCCAACCTGGCCAGCGTGACGTTCCGGGCACTCTGGACGGTCGAGCCGGGCGAGTCGGCCGTGTTGATGCGTGCCAACACCGGTTCGCCGCTGTTGATCGAAAAGGCTTTCGGTAAGGGGCGGGTGATGCTGTTTGCCAGCAGTTGCGACCGCGATTGGACGAACTTCCCGATTCGCCCGGCCTACTTGCCCTGGGTTTACCGCCTGGTGGGCTACCTGGCCCAGGAACCATTGGCTCGTCAAGGTTTCTACCACACGGGCGACTCCGTGCCGCTGACCGTGTCGGCTTCCGAAGGGGTGGGCCAACGGCTGGTCCGCACGCCCGGCGGAAGCGTCCGTCCCGCCACGCCCGGCGACGATCCGTCGGCGCCCCTGGAGTTCAGCGAGACCGACGAGCCGGGCGTGTACCAGCTCTTCGTGCCGAGCAAGGAAGCGGCCGGCCGAAGATTCGTAGCCAACCTGGAGAGCTATGAATCGGATTTGACGTATCTCGACGAGGTATTCGCGCGGCGCGGCGACGACGCGGTGTCTGCCGAAAGTAAGATCGAAGCGGGTTTTCGTGAATTGATGGGTGGTTCGCGCTGGGTGGAGTATGTCGCCGGGCCGAGCCGAGTCAACGAAGCGTCGTTGACCGCCCGGCGCGGGCTGAAGCTCTGGGATCTCGTGCTTTGGATCGCGCTGGCCGTCGCACTGGTCGAACCGTGGTTGGCCAACCGCATCAGCTTGCGGCACTACGGCCGGCCGCGAGAGATCGTCGCGCCGCGGCCCGTGGGGCCGGCGCGTACAGGCCGAGACGGCCTCGCCACGCTGGGGGCTGCACGGGCCGAAGCCAGCCGGGAATAGCCGGGAATAATAGCAATTTGCCTGTTCAACGCTGTCGGGTAGACTAGAATCATAGTGGAGGGTGTTGGGGCATTCCCTTGGCGCACCGTTGCAACAGGAAGATAAATCCTTGACGTCAGGAAAATCCTCGTGCCGCGAATCGTGCGCCCGATGCTCGTGGATCAAGATGGACTTCCACGCGTCGGCACGCGGGCGAAATGTCTCGGGGTTCGCGAGCCGCAGGATCCCAACGCCGACGTGGAAGTCGATTCCGTGGGCACGGTTCACGACGCACCGACCAAGAATCAGGCGATTGCATACCAAGGTGCCTGAAGGGGCTCGGAATGCCTCAAACAAACCCGAAGCGTCGTCGGTTTGAAGACTGCTGTCCACCACCACCTCACCTTCGGGACCGGCACCAAAGCGATAAATCCATCGTTGCATCTGCACTCGCTTGTTCCGACGAGACGCTCACATGGACGACGGTCGGGGCGCCCTCCCGGGCTCCGAAAAAACTGGCAAAACCGTACCTTTACCCGACGAAAGCTACGGCGCGAGTGGCACCGATGGGCGTTGCGGGTGAAGAAGTCTTAACGCATCCAAAGCCGGGCAATCCGCCGAGACGGATT
>DATKSN010000202.1:0-24185 GCA_035531595.1 Pirellulales bacterium | reverse complement strand
CCGCCGCCGCTTCGCGGCGGCGGACCCACGACCACAGGGGAAGTGAAGGAGATGGGGAAGCTGCGACGACCTCTTAGCCATCCAAACTGTCCGCTCCTGCCGGACAAGCCGGCAGGGGGCGGATCAAAACGCGCGACTTGTGTAGAACAACGAGGGCGTTGCCCTGGGCTGTGGAATATGACCCCCTTGGGGTCGAAGGCCGGAGTGCCTTGATTTCGCCAACACAAATGTGCCACCAGTGATGACACAATTCGTTCATCCCGGAATACCTTCGCAAGACGGCCGATCCGGATCCATCCTGGAAAACGTGTTTTGGCCATCGCTAGCTCACCTCCACGTCGAAGGCCTGCGAGGTGTCGTTGCCGAAAATGTCGATCGCCTTGATCAGCAGGCGGTAGCGGCCAGGCGTGTCGTAGGTGTGCGGGTCGCTGGTCGGGGCGAGCGTGCGGTCCCCCCGGGTGCGGTAGGTCACCCAACCTTGCATGAACGTGTCGTTTTGGAAGTCCCAGTCGATGGCCCAGTAATCGACGTAGTCGGACCATTTCTTGATCTTCTCGCGGGTCTCCGCGTCGATCAACTCCTGGTTGGGGATCATGAAGTCCTTGAGCGTCACGGTCACGGTGAGTTTTTTGGACTGCTTGATTTCGACTTCCAGGTACGCCAGTTCAAAGAATTGCACGTCACCTTTGTCGATGGCCTGCTGCTCCATCACCTCGCGCGGAATCTGCAACAAGATGAGCTTGACCCCTTGCCGTTTGGCCTCGGCGGTCATCAGGTCGTACAGGCCCATTTCCCATTCCCAGCCCAGCACATGCAGCTCGTCCTGCTTGACGACCAGGCACTCGGCCAGGGCCGCATTGATCTCGTCGATCGTCACCGGGGCATCGACCGCCCCGATGTGGACCATCGCGCGCCCCCGCTTGCCGTGCAGTTGGGCCATGCCCGCCAACGGCTGCGCCCGGTACAGACGCAAGATGAATGCCAGGTACTCGTAGACGGCTCGCTCCGAAATCTGCGCCGTTCCCTCGCCGCCGAACGTGGCGCCTTGCCAGTATTGCCGCTCGTAACGGCCCAGGTTCAGGATCTCGAACGGCTTGCAGTTCTCAATCTCCAGGAGGCGCTTGCGAGTCACGTGCATTCCCCATCGGCTCATGTCACATCCGATCCACCGACGTCCAAGCTTCTCGGCCACGGCAAGCGTCGTGCCCGATCCGCAAAAGAAGTCCGCGACGAGGCTGCTCGGCTTCGAGGACGCTGTCATCACTCGTTCGAGCAGCACTTCGGGCTTTTGCGTGGCGTAGCCAGTGCGTTCATCGGCCATTGGGTTTGCAAGGTTCAGATCTTCCCAAACGTTGCCTGCGCCGTTGGACTCGTCCTCTTGGATTTCCCAACTCCAGATGTCCTCAACCTGCTTCCCCTTTGATTCGTGCAGGTACTGCTTGTAGGACGGATGAGCGCCAGCGCGAATCGGACCGATCCACCGATCTTCTGCCTTGAGTCTTGCTTCTGTCGCATTCGAATACGTCTTGAGAAGAGTCTTCCTGTACCAGCCACGATCATCTTGGTACTTGAATCGAGCCTTGTACTCGTCGCTATATTCTTCATAGATATGTTCAAAACTAAACCCAACATCACGCTTGGCGTAAAATAGGATGCAGTCGTGATTAACTGGGAATTTCTTCGCTCTCGCCTTGCTGCTCCCAGCGAACGGCGTGCGCTTCCAAATGATTTGGTTCAAAAAACCGTTTGCGCCGAAAACGTCGTCGGCAACCAAACGGACGTAGTGCGACAGTTCGGGTCCGATGTGAAGATATAGAATCCCAGATTCCGACAAGAGATCGCGCATCACGACAAGCCGCTCGGCAATCATTGTAAGGTACGAGGCGAGTCCGCGCCCCCAGGTGTCTCGATAGGCCTTCTCCTCAATCGAGGACGCGTGCTTGTACGTTTCGAGCGTCCCGTCACCCACAGGGGCGATGAACGAGAAATCGGCTCCCGTTGCGAACGGCGGGTCGATGTAAATAAGGTCGATCTTGCCGGCGAACCTGTCGAGCAACGAGCCCATCACCAGGAGGTTGTCGCCCCAGATCAATTTGTTTTTCCAGCCATCTTCGACAGTGTCTCCCTCCTTCGCGTCCCAGATGTCGAAGAGCGATGGGTTGCGGTCACGCGTCGCCTGGCGGGTGGTACGGCTCTCGTAAATGGTCTCGATGACCTGAAAAGGCAGGCTCACGCGCGGCACTTCCTTGCGAGTGCCGTCGTCGTTGTACTTGCCCGGCCAGACCAGTTCGGTGCGAGTCACGCGCAGCATGCCCGGCGGCGGATCGGGGAGCCGCTCCACTCGCGGAGGGGGGGCAGGCGGAAGCGGTTCACGATCATCCATCGACGTTGACTCCTTTCGTATATTCGGCGCCCGTTCCGTTTCCGGCGCCGGCGCCGTGGCACCGCCGGCTTTTTGCGTGGCGGCGGGCCGGCCCCGCTGCTTTTGATCGTGGTCGAGCAACTTCATAATCAAGTCGGCGCGCCGGCCCCTTGTCGAACGGCCGTACCGCTCGCAAACGGCCTTGACCTCGACCTCGCTGAGAAAGTCGAGCATTTCCTCGGCCGTGGCCCGGTGCGCTCTCGCCAAGGCCGCCGCCATGTCGGCCACGCTGCGCCGGTCGACGTCGCCGAGTTCCAGCCCTTCGACGATCGCGCGCAGCGTGTCGCGGCCGAGAACGTCGAGGATTGCTTGTTTGAGTTTCATCCGTGGAGATCCCCTGATGGCTGAATCCCGGTGTCACGCGAGGGTGGAGGGCATGCGACGTCGATCGAGTGTTCGACCCTCCCCGCGATTTGCATTTGGTGGCCGCCGATGGGTCGGTCGAGGGTGGGAACCAGGCATGACCTGGCCGCGCGGCCCGACGGGTGACGCCCCGTTGGGGCTAGCGACGGAATGAATGGACGATGATTCCCAGGGCTGCGCCCTGGGCTATCGAATGACGCCGCGTTGCGGCTACGCGCGACACACGCGAAGCGGATGACCGGACGACGGCCCCCAAGGGGCCGAATTCGAAAGCCCAGGGCGCAGCCCTGGGTTCGCACCCACCAAACCATTTCGTCAGCCCTGAAAGGGCGTAACCAGGTAACGCGATGCAACGCGTGACGCCCCATTGTTTTGGGACCCCATCCGCCTTGTGCGGATTGGTGAACGAGATGGTGTGCTAATACGCACTCGCCGCGCCAAGAAAAGACCCCATCCAGCTTGCCTGGATGGTGAATCAGATTCGCGCGTCGTACGACACGGCGCCGTCGGCCAACCATCTCCTTCACCATCGAGGCGAGCTCGATGGGGTCGGTGGAACGAGTGTTCCGCCCGTAGCTCGCCATCTCCTTCACCATCGAGGCAAGCTCGATGGGGTCAGGCGTATTCGATCGTCGAATCATGCCTTGTCGCCACATTGTTTTTACGCCTCCACGCGGCGGCGGCGCGATCCGACCGCCGTCGCTCGAATCGTTCCATCCGCCGTGCAAAAGCTCCGCAAGTCGCATTCCTTGCAAATGCCTGATTCGGGAACTCGGATGATTCGAAAATCCTTCGCCTTGATCTTGCCGACGACGGAGTCGAAAACCCGAGCCGCCGCGTCGACCAGCTCGGGCCGGTAGGGAAACTCCATCAGGGCGTCGACCTTCCTTCTTTCACTGGTCCAATATAATAGCAGCCGTTCGGACCGCTTGCCGTGCCGCCGCTCGAGAATGTGGGCGTAGGTACAGAGCTGCCGTTCGTAGCCCGCGATCAGCTCGGGCGAACCAACGGGCTTGGGCGACGTCTTGAAGTCGAGCAGTTCCAGCTTGCCGTCGCCTCCGAGGAGCAAATCGACCTTGCCCGTCAAGATGTAGCCTTCCTTTTCCACCGACACGTCCACCTCCGTTTCAACGACGCGCCGCATCTCGTCCTGGTTTTGCCGGAAATAGTTCATCACCTGACGGAACGCGCCTTCCTTGGCCGCCGGGCCGATCGGCCGGACATCGGCCAGCGTCAGGAAGGCAAATGTGCGGTCGAAAAGACCGCGAATCCTCGGCTCGTCGAGCTCGGCCAGTTTGCCGTCGAGCACCAGTCGATGGATTTCCTCGATTGTCTGGTGGACCAACAGGCCGAAGAAGATGACGGCGGATCGCGAGGGAGTGAAATCGTATTCGCGGAAAAACTGGTACTGACGCGGGCAAGTCTCGTAGAGCTTGAGGTCGCCCGTGAAACTGAACGAACGCTTGACCGGCATTCGCTGCCGCAGGGCGAACGATTGAGCCGCCAGCAACTCCTGCTTCACATAGGGCCATTGCGGAAGACCTTGCCAGATGGGGTTGAAGTGGTGCCTGGGTGTCGCGTGCGCCGTGAGCACCAGCAGCTTTTCGGGCCGCGAAAAGGCCACGTAGAAAAGCCGCATGCGGTCGAATTGGGTGATGCGCCCCTCCGGCTCGAAGCGCGGGCGCGCGTAGTACGGTTGCAAGTCGCGGTCGATCTGCTTGGCGGTCGAGATCTGCTTATCGAGCGAGCCGACGACGACGACCGGAAACTCCAACCCCTTTGCCTGGTGAATCGTGAGCACCTGCACATGCCCCAGGGGGAACGGCTGGTCTGGATCCTCGTACTCGTTGATGCCGCCGTCGTGGAGCAAACGCAGGAAGCTGTTGAACAGGTGGAAACGCAGGTACTCGCGGTTCTTGAACGTGACGATGCTGTAGCGGTAATAGTTCTGGAACGTGTTCAGAAGCTGCGACAGGATCGCGAGATTGCGGGCCCGGTTCTCGTCGCGGACGAAACCGGCGAAGGGTTCGAGGGCCAACAGTTGGTAAAAGTAGTCGGCGGGCCGCAGGTCGAGCGACTCGCCCTCGGCCAGCGCGGCGATTTCCACCGACCAACGTCGCAGGGCCTGGGCCACGGGGTGCGAACCAGCGCAACGGCGCGCCAATTCGACGATGCAGCCATCGACGTAAGCCGCCATTTCGGTCAGCGCCGGGCCAGCCAGATTGCCCCGGCCGGCGCCGTGGAAGCCGAAAATCAGAGCGAAGCAAGCCACCATCAGCCGCACTTCGTCGTTGTCGAAATAGGCCCGCGCGCGGGGGCAAAAGGCGGGGATGCCGCGCCGTTCGAGCGCCTCGATATAGTGCCCGCTGTGTTCCAAGCGGACGCTGTGCAGGAGCAAAGCGACCTGGCTGTAGTCGGCGATGATCGCCTGCGCTTTGAGGAAGGCCACCAGGTCGGCGAAGCGTTCCGCCTCGTCGCGTTCGTCACGCCCCCAGATGGCGACGACCGGCTGGTAGCGACCGTGGTCGCTCCGTTCATCGGGCACGATCGTTTTGTCGTGTCGGAACGGAAGGCCCGCGGGGTTCGACCAGTCGGCCGAGGCCATCCAACGATCGTAAGCTTCAACGATGCCGCGGTGCGAGCGGTAGTTGGTCGTCAGCTTGGCGACAGAGCAGCCGGGCAGGCGGGCGGTGAACTCCAGGATGTTGCGGACCGTCGCACCGCGGAAACGGTAGAGGCTTTGGTCCTCGTCGCCCACCACGCACAGGTTTCGGTGTCGCTCGGTCAACTTAAGTAAGAGCTGCTCCTGGATGTAGTTCGTATCCTGGTACTCATCGACCATGACGTACCGCGCGTCGCGAGCCACGCGGTCGAGCAAGTCGGCATTCTGCAACAGTTCGTGGACCAGCTTCTGCTGATGGGCGAAATCGAGGCGATTGTCGGCGAACAG
Organism: Pirellulales bacterium; assembly: GCA_035531595.1. GTDB lineage: Bacteria > Planctomycetota > Planctomycetia > Pirellulales > JAICIG01 > DATKSN01. Next base: position 18,450 of record DATKSN010000202.1, on the reverse strand, counting down.
CGCCTGGCGGTAGGCCAGGTAGGCGCTGCCGAGCGCCTGCAAAAATGGGTCGGGGTCGGTCGCGAGTCGGTCGGCGTCGACCAGTTCCTCTGTGATTTTGTTGAAGTAGCCGACCATTCCCTCGATGGCCGTCCACTTCGTGGACCATTTGTCCAAGTACGGCGGACTGGCATTTTCGCCCGCGATCTCCTTGAAGTGCTCGAAGATGAACAGGAGCTGCGTCAACTCGTCGAGGGTCTCGTAGTTGTTGCCCAGCGGCGTGCGGTGCCGGTGCAACGTCAACAACCGGTTGCAGAGGCCGTGGATCGTCGAGACCTTCAGTTCCGAGAGGTCGGCCGTGTAGGCGACCTTGCGGGCGGCGGCCGACATGCGGTCGCGCAGTTCAAAGGCGGCCTTTTCGGTGAACGTGCAGAGCACGAGCTCGCGCGGAGTGGCTTTGCCCAAGAGCAGCACGTTCATGGCCCGCAAAACGAGGCTGAACGTCTTGCCCGATCCGGGGCCGGCGATCACCAAAAGCGGCCCGTCGCCGTGAGCGACGATTTGCCGCTGGGCCTCGCTCATCTTGGGGTATTCGCGCAGGATCTCGGCGGCGATGGTCACAGCAATCCCTCCCGCCGAAAACTGAACGTGCGGTCGGCCGAAACGATCAGGTGGTCGAGCACCTTGATCTGCACCGTGGTCGCGGCGAGCACCAGGGCCCGCGTGAGCACCTTGTCGTGGTCGCTGGGCTGGACGTCGCCCGTGGGGTGGTTGTGGGCAAAGACCAGCGCAGCCGCGTTGCGCCGCAGCGCGGCCTCGATCACCCGCCGCGGATAGACGGCGGCGCGATCGACCGTGCCCTCTTCCATCGTCTCGACCCCATCGCGCAGGAGACGATAGCCGGAATCGAGGTAGCCCACCTCAAAAACCTCGTTTGAAAGCGCGCCAATGCGGGACCGCCAAAACCGCGACAAGACGTCGGAATCGGCGAATGAGCTTCGTTCTTCTGCCGCCTGTTGTAGATAAAGGCTGGCGGCCTCGCGGATGATGCGAAGGGCGACAGGGGTGACCTTCCCGATGCCCTTGACCTGGCGCAGTTCGTCGATCGGAGCGTCGAGAATCGAACGAAGGTTGCCGAAGCGGTCGATCAGGGCCTTGGCGGGCTTTTTCACGTCCGAACGCGAAATCGCCAAGGTGAGGAGTAGTTCAACGACTTCATAGTCGGCGAGTCCCTCGACGCCGGTCTTCAGAAAGCGCGCGCGGAGACGATCGCGATGGCCGTGGAAATGAGGCGTCTCGGGTTTCATCGGTAAAAAACACCCCGACCCATGGCTGACGATCGCCGCTCATTCGGTTGCGGAACGGCGTTGCGAGCCGACCGATGATTATGACCGGTCGGCTTGCTGAAAGCCAGCAGTCAAGGCTTCGATTTCGGCGCGACGGAACGCATCGAAAAAGTCCCGCAAAACACGACCAATGAAGAGTGGCCCATTGGCCACGCCGATTTTCCGCGGGCTGGTTATGTCCGCGAGCGGGTGGGACGGGTATAATAAACCGTACCGTGCGAGCAGGAGTGCGGCGAGGGCGACACAAGCCAGAGGTGTAACGATGATACTCGAACAAGAATGGGTCCGGGAAAATTATAGCGGCCGACTGAACGGCGAACGGTTCAAGATCGTCCGATGATTCAAAGGCGACCATCCGCATGACCTGCCCCTGCAACCGATTCACGCCCGTCTTCACGCGCCGCGAGTTGCTGCGCGTTTCCGCCGCCGGCTTCGGCGGCCTCGCGCTGGCCGGCCTGCTGGCCGACGCGTCCACGGCCGACGACCCATCCGCAATCCACAATCCGCAATCCGCGATTTCCTCCCCCCTGGCCTCGCGCCGCGGCCACTTCGCCGCCAAGGCCAAGCGTGTGATTTTCCTGTTCATGCACGGCGGCCCGTCGCAGGTCGATACGTTCGATTACAAGCCGCTGTTGGAACGCGATCACGGCAAACCGTTGCCCTTCGCCAGGCCCCGCGTCGTCTCGTCAAGCACCGGCAATCTGCTCAGAAGTCCGTTTGCGTTCAAGCAATACGGTCAGGCGGGCGTGTGGGTCAGCGAGCTGTTTCCGCATGTGGCCGGCGTGGCCGACGATCTCTGCTTCATCCATTCCATGCACGGGTCGAATTCGCGGCATGGCGGGGCGCTGTTGGAGTTGCACACGGGTAGCGATACGTTCGTGCGGCCGAGCATGGGCTCGTGGATCACGTACGGGCTGGGGACCGAGAACGAAGACCTGCCGGGCTTCATCACGATCTGCCCCACGCTCACGCATGGCGGCGTGAACAACTGGAGTTCGGCGTTCCTGCCCGCCGTTTATCAGGGCACGCCGTTGGGCAATGCCAGCGTCGCCTCGGATCAGGCCCGCATCCCCTTCATCGACAACCGCGACACGCCACGCGACGTTCAGCGGGCGGAGCTCGACCTGCTTCGGTCGATCAACCAGGAGCAGCTCGGCCGCACGGGTTCCGATCAGGCCCTGGAAGGGCGGATTGAGTCGTTTGAGTTGGCCTTCCGCATGCAGGCCGCGGCGCCGGAGTTGCAGGACATCGGCGGCGAGACGGAGACCACGCACAGGCTGTACGGGCTCGATGACCCCACGACGCGCAACTTCGGCCGCCAGTGCCTGATGGCCCGCCGGTTCGCCGAGCGGGGCGTGCGGTTCGTGCAGATCACGCACAGTTACAAGTGGGACCAGCACGGCAACTTGAAGAACGACCACGCCAAGAACGCGCTGGAAGTCGATCGGCCGATCGCCGGGCTAATACAGGATCTCAAGGCCCGCGGATTGCTGGAAGACACGCTGGTGCTGTGGGCGGGCGAGTTCGGCCGCACGCCGACGGCCCAAGGGGACGACGGCCGCGACCACAACCCGCACGGCTTCACGGTCTGGCTGGCCGGCGGCGGCGTCAAGCCCGGCGTCACGTTCGGCGCCACCGATGACTACGGCTACTACGCCGTTGAGAACAAGGTCCACTTCCACGACCTGCACGCGACGATGTTGCACCTGCTGGGGCTGGACCACACGCGGATCACCTACCGCCACGCCGGCCGCGATTTCCGATTGACCGACGTCCACGGAGAGATCGTGCGGGAGATTATCGCGTAGGACGGACAACGAGCGCGGGCTGAGAGTGCCGGAAAGAGGCAACCGTAGCTGGCTTCGCAAGAAGTCAGGCCGTGGACGCGAGTTGCGCCAGAATTCTTGCGAATTCTGCCACAGCACGGTGCATGAGTTCCTCCCCGGACCATGAATAATCTGGGCTAATCAAACATTTTTCACCGCCCCGATCAACTGGGTCAGCGAGCTTTTGGCGTCGCCGAACAACAGCGAACACTTGGCGTTGAAGAAGATGTCGTTTTCGATGTTCGAGAAACCGCGGCTCATGCTTCGCTTGAGCACGATGATCCGCTGGGCCGCGTCGGCGTTGAGAATCGGCATGCCGTAGATTGGGCTGGAACGGTCGTTGCGCGCGGCGGGGTTGACCACGTCGTTGGCCCCGATGATCAAGGCCACGTCGGCGCGCGGGAACTCGCCGTTGATGTCGTCCATATCATAGAGCCGGTCATAGGGTACGTTCGCCTCGGCCAACAGCACGTTCATGTGCCCTGGCATCCGGCCCGCCACGGGGTGGATGGCGTACTTCACCTCGCCCCCTTTCTTCTCGATCAACTCGGCCAGTTCGCGCACCTGGTGCTGGCACTGGGCCACCGCCATGCCGTAGCCCGGCACGACAATCACCAGCCGGGCGTAGGCCAGTTGCAGCGCGGCGTCGTCGACCGAGATCGAGTTGACGGTCAAGCCCTCGGTCGAAGCGGCTTTCCCCGCCGTCGCCTCGCCGCCGCCAAAGGCCCCGAAAATCACGTTGGCGAACGAGCGGTTCATGGCTTTGCTCATCAAGATCGAAAGCAGAAAGCCGCTGGCGCCGTCCAACGCGCCGGCGATGATCAGCACGTTGTTCTGCAAGGCGAAGCCGGTGGCCGACGAGGCCAGCCCGGCGTAGGAGTTCAACAGCGAAATCACCACCGGCATGTCGGCCCCCCCAATCGGTAGCACGATCAGCACGCCCACGGCCAGGCCCAGCAGCGCCATCATGTAGAAGACCACCGCGGTGTACCGGCCGTGATCCAGATCGTCCGGGTCGGGGTTGAAGATCAGGTAGAGGAACAGCAGAAACGCGACCACGAACAGGCCGATGTTCGAGGCGTTCTGGCCCTTGTAGGTGATCGGCTGGCTGGGGATGAAGCCTTGCAGCTTGCCGAAGGCCATGAAGCTGCCGGTGATCGTCAGCGAGCCGAAAAGCACTTCAAAGCCCAAGGCCGTCATTTCGACGCTGCCGCGCGTTGCTTCGGAGCCGGGATCGTGAAAGTGGGCGATGCCCACCATCGTCGCGGCCAAGGCGCCGAAGGCGTGCGAAATCGCCGTCCGCTGCGGCACGGCGGTCATCGGCATCCAGATCGAAATCGCCGCGCCGATCAAGGAGCCGATGACCATGCCCGTGATGATCCAGGTATAGGTCACAATGTGCTGGTCCAACAGCGTTCCCAACACCGCCACCAGCATGCCGACCGCGGCCAGTTGCATGCCTCGGCGCGCTTTGGCCGGGTTCGTGAGCCCCTTGAGGCCGAAGATGAACAGTACCGAAGCGGCCAGATAGGTCGCCTGGATGAGCAAATCTTCCCAGCGCGCGGAGCCGGGCGCCTTCGAGGCGTCAGCCGCCAGCAGCAGAGTTTGGAGAAACAGCGTCGGCTTCAAGGCTTGGTCCGCTCGTGGCGCTTGAACATCTTCAGCATCCGGTCGGTGATCATGAAGCCGCCCACGACGTTGATCATGGCCGCCGTGACGGCCACGAAGCCCAAGATCGTGCTCGCCATGTGGTCACCACCCTTGCCCGCGATCACCAGCGACCCAACAAGGGAAATGCCCGAAATCGCGTTGGTGGCCGACATCAGGGGCGTGTGCAACAGCGGCGGCACGCGGGTGATCACCTGGTAGCCCACGAAGCCGGCCAGTACGAAGACGTACATCCGCAAAAAGGCGGTGACGGTTTGGGGATCGATTTCCGCGAGCATCGGGTTGTTTCAGCGTAGGGGTCTGCGAAACGTGACGACACAGGGAATGCTAGCCTGATTGGGGTCGGTTCGCAAGGGGGACACCACGTCCGCAGTGGCGAGACAGACGGATTTTTGTTATACTTCACGCGGTCGAGAATGAGACATTCACGGTGGCTGGGGCGGAGCGTACGCGATGCCCCGGTCGCTATCCAGCCGGGGCATCGCTTACGCTCTGCCACCAGCCACCACCATTTTCTCGTGGCAAAATGTCTCAATGTCGGCCGCGTGAAGTACACAACAATGCCAATGCACGACCTCGAAGAAAGCTCGACCTTCAACCGGCATGTGCTGGCCTACATCGAGCAGGCGGCCGAGCACGGGTTGTACGACATCCGCGGGCTGGGGGCCAAGCGCCGGCTGCCGACGTTCGACGACCTGGTGTTTCTCACCGCGTCGCTGTCGCGCTACCCGCTGGAGGGATATCGGGAAAAGTGCCTGACCAAGACGATTTTGGGAACGCGGTTCGCCAAGCAACCGGTGGAGTTGGCGATTCCGATCACGGTCGCGGGCATGAGTTTCGGCGCGCTGTCGGCCCACGCCAAGGAGGCGATCGGCCGGGCGGCGACCGCGGTGGGCACGTCGACCACCACCGGCGACGGAGGCATGACTCCCGAGGAGCGGCAGTCGTCCAAGACACTCGTTTACCAGTGCCTGCCCTCGCGTTACGGCTTCAACCCCGACGACTTGCGCCGGGCCGACGCGATCGAGTTGGTGATCGGCCAGGGCGCCAAGCCGGGCGGCGGCGGGATGTTGTTGGGACAAAAAATCAGCGAGCGCGTGGCGGGCATGCGAACGCTGCCGGCGGGCATCGACCAACGCTCGGCCTGCCGGCACCCCGACTGGACCGGACCCGATGATCTGGCGATCAAAATCGCCGAGCTGCGCGAGATCACCGATTGGCGCCTGCCCGTCTATGTGAAAATGGGCGCCTCACGCGTGCGAGACGACGTGAAGCTGGCCGTCAAGTCGGGAGCCGACGTGATCGTGATCGACGGCATGCAGGGAGGCACCGCGGCCACACAGCAGGTGTTCATCGAGCACGCCGGCATTCCCACCCTGGCCGCGCTGCGGCAGGCCGTCGAGGCGCTCGAGGAGATGAACGTCGTCGGGACCGTGCAACTGGTCATCTCGGGCGGAATTCGCAGCGGGGCCGACGTGGCCAAGGCGCTGGCCTTGGGGGCCGACGCCGTGGCCGTGGGCCAGGGGGTGCTGATGGCGCTGAGGTGCAACAGCCACGAATATGGGTCTCGGCGGCATCGAACCGACGTCACGGCCGATTACGAGCGGCTGGGCACTTCGCCCGGCTTTTGCCACCATTGCCACACAGGCCGCTGCCCCGTGGGGATCACGACGCAAGACCCCCAGCTCGAACAGCGGCTGGAACCGGACGAAGGCGCGCGGCGGCTGCGGAACTATCTGAACGTCATGAACATGGAACTGACGACGTTGGCGCGGGCCTGCGGCAAGTCGAACGTGCATCACTTGGAGCGTGAAGACCTCGTCGCGCTCACGGTCGAGTCCGCCGCCATGGCCAAGTTGCCGCTGGCGGGGACCGATTGGATTCCAGGGGCGCCGTTGTGAGACACCGCCATCGACCATCGATTCGCATAAACCCGCAGTCCCTTTTCTGTTGGCACGTCATACCACCCGCGGCTGACGCCGCGACATGAGCAGACGATCGGTTATTGACGGACAAGCGGCACGGACGTCGAAAACGCGGCTCATCGCCTCTCCCCCAGGTTCCGCGGTTCCTCAGTCCCCAATGCCAGGGCGTACGCCGTCGCGTGGCTACGGCAGTGGGAGATGCTGACGAGCATTTCGCGAATACCGACCTTCTCGACCATGTCGCGGGCCCCTCCTCGGAGGCCGACGACGGGCTTGCCGCTGGCATTGTTACGTACTTCGATGTCGCGCCAACTGATCCCCTTGCGCCAGCCCGTCCCCAGCGCCTTGAGGATCGCCTCCTTGGCCGCCCAGCGGCCGGCGAAGTGCTGCGTCGCCTGCTTGCGACTCTGGCAATATCGGATCTCGTGCGGCGTATAGACCCGGTTGATGAACAGTTCGCCATGCCGTTCGATCATGTGTGCGATCCGAAGGCATTCGATGATGTCGGTGCCGATCCCAAGGACGTTCATGAAGGGTTCAGAGTTCAGAGTTCAGGGTTCAGAGTTCAGGGTATCGCGGTCGAGCACCGCGGCGACGACGCGGCGCGCGTCGGCGTCGAGCCAGGCGCGGCCGGTTTCGCCCCCGTCCGCCCATGATAGCTCGAATAGCGACGGGCCGCACCCCGATCGGCAGGTGAGTAAACGGAAAGCGCCGCCGCCCGCGGATTTGGGACAAGGCAGCCCGCAGCGATGGGCCAACTCGGACGCGACGGCCGCCGAGACCCGGCCGCTGCGGCTGGCGCGGTGCCAACTGTGGCAGCGGATGCAGTACGGCCGCCTCAAGGCCCAAACAAGGGGCAGGATCGCGGCGACGAACACCAGCACCGCTTCCAAGGCCCACCAACTCCACAGGCCCCTCCCGCGGACTCGATGGCCAAACAGTTTGCGCCCGCGGTCCGCTTCCGCGCGCAGGTACTCGACCGTGCCCGCGGGCGGTGGTGGCGACATCAAGCGGTTGGCCAGATCGGGAAATGCCCGCCGGGCTTTGTCGAGATTGGCCTGGGCGCCGGCCTGGGCATCGCATGCCGCGCGGTAGCTCCAGTAATGTTGTCCGCCGACCGCCAGAACCGCCGCCAACACCGCGCCCGCGAACGTGGTGGGCGCGTGGGCCAACGAGCACACGCGCAGGCCCGCGATGAGCGCCATGGACAACAGCAAACCAACCAGCACCGGAAACACGACCAGAGGCGCGAAGTAGGGCTGTACCCGCGCGGCAAGCCAACCCATCGCGGCGCCGGCCAGCAGCGCCCAGGGAACCCAGGCCGCCGCCGCGGCCGCCTGCCAGCGCGAGGAAACAAAGAGAAAGGAGAAAGGAGAAAGGAGAACGTGACGAGTCGGTTGTCTGGGGTCCGTCGTCCCTTGTCCGTTGTCGTGAATCATTCGTCCGTCGCTCACTTTCTCCCTGTCCCTCTCTCCTTTCTCCTTCAGCCTCGTCGCACGCCGCAGGCGCGCTGCGCCCGCCGCAGGACATCGCGGGCTTTCGCGCGGGCCCGCGCGGCGCCCTCCGAGAGGATCTGGCGGACTTTTTCTCCGTCCGCCGCCAACTCGGCCCGGCGCCTGCGCGGTTCGGCGAAGAACACGTCGGCGACGTCGGCCAGGGCCTGTTTCACCTGTCCGTACCCGAAGCCGCCGCGACGATATTGCGCCGCCATCTCGTCGCGCTGGGCCTGGCCGACCAAGAGCGAATAAAGCTGGAAAAGATGGTCGCTCTCCGGCTCCTTGGGTTGGTCCATGGGCCGCGAATCGGTGGTGATCCGCATGATCTTTTTCCGCAACGTCTTGGGATCCTCGAAGACATTCAGCGTGTTGTCGTAGCTTTTCGACATCTTTTCGCCGTCGGTGCCCGGCACCTTGGCCGACGCTTCGAGCACCTTCCCCTTGGGCAGCACGAAGGTCGGAGCAAAATGGTGGTTGAAGCTGGCGGCGATATCGCGGCAGACCTCGATGTGCTGAAGCTGGTCCTCGCCCACGGGCACCACCTCGGCGTCGTAGAGCAGGATGTCGGCGGCCATCAACACGGGGTAAGTAAACAACCCGGCGTCGGCCGGCAACCCCTTCGACTTCTTGTCCTTGTAGGCGTGGCAGCGATCCAGAAGCCCGACGGGCGTGCCGGTCATCAGAAGCCAACAGAGTTCCGAGACTTCGGGCACGTCCGACTGCACGAACAGGGTCGCCCGCTGGGGATCAAGCCCCAGTGCCAGCAGGTCGATGGCCGCGTCGAACGTAAGCTGTTCGAGTTGCTTGGGGTCACGGATTGTGGTCAGAGCGTGTAGATTGGCGATGAAGTAGTAGGCTTCGTTGCCGTCCTGCAAGTCGATATATTGGCGGATCGCGCCGAAGTAGTTCCCCCAATGGAACCTTCCCGTCGGCTGAATGCCGGAGAGCACGCGCATGGGTCGATTTCCTGCAAATAACCATGATCGTAGGCGACGGCCGGAAAGAATCAAGCCGGACGGGGTTCAAATGCGGTTTACCCGGCCGCGTGGGAAGTTATAATCAAGCGAGCGGGTGGCTTTTCAGCCCTGCCCTTGAAACCCAGGAGTAACTTGCCATGACGTTCACGGTTGGACTTCCGGGCGGGACGCGTGACTATGAATTTGAGGGATACGTTCGCGTTTTGGAAAAGAATGGCGTCAACGTCGCAAATACGCCACGGGTCGTAGACCCCGCGACTGGGAAACGGTGGCTCCATGCTTGGAGACACGAAGCCGACGCGCAGGCGTTTGCCGTCGCGGTGCGACAAGAAACCGAAAATGAGAATTGGGAAGTTTACCCGATACCGAACGTCGAGCCGGTCCCCGGGCCTCTTGGTCCGCTTGAAATTCTCGTCAGCCGCAGAAGCGACGGCTGCACGTACAGCTTAAGCCCGACGACCCACAAGTTGGTCCTCAAGAGCTTCCCACAGACAAGCCTTGTCCCCAACGTGTTCCTTTCCACATATACCCGATTCGATTTCGAAACGACGCACGGAGCGATTTGGGATCATGTCGCCATCATACTGACCGGTTTGTCGGAACAGCAGATCGAGCAGTTGGGAGGTTATCGGGTCATTGATCCGGTTGCGAGCCAGGTTTTCGGCGAATCGCTGGCACAGGTCTCAGCGGCGGGGGCCACGGCTCAAAAGCATTCCGAAACGACTGGAAACTGTAATTTCCCTTCGCCCTCACATCCCCTTGGGTGAATACGAAACGCAGCTTGAGTCCCGATGGATTGCCCGCTTGGTCTGTGTTGACCGAACCCACGGCGTAGTCGGCTTGAATCCGCCGGAGTACCGAGCGGCGAATCACGATGAAGTCGGACCAGCGGCCGTTGTCGTTGCTCTGGCGCCGCACGGCGAGGACATAAACCAACGGCGGCGTGTCATCCGGCCGGTCGAACTGCTCCCAAGGCAAGTTGAACTGGGCGACGTAACTCCCATTCTGCTGGTCCTCGGCCTTGGAATGCTTGACTTGAACCCGAAGGACCGTCTCGTCTCGTTCGCGTACGACAAAAACGTCGTCACCGACATCCACCTCCGGCACCGCGACATTGATGGATCGGTACAAGAACTCCGACAGCACCGCCATCTGGCCGCTCGCGCCCCGGTACAATCGACGATGATCTTCGTCGGCGTTTGGAGCGACGGCGTGGACGTTGGCGACAAGATCTCGCGTTTCGGCGACTTGCGCGGCGGGACGCCACGGCGCCGACCGCAGAGTTCCGACGACTTCCCGCACCGACGTTGCGCCCAGTTCGGCCAGCGCGTCGGGCAACGCGTCGAGCACTTCCATCGAGACGGTGGGCCGATAGTAATTCACGGTGCCCAGTTGCACGGCCGCGGCGCCGGCCAGCAGGAACTCCATCACATCGTTGATCGAGGCGATGCCGCCGATGCCGACCAGCGGAATCGTGACCGCCTGGGCCACCTGGTACACCGCCCGCAGCGCGATCGGCTTGATCGCCGGCCCGCTCAATCCGCCCAGCCCATTGCCCAAAAGCGGCCGGCGCCGGCGCCAATCGATGGCCATGCCCAAAACGGTGTTGATCAGCGAGATCGCGTCGGCCCCGCCGTCCTCGGCGGCACGAGCGATCGTGACGATATCGGTCACGTTGGGCGTGAGCTTCACCAGCGCCGGCAACCCACAAGCGCCGCGTACTCCGGCCACCACGCGCCGGCAAAGTTCCGGGTCGGTTCCGAAGTCGACGCCACCTGAGACGTTGGGGCACGACACGTTGAGTTCCAAGGCCGACACGCCGGGCCGTCCGTCGAGCCGGGCGGCCAACTCAACGAAGTCGTCGAGCGTGCGGCCCGCGATGCTGACGATGACCGGCGCTCCCAGCGAGCCGAGGTAGGGGAGGTGCGCCGCGATGAAGTGCTCGATGCCGTCGTTGTCGAGGCCGATCGAGTTCAACATCCCGCCGGCGGTCTCCACGGTTCGCCAGGGCGCGTTGCCCGGCCGCGGTTGCATGGTGATCGTCTTCGGGATGATCGCGCCCAGGCGGCTCAAGTCGACCAGCCCGGCCATCTCGCGCGCGTAGCCGAAGGTGCCCGAGGCCACGAGGATCGGGTTGGGAAGCCGCAAGCGGCCGAGTTGAATCTCCAAATCGACGGCGGAGGAAGCCACTAGATGAGGCCACCGTGTGTGCGGTACGGCGTCAAGTGCGACGGCTGGTCGAGCATCCAAATCCGCTCCCACTCGTCGAGGAAGTGCCGCAGGTCTTCCGACGACCAAATCAACTGTTGGGTGCGCCGCACCGGGTCGGCCGAATAGGCCGGGACGATGCACCCCGCGCAGGAGCCGAGGGAAAGCCCGATCAGTGCCGCCAATAACAGGTTGCGCATGACTCAACTCCTCCCAAAGACGAACCCGCGCCGCCCCCAATGCGCGGGGACGCGCAGCTTCATCGGGCATCCGTGCCACGCTGGCCCGTGAGCCAGCTCGATAACCATTCAAAACGTGATTTGTAGCGCGGGAAAGGTCATCCGGCCCAAGGCGGTTGGGCGGCTTTGGGTGCGATCGAATTCGGTTCTCGACGGCCAACAGCATGCCTGTTGGGCACGCCGGTCAACCGGAGGTGTCTGGGTTGGCGCTGTAACCTGCTGGTGCGACTAGTGTTTCGGGCACATGGGCCCCGCGTGGTGAAACGCCGCGGGCCGTTGCCGCGAGCGCCGCGTTGGTCTTGGCGGTATTGGTTTTCTGGGCCACGGCCGCCGCAGCTTGCCGTTCCAGTTGACGAACCCGTTCTTCCATTTCCTTGCCCGGCTTGAACGTGACCACAAACTTTTCGGGAACGTACACCTTGTCGCCGGTTCGCGGATTACGGGCCTTCCGAGCAGCACGCTTCTTGACCTCGAAAACGCCGAAATTACGCAATTCAATGCGCTTTTCCTCGACCAGCGTCTCGACGATGGCATCGAACGTCTTCTGCACGATCTCCTTCGTCTTGAGTTGCGTCAGCCCGATTTCTTCCGAGATGGTCTTGACGATTTCTTTCTTGGTCACGACTCGGCTCTCCCGTGAATTGAGGGTTTCACAGCCATTCCAGCGAACCCTCGGACAAAGCAGGTCACGCTCCAAGTGTAGGTGCCATAAGCACTAGTGTCAAGCTCATTCGCTTGCCGGCACGCTTGCCAGCGACCGCGAACCAACGCCATCGCTCCTCAACTCGCATGAACGAAAGAGGAGGTACAATTGTGACTAACTTCAAATTGCCAAAGAGCTTACGTCACAAGAACCAAGGCCGATTGCCGTAACGTCGCGTTTTGAAAAGGCTTACGGTGAAAACTCACCCTGGGCTACTTTTCTCGGTTCGTGACGCTGCCAGCTCCGTGGTTCGAGTGATTCGTTCCGCCAGGCACGTAAATCGGCACTACAACCGTCAAACTCCAGTTATTTCCAAAAACCGTCGCAATCCGGGCAACCGGACATTCACGGTGGCTGGCCCGGATTATTCATGGTCCGGGGAGGAACTCGCGCACTGTGCTGTAGCAGAATTCGCAAGAATTCTGGCGTAACTCGTGTCCACGGCCTGACTTCTTGCGAAGCCAGCTACGGGACCATGAATAATCCGGGCTGGGGCAGAGCCTAAGCGATGCCCCGGCGGAGACACTGAATCCTCCGGGTTAGAGACGGAGTTGTTGGACTTGGTAGACGATCTGTTCGAGGGGTACGAGGGGCCCTTGGCCGCTACCTGGGCAAACCTGGCAAGTTTGCTCCCAGGCTTCGGGGCTGTTGACATTGGAACGCCAAAATGGCCATGTGCGGCATTGCCTGGGTCGGGCGTCGTAAACTGTGCATTTTCGCGCCTGGCCGTCGAAAAACACGCAATCGCCGTTGTCGAATTCAATCAGGCTGCGGCGCACCCCCACCTGGCGCACATACTTACGTTCAAAATCGGCCACGTCGACGCCGAGCTTCCGAGCCAACGCATCGATTTCTTCTTGGTTCACCCAAACATAACCTGGCGCGCCGGTGCAGCAGTCGCCGCATTGTGTGCATTGAAACCGCAAGCCGTCTTTGTACCAAGGTTCGTCGCTCATCGCCGCTGACTCCTGATCATCGTTCGCCACGATTATACTCCACGCGGCCGACAATGATGCTTCACGCGGCCGACAATGAGACATCTTGTCACGACGAAGTGGTGGCTGGTGGCAGAGCGTAAGCGATGCCCCGGCTACATAGCGACCGGGGCATCGCTTAGGCTCTGCCCCAGCCACCGTGAACGTCTCATTCTCGGCCGCGTGCAGTATAGATGGGCGACCGGGGCATCGCTTAGGCTCTGCCCCAGCCACCGTGAATGTCTCATTCTTGGCCGGGTGCAGTATAACGCCTAACGCCTATCGCCTAACGCCTCTTTCCTGGCCTCGTTCCGTGATAGCATAGTGGACGCCGCCTTTGCAATCCCCGCGATTCCCGCCGCGAGTGTTTTTCCCGTTACTTGATTGCGACCTTTCTGGTAGACTGAATGCTGGTCCGGGGGGCACCATCCAGCATCAGGAAATCGCCATGAATCAAGTTGAAGTTCAGGCTCCAAGCCATTGGTTGAGCGATCTCGTCGAAGTCTGCCGCAAGAAGGGGGGCGCGCAAACGAGCCAGATCAATTTCATCATCAAGGGAATCAAGGCCCATCCCGAGGGCGAGCCGCTGCTGCGGCACCTCGACCTGCGGCTGGCCATCGCCGACGGACTGGCCGCCGCCATGGGCCGGCACCATGAAATGCAGAAGAACCCCGCCCTTTCCGCCACCTCGCCCTCGCACGAGGCCGCGCGGGTCATCTTGAACCGAATCGGAGTCGGCGAGCCTCGATAGCCCCCTCTCTCTCGTGACGACGAGTGATCCATGAGCGGTATTATCATCGATGGTCGCCTGCGCGTGCCCGCCGACGTCGCCAGTCTGCAAAAATTCCGGGAATGGGTCCATGCGGACGATTTCCCCGAGAAACTGCACGTCTCGTACATCAGCGGCAACGTCGAGGTCGAGATGAGCCCGGAGAACGTGGAGTTTCACGGTAAGCCGAAGGCCCAAGTCGTTGGGAGGCTTGTCCCGCTGATTGATGAGCGAGACCTGGGCGATCTGTACACCGACAGCATGATGCTGGTTTGCCCCGATGCCGATTTGGCGACCGAGCCGGACGTGGTGTTTTGCAGCTTCGAGGCGCAGCGGGCGGGCCGCGTCAAAGCTTCCGAGTGGGTGCCCGGCAGCGGCAATTTCGTCGAAATCGTCGGCGCACCGGATCTGGTAGTCGAGATCGTCAGCCCCAGTTCGGTTGGCAAGGACACCAAGTTGTTGCGCGAAAAATACTTCAAGGCCGGTATCCCGGAATACTGGCTGATTGACGCCCGTGGATATGGGATCGATTTTCAACTCCTCGTCCGCGGCGCCGACGGCTACGAGCCGATGCCGCCGGATGCCGACGGCTACCGCTTTTCACCGGTTCTCCAGACCCGCTTTTTGCTCACGCGCCGGCGCAACACGCTCGGCGCGTTCGCCTACCGGCTGCTTCAGCGGTAGGGGCGGTTACTCGTTCCCACGCTCCGCGTGGGAACGGCTCCCCGGACGCTCCGCGTCCCCGTTGCCATCGGGGCTCGGTCGTATCGGGGCCGCGGAGCGGCCGAAGATGTGTTCGGGGCACCCGCGCAGCGGGTCGGCGGAGCATGGGAACAAGGCTAAATGATCCGCGTTATTCCTCTTCGCCGCGCAGCTTCGCCAGCACGCTGTAATCCTCCAGCGTCGTGGTGTCGCCGACGGTGGCCTTGCCGGCGGCGACGTCGCGCAGCAGGCGGCGCATGATCTTTCCGCTACGGGTTTTTGGCAGGGCGTTGGTGAAGCGGATGTCGTCGGGCTGGGCCAACGCGCCGATTTCCTTTCGGACGTGCCTGCGCAGCTCCTCGCGCAGCGCGTCGCCCGCCTCACCGGACTTGAGCGTGACGAACACCGCCACGGCGTCGCCCTTGAGCGGATCGGGCCGGCCCACGGCCGCCGCCTCGGCCACGTTCGGATGGCTCACCAAGGCGCTTTCGATCTCGATCGTGCTCAAGCGGTGCCCCGACACGTTCAGCACGTCGTCGATTCGCCCCATGATCCAGTAGTAGCCGTCACGGTCGCACCGCGCGTTGTCGCCGGCCAGGTAGTGGTGCGGAACCTTCGACCAATACTGCTCGCTGTACCGCACCGCGTCGCCCCAGATGCCGCGCAACATGCCCGGCCAGGGCTTGGTGATCACCAACCAGCCGCCTTGGCCTGGCTCGACCGGCCGCCCGAGCTCGTCGACGACCGCCGGCACGATCCCTGGCAACGGCTTGGCGCAACTGCCGGGCTTTGTCGCCGTCGCGCCGGGCAGCGGGCTCATCATGATCCCGCCGGTTTCGGTCTGCCACCAGGTATCCACGATCGGACAGCGCTCGCCGCCGATCTTGCGGTGATACCACATCCAGGCCTCGGGATTGATTCCTTCGCCTACCGTACCCAACAGCCGGAGGCTCGACAGGTCGTGCTTCTCGACCCAATGATCGCCCCACTTGATGAACGCCCGGATCGCCGTGGGCGCGGTGTAGAAGATCGTCACCTGGTATTTCTCGATCAGTTGCCAGAAACGATCTTCGCGAGGCCAATTCGGGGCGCCTTCATACATCAGCACCGTCGCGCCGCAGGCCAATGGGCCATAAACGACGTAACTGTGCCCCGTGACCCAGCCACAGTCGGCCGTACACCAGAAAATGTCCTCGTCGCGGAGGTCGAAGACCCACTCGGTCGTCTTCTTGGCGAACAGGGCGTAGCCGGCCGTGCTGTGCTTGATCCCCTTGGGTTTGCCGGTCGAGCCGCTGGTGTAGAGGATGAACAGGGGATGTTCGCTGTCGAGCCGCACGGCCGCGTGGCCGCCCGAAGCGGATTCCATCAGTTCGTGCCACCAGAGGTCGCGGCCGGGGCGCATGGCCACCTCGTTTCCCAGCCGGCGCACGACAACGCACTTTTCCACCGTGGGCGACTTCTGCAGGGCCTCGTCGACGTTGGCCTTGAGCGGGACCGTCGCCCCGCGCCGCCAGCCGCCGTCGGCCGTGATCATCAGCTTCGCCTTGGCGTCCTGGTTGCGGTCGGCGATCGCCTCGGCCGAAAAGCCGCCGAAGATCACCGAGTGGATGGCGCCGATCCGGGCACAGGCCAGCATCGCGACGACCAATTCGGGCACCATCGGCAGGTAGATCGAAACCACGTCACCCTTGCCGACCCCCAAACTCGCCAGAACTCCGGCGAATTTCGAGACCTCGTGGTGCAGCATCTGGTAGGTCAGCACGCGCGTATCGCCCGGCTCGCCTTCCCAGATCAGGGCGGCCTTGTTGGCACGCGCGGTGCCCAGGTGGACGTCAAGGCAATTGTAAGCCGCATTCGTCTTGCCGCCGACGAACCACTGCGCGAACGGCTCGTTCCACTCCAGAACCTTATCGTAGGGCCGGAACCAATGGAGCTCGCCCGCCAGCTTGCCCCAAAAGGCCTCGATGTCGTCAGCGGCTTCACGCCACAGCGCCTCGTAGGCGGCCGCCGAGCCGATCCGCGCCTGGGCGGCGAATTCGGGCGACGGCGGAAAAAGCCGCTCTTCCCGCATCACCGTGTCGATCGAACCACTCGATTCGCTGGCCATCGTGGGTTCCTCGGAAACGCTCGAACTCTGTAGGGAACGCCCTCCGTGGCGTTCCGTGTCCTGCCCAGACGACGTCGCACCAACTGCTCGGAACACCACGGAGGGCGTTCCCTACAGGCCCCAACGCGACAGTCCTTGCCCTACAACGGGCCGCCGCGATTTTATGGGCCGCCGCAAAGGGTGTCAACGAAGTCCGTTGGCTTGGTTGGCTTGGTTGGCTTGGCGCGCATCGCTCACGCTTCGAGCGTTCCCCGCGTGACGCCAAGCTGGTTAAGGATCTGCAAGCCGCGCCAGGCCGCGCGGCCGCCGTCGAGCCCGGCCAGGACGCGGGCGTAGCACCCCCACCACCGGCGGTACGCCGTTGGCGTGGAGCATGCGCCAACGGCGTACCGGGCAGCGGCCCAGTCCGCCCAGTCCTGCCGTTACAATTCATAACCAAATTGCCAAAGATCCACGCGCAACACCTCCTTAAGGTAGGTAATGGTGTTGCAGATCCTCGACGGGGGCGCCTTCGTACTTGCCCCAGGGCATCCGGATGGGTTCGGCCGCGCTCTTGATCTCCTCAATTCGCGGGTTCAAGCGGTCGGTGGGGAGGGGGTCGGCCTCGTCGGCCGCCTTGAATCCCGAATTCCGACCCTCGGACCCCAAATCCGTCGGCATTTCGACGGGCGACTGCGGTTCGGAAAACGTGTCGCGATCCGCTCCGTGGCTGAACCCCGGATTCTCGTTTTCTATGGTGAAATCCGGCTCTTTTGGCTCCGGCAGGCCGCTCGCTTCGTTCTCCTCGGCTGCTGTTTTGTGCTCCTCCAGACGCCAAAAGACACGGCTTCCTGGTCCGAAGCCCTTTCGATAGCCCACGGCGCCGGCGATGGCCTTGGCCCGATAGACCACATGCCAGGGAATGCCCGCCTCGTTGGGCTGCGCTGCCGATTGGGGAATTAACGCGGCTGGCGGACGAACTGCAGCAGCAGGTGCTGAAGCAGAGATGATGCCGCGGCCTGTGGGCTTGCCACGATTGAACGGCGTTTTGCGTCTTTCGCTGAGATGTATCGACGCCAGGCGGGGCGCTGCTAAGATAGGGCATTCCGAGTCCCGATCGTTTTCAGGATCTGGCACTCAATGGGAAATGCCGGATCAGCCATTTCCCCATGAAACGCTCAACCAGGAGAAAGAAATGGCGACGAAACATTTCGATTCCGAGAACGCCCCCACGGTCACGCGTGAAGACCTTGTCGAGCTCCTCAATGAAGACCTCGCACGGGAATACCAGGCCATCATTTCCTATGTGGTCTATTCGCAGGTACTCAAAGGCGCCCAGTACATGAACATTGCCGCCGAGTTGGAAATACACGCGGGGCAAGAGCTTCAGCACGCCCTGATGATCGCCAAGCAAATCGATTATTTGGGAGGGATGCCGAAGGTGACGCCCAAGCCGGTCAAGACTTCCGACAAAGCCGAAGACATGCTTCGATTCGACCTGGAAAACGAGAATGAAACGATCCGCAACTATCGCCTACGCGTCCGCCAGTGC